>CAMCSH010000159.1 GCA_945877655.1 Lentisphaera araneosa HTCC2155 | reverse complement strand
CGGATTTTAGCCCAGGGTTGAGCCGAGGAACGAGGCGACACCCTGGGTTTGCGGATAGCGCAGAGTTTGACCCCAACGGGGTCGCGGAAACGGCGGGAATCTTCCGTGACCCCGTTGGGGTCGGCGGTCAGATCACACGCCTGACCCAGGGTGTCGCCGATGCGGCTCAACCCTGGGCTAAAATCCGCGACTCCTTCGGAGTCAACAAATGAGGGTGGAGGCTGTTGCTCGACCCCAAAGGGGTCATTGATTTTAGCCCAGGGTTGAGCCGAGGAACGAGGCGACACCCTAGGTTTGCGTACAGTGCAGATTCCGACCCCAACGGGGTCGCGGAGTTGCCCGAGGTTTTGAGCGATCAATCCCATGCGTACCTCTCATCGAGCGGCTGGTCATGTGCTGCGGCGAAGGCGCGCAATTCGTCTTTGAAATCAGTGTGTTCGTGATGATTCATCTGATCCGCGATATAGGCACGAACTTTCGGGGTCTGCGAATGGCTGACGGAATACGCTGCGTAGCCGAGTTGCCAAGCGAATTCAGGCATTCCCTGTTCGTGCATCCAAACGGAGGATTGTTTCTTGACGTCTCGAAGTAGGTCGGCAATGGCCATAGTGCGCGAAAGTTGCGAGAGAATATGAACATGGTCGGTTGCACCCCCGACATGGGAGGCCGGGCAATCCAAGGAACGGCAGATACCGCCGATATAGGCGTGCAGACGACTGCGAATCTCGTCATTCTGCAGGAATCGACGACGTTCCTTGGTCGAAAAAATGATGTGTAAATGAACGGTGGCGAGGGATTGTGGCATCACGCGACCTCCGCAATTTCCGTGACCCCGTTGGGGTCGGCGGACACATTTCCCAGCTGACCCAGGGTGTCGCCGATGCGGCTCAACCCTGGGCTAAAATCCGCGACGCCTTTGGCGTCAACGAAGTCCATTGTGCGCTGGCGTTCGACCCCAACGGGGTCATCGATTTTAGCCCAGGGTTGAGCCGAGGTACGAGGCGACACCCTGGGTTTGCGTACAACGCATATTTCGACCCCAAGGGGGTCACGGAAAATATCCGTGACCCCGTTGGGGTCTGCGGTCACATTCCACACCTGACCCAGGGTGTCGCCGATGCGGCTCAACCCTGGGCTAAAATCCGCGACGTCTTTGGCGTCAACGAATGAGGTGGGAACGGGCGATTTCATCCCTGCGGGAACTCGCTGCGGATCTGTTTCCAGGTGGCTTCGGGGATGCTGGCGCCCATGATCTGGACGACGGCGGCGCCGGTGGCGGCGGCGAGGGCGGCGGAGCGTTCGACGTCCCAGCCGCGCTGCAGGCCGGCGAGGAGGCCGGAGGCCCAGAGGTCGCCAGCTCCAGTGGTGTCGATGGCGGTGACGCGGCGGGCGCCGACGCGGTGGCGACGGCCGAGCTGCGAGATGACGGCGCCGTCGGGGCCGAGCTTGACCGCGGCGGTGGCACAGAGCTTCTCGAGACGGTCGAGGGCGTCGACGGGATTGCTGTGGCCGCTGAAGGCCTTGGCTTCGTCTTCGTTGGCGAAGACCAGGTCGACGTAGTCGTTCAGGAGATCGTTCAAAATGTCGGTATTGGCGCGGACGACTTCAAACGAGGCGAGGTCGAGCGAGATCTTGCAGCCGGCTTCTCTGGCGCATTTGAGGATACGTTCCGCCAAGGGACGGTTGAAGAGGACGTAGCCCTCAATGTGGGCGAGGCCGAAGCCGCGGAAGTCGTCGACGCTGACTTCGTCGGGCGACAGGGTGGCGGCGGCGCCGAGGAAGGGACGCAGGGTGCGCTGGGCGTCGGGAGTGACGAGCGAGAGGCAGGAGCCGCTCGGCACATCGGCGCTGGTCTTGAACTTCGAGGCGTCGCCGCCGGCTTGGCGGAAGCTGTCGAGGAAGTATTGACCGCGGGCATCTTTGCCGACCTTGCCGAGGAAGGCGGCCTGGTGGCCGAGTTTGAGGAGGCCGAGGATGGTGTTGGCCGCCGAGCCGCCGGGAGCGGTTTCGAGGGGCGCAAGGCCAGTGAGTTCGGCTTGCGAAACGAGGGTGTTGAGGGCTGCCGACTCGAGCATCACCATGCCGCCTTTTTCGCCGGCGTGCTGCCGGATGAAGGCGTCATCGACGCGAGCCAGGATGTCAACGAGAGGGGAACCGACGCCGATGGTTTTCATGTGGGGGGAACTCGGGGAGTAGGGGAGTGGGGGAGTTGGGAGTCAGAAATGAGGGCTTAGCAAGATCGGTCGGATCCGTCCGATCCGACCGATCCGCTCATGAAGGCTGCTGAATTACTTCACTCCCGCGGCGGCGCGGAGCTCGGCGGTCTTGTTGGTCTTTTCCCAGGGGAAAAGATCGCGGCCGAAGTGGCCGTAGGCGGCGGAGTCTTGGTACTTCCAGCCTTGGCCGGTCTTGCGCAGGCCGAGGATTTCTTCGATGGCGGCGGGCTTCATCGAGAAGACCTTGCGGATGACGCCTTCGAGTTGGTTGTCGTCGGGCAGGACACCGGTGCCGAAAGTGTCGACGCAAAGCGACACGGGCTCAGCGACGCCGATGGCGTAGGCGACCTGGATTTCACACTTCTCGGCGAGGCCGGTGGCGACGATGTTCTTGGCGACGTAGCGGGCCATGTAGGCGGCCGAGCGGTCGACCTTGGTGGGGTCCTTGCCGGAGAAGGCGCCGCCGCCGTGGGCGCCGACACCGCCGTAGGAATCGACGATGATCTTGCGGCCGGTGAGACCGCAGTCGCCGTGGGGGCCGCCGATGATGAACTGGCCGGTGGGGTTGACGTAGTAGGTGATGCCGGTGTGGAGGAATTCGACCGGGATGACGCTGGCGACAACTTCACGGACGGTTTTTTCCAGCCATTCACGCGACATGTCGGCGCTGTGCTGGTGCGAGACGACGACCGCTTCGACGCGGACCGGTTTGCCATGGTCGTAGCGGAAGCTGACCTGCGACTTGGCGTCGGGGCGGAGGTATTTCTTGCCTTCGGTGGTGGTGCGGCGGATCTCGGCGAACTTCTCGAGGATGCGGTGCGAGTAGTGGACCGGGGCGGGCATCAGGGTGCTGGTTTCGTTCGAGGCGTAGCCGAACATCATGCCCTGGTCGCCGGCGCCTTGTTCCTTGAACAGGCCTTCACCTTCGTTGACGCCTTGGGCGATGTCGGCCGATTGCGAGTGGACGCGGACGTCGATCTTGCAGGTGTCGGCGCAGAACTCGAGCTCAGGTTTGTCGTAGCCGATCTTGCGGATGGTGTCGCGGGCGAGCTTCTCGAAGTCGACCTTGGCGTTGGTGGTGATCTCGCCGGCGATGCAGACGAAGTTGGTGGTGCAGAGGGTCTCACAGGCGACGCGGGACTTCGGGTCCTGGGCGAGGCAGGCGTCGAGGACGGCGTCGGAGATCTGGTCGGAGATCTTGTCGGGGTGGCCCTCGGAAACGGATTCGGAGGTGAAGATGTGGTTGGTGCGGTACTTAGACATGTGTTTTCTCCACGGGGTTTTTGCGGTTGGCGCAAGTATATCCGCATATGTGCATGGATGCAAGGATCAATTTCGCCAGAAGATCTTCAGGAAAAACTGCGGCGGCGTGTAGCTTGGGCATCTCCTCGTGGCACCTCCCACATGACAGTCAAAAAATTCCAGGAGTTTGCAGCATGATCCGATCCTTCATCATCGTCGTAGGTCTTCAGCTTTTTGCGTCCGCCGCAGAAGCCCCTGCTTCGGCTGCCGAGCCGAAGAAGCCCAACATCGTCATGATTTATGCCGATGACGTCGGCTACGGCGATCTGAGCTGCAACGGCGCGACCCGCTACAAGACTCCGGCCCTGGACATGCTGGCGGCTTCGGGGATCAATTTCCATGCCGGCTATAGTGCCGGTTCGACCTGCACTCCGAGCCGTTTCTCTTTGCTCACCGGCAATCTGCCCTGGCGCCAGAAAGGCACCGGCATCCTTCCCGGCGACGCCGCCTTGATCCTGCCTGCGGCCGATCAGGCCACTCTGCCTTCCCGCCTCAAGTCCGCAGGCTACACCACTGCCGTCGTCGGCAAATGGCACCTCGGACTCGGCGACGGCAAACAGCCTATCGACTGGAACAAGGAAGTGGTTCCCGGTCCTCGCGAAGTCGGCTTTGATTTCTCCTTCATCATGCCCGCCACCGGCGACCGCACCCCGTGCGTCTTCCTGCGCAACGGCAAGGTGGTCGATCTCGATCCCGCCGATCCGATCAGCGTCAGCTACAAGCAGAAAGTCGGCGATGACCCCACCGGCAGGGAGAATCCCGAGCTGCTCGAGATGGGCCTGGTCCATGGCCACGACGGCACCATCGTCAACGGCATTTCCCGCATCGGCTTCATGAGTGGCGGTAAGAAGGCGCGCTGGATCGACCAGGACATTGCCGACACCTTGACTGGCCAGACAGTGCAGTTCATCAAGGACAACAAGGACAAGCCCTTCTTCATCTACTTTGCCACTCACGACACCCACGTGCCTCGTGCTCCGCACAGCCGCTTCGTCGGCAAAAGCGGCCTCGGGCCTCGCGGCGACGCCATGCTGCAGCTCGACTGGAGCGTCGGTGCCGTCATGGCGAGCCTGGCGGAACACGGGCTTCTGGAGAACACCCTGGTGATTTTCAGCAGCGACAACGGCGCGGTCCTGGGCGACGGCTACGCCGATCAGGCGCAAGAGCGTCTCGGCGATCACAAGCCCTCCGGTCCTTGGAAAGGCGGCAAATACTCGAATTTCGAAGGTGGCACCCGCGTCCCCTTCATCGCCGCTTGGAATGGTCGCATCAAGCCCGGGGCCAGCGACGCCATCATCGGTCAAGTCGACCTGATGAACACTCTTGGCGCCATTGCCGGCGCTCCGGCCCTTAAGGACGGCGTCGCCAACGACTCGCTCGACATGAGTGCCGCGCTTCTCGGCGACAGCCCGAAAGGCCGCGAATGGCTCCTCGGTGGCGCTAGCCCCGACTTCCTACGCGTCGGCGATTGGAAGGTCATTCCGGGCGGCGAAGGCAAGAAGCAACTTTTTAATCTGGCGGCCGATCCGGGCGAGGATAAAAATCTGGCCGAGGAGAATCCCAGCAAACTAAAGGAAATGCTTGAGCGCTACAAGCAACTGAAGGCGCAGAAGCAGACCCGCTGATTTGCGGAGAGCGCAAAAGCCCGATGCCGTCTGGACTCCAGGCGGCATCGTTGCCGTGTTGTCGTCACACAATCTTGCCGGGATGGCAGGTGGCGCTAAGTTCACGGCCCCATTTCAAAACGCCAGGAGTCTTTCATGGAAGTGATCATCTGCAGCAGCAAGCAGGAAGCCGAGCTGAGCACCGCCCGGCTGATCGCGGCCCGCATCCGCGCCAATCCCAAGCTCCTGCTCGGCCTCGCCACCGGCCGCACCCCCGAAGGCGTCTACGCCCTCCTCGCCGACATGCACAAAAATGCCGGTCTCGACTTTTCCCTGGCGCACAGCGTCAACCTCGACGAATATGTCGGTCTCGCTCCCGAGCACGACCAGTCGTACCGCTACTTCATGAACAAGCACTTGTTCTCGAAGGTCAACATCAAGCTGAGCAACACCCACCTTCCCGACGGCATGGCCAAGGACATCCCGGCCGAATGTGCCAACTTCGAAGCCCAGATCGCCCGTCTCGGCGGCATCGATCTGCAGCTTCTCGGCATCGGCAGCAACGGCCACATCGGCTTCAACGAACCCGGTTGCTCGCTCGCGTCGCGGACCCGGATCAAGACCCTGACCAAGGAAACCCTGGACCAGAACGGCCCGATGTTCGGCGACCCGAAACTGATGCCGCGCCACGCCTTGACCATGGGCGTCGGCACCATCATGGAAGCCAAGGAAGTGCTGCTCATCGCCACTGGCAAGGGCAAGGCCCCGGTGGTCAAGGCCATGGTTGAAGGCGCCATCTCCGCCTGGGTTCCTGCCTCGATCCTGCAGATGCACCAGCGCGCCGTCATTGTTCTCGACCAGGATGCCGCCTCCGAGCTGCAGAACGGCGAGTACTACAAGTGGGTCTACGCCAACAAGCCAGATTGGCAGAAGAGCTTCTGAGCAAGCTAACTGGGACACGACTGTGCAAGAAGCGTAAGGAAACAGACAATCAGCGACGGGAAAAGCGAGCGGAGGAATCTGCTCGCTTTTTGATGCCTTGTCATGAACATCATAGCCGCGCCCAACTTTCTTCCCAAACGATAACATTGACACAGACAGCAAGGAAGAGCTTCCATGAATCCTGGCTACAAGCTATTCAGCTCCCCGTCATTTCCGCGGCGCTGGGGTGGAATTTCACCTTGAACGCCGGGGTGCGAGGGTGTAATCTGCTCGGATCATAACCGGAGATTGAGATCATGAAGAACCCCCATGTGGACGCCCTCCTGGGCCGCGACCCCTACCTCGGACTGACCTTTGACGATGTCAGTCTGGTGACTCAGTACGCCGACTTCCTGCCGCAAGATGCGAGCATCAAGTCGCGATTCAGCCGCAACATCGAGCTCAACATTCCCTTTGTCAGTGCCGCGATGGACACCGTCACCGAAGCGCCGATGGCGATCGCCATTGCCCGTCTCGGCGGTATCGGCGTCCTCCACAAAAACATGTCGGCCAAGGCACAGGCCGCCGAAGTCCGCAAGGTCAAGCTGCACTCCAACGGCCTGATCCAGCAGCCGGTGAGCTTCCGCGACAGCGACGACATCGCCACGGTTCTGCGCACCAAGCAGGAGAAAGTCCTGCCCTTCTCCGGCTTCCCGATCCTCGACGTCAATGACCGGGTCGTCGGCATCTTGACCGCCAAAGACCTCAAGTTCATCACCGACCGCAAGGTCAGCGTCGCCTCCGTCATGACTGGCAAGCTGATCACCGCCAGCGCCGGCACCACCTTGGAGCAAGCCTACAAAATCATGACCGAAGCCCGCATCGGCAAGCTGCCGCTGCTTGATGACAAAGGTAATCTAGCGGGTCTCTACAGCTTCCACGACGTCCGGGCCTTGATGACCGGTTCGTCGAAACAGGAAAACCTCGACTCGCGCTATCAGTTGCGTGTCGCGGCCGCCATCTCTCCCTACGACTACGAACGAGCCGAAGCCCTGATCAATGCTGGCGTCGACGCCATCACCATCGACACCGCCCACGGTCATTCGAAAGGTGTCGTCGACACCGTTCGCGAGCTGAAGAAGCGCTATGGGTCGAAAGTTGACGTGGTTGCCGGCAACGTCGGCACCGGCGAAGGTGCAAAAGCCCTGGCTGACGCTGGCGCCGATGGCGTCAAGGTCGGTATCGGCCCCGGTTCGATCTGCACGACCCGCGTCGTCTGCGGCGTCGGCATCCCGCAGATCAGCGCCATCTGGGCTGCCAGCCGCGCCCTTCCTCTCGATGTCCCGGTGATTGCCGATGGCGGCATCAAGCAATCCGGCGACGTGCCCAAGGCGATCGCCGCCGGGGCCAGCGCGGTGATGATGGGCGGCCTTCTCGCCGCCACCGAAGAATCCCCGGGCGAAAAAGTCATGCACCAAGGTCGTCGCTTCGTCGTCTACCGCGGCATGGGCTCGCTTGAGGCGATGAAAGCCGGTCAGGGATCGCGCGAGCGCTACGGCCAAGGCGATGTCGAAGACTCGAGCCAGTTGGTGCCGCAGGGCATTGAAGGCCAGGTTCCTTATCGCGGCACCGTCAGCAGCGTTCTTCATCAGTTTGCCGGCGGCCTGCGCTTCAGCCTCGGCTACAACGGCGCCCGCAGCGTTCCTGAGCTGCAAGCAAAAGCCAGAATGGTGCAGGTCACCTCAGCTGGTTTGCGTGAAGCGCATCCGCACGACATCCAGATGATCCGCGATGCTCCCAACTACCGGAATTGAACCTCATGGAATGGGCTCTGATCATCGTCTTGCTCATCCTCATCGCCGGCATCGGGATCTTCCTGATGCCGGTGATTGGCACTTGGACCCAGGTCCTGTCGAACGGCGTCGCCATAAGCTTCGCCGATCTGGTGATGATGCGCCTGCGCCGGATTGATACGCATCTCGTGGTCGACTCACTGGTCAAGCTGCAGCGGGCCGATGTCGAGGTCGACTCCTTCCGCCTGCAGGAGCACCTGCTTCGCGGCGGCGATTTGGCCGCTGTGGCAGAGGCGACCGTTCAGGCCCACAAATCCAACATCGTGGTGACCTTTGAAGACCTTTGCCGGATTGATCTGGCGGGACGCGATGTCCTCGCCGCCGTCGGCTCCTTTGTCCGTCCCGCAGTTCTGCAGTGTCCCGAACCCCGCTCCGGCCAGCGCCACATCGTCGGCGTCTGCAAGGACGGCATCCGGGTCGGCGTCGTGCTGCGCATGACCGTGCGCAGCGACGTCACCCGCTTGGTCGGCAGTGCCGGCGAACGGACAGTGATTGCCCGCATGGGTGAAGCTGTGGTGCGCGCCCTCGGCAGTCAAGACGACCATCGCAATCTGGTGAAAAACCCCGGCTTGATCACCGAAGTGGTTAGGGAATCCGGCGTGGTCAGCGGCACTTGTTTCGAAGTGGTTTCCTGCGATGTTGCCGAGGTGACGATTCTCGACAACATCGGGGCGAAACTGCAATCGCAATTTTCCGAGGCCTTGAGCAAAGTGGCGGCGGCGCGGGCCGAGGCGAAACGCGCCGAGGCAATGGCGACGCAGCAGGAGATGCAGGCCCGGATCGCCGAAATGCAAGCACGGGTCGTGCTCTCCAGTGCACGACTTCCTGGCGCCGTGGGAGCGGCCTTGCGCGAAGGAGGGGTGGGGCAAAGAGGGTCTGGCTTGCCTGATCCTCGCGGACTTGCTCGAAGTGATGCTTGACCCCCGTCATAACCGAAGTACAGTGATCAACCGGGTACGCCCGACACACATAAGGAGAATGCCGATGAAGACTCTCATGCAGCTGTTCGCTTTTGCTCTTCTTTTCCTCACCACCCCAAGCATGTATGCACAGGTTTCGAAAGAGCCGAAGGTCGAAATCACGGTAGATAGTCTCGAATTGAAGGAACTCGCCAACCCCGACACCGGTGTCGACCGGATCGCGAAAGTCAACGGCATTTCAAAATGGCAAACCTTGGTTGTCGAATACAGCGTCAAAATCACTCCAGTTCCCGGCGCAAAAGATCCCAAAGCCATCGATAACGGTCTATGGCTTGATGATGTCTCGGTCACTTGGTCCGCCATCGCTCCCGGATTTGCCAAAGGCACCTACTTCCGCAGCTCCTTCAGCGAGAACTATCGTGGCGTCAAGGAAGGCAAAAATCACGCCTGCTGCCTGATTCACCCGAAAGATGTCGAGCGTTACTTCAACGAGGGCAAAAATTTGAAAGACCTGGTGGTGGACTTCCAGCTGCGGGTCAACGGTGTCTCGAAACTGATTGAAAAAGGCAAGCCCGCTCCGGTCTATCTGGTCGGCGGCCACAAAAGTGACAAGCTGCC
>CAMCSH010000158.1 GCA_945877655.1 Lentisphaera araneosa HTCC2155 | reverse complement strand
AAGCGGGCTGATGTCTATCTTTTGACTGGGCCGAATGGATGCGGGAAGAGCACGATTTTGTTTGCACTTGCAGCTGCGATTGCAGCTCATCACACCTGCAGCCTTAACCCATCATCAAATGTAAATAATAGATTTAAATCGCGCGATTCCTTTGTTCAAGTCTATTTTGGATTGGATGGTGGTGTGTTAGGTGTATCCACAACAGCAAAAAAGACTATGCCCAATCATTTTGAGCCTTCAAAGGGCTTGTCGACATACGAGTATTCACTTGATTTTTCAATTGTCAGCAACATTGAGAAAACGAAAATTCTCAATTCACTTAGCTTCTACGGGAAGGCTATAAGGCAAAAGATTAATTCTTATCACGACAACTTAGGCAATTTTGGTGGGTCTAAGCATGTCGTTAAATTTTCTTGGGCTGCCTTTGCTTATGCAGGCATGCGATCGATTGACGATGTCAATGTCACAAGTATTCAAGAACCTAGCGACAGCCCCTTTGATCACTCTCTGTCCTTCACTCACACTGCGGATGCCAAGAAACTGGCCTATTGGATCGCCAACCAGGAATTCAAAAGTCTGAAGGCCAAACAAGCCGGGAAGGAGGAGAAAGCGGTGCAGTTGATGCAAAGCATTGGGAATATTGAAAACACCATAACGAAAATCATTGAACGCTCCTTCAAATTTGTGACCTCGGAAAATGACAGCAATGTGAGGGTTGAATTGGATGGGGCGGTGATTGATCTCGGGCTGCTTCCCGATGGCTTGAAGTCGATCGTTAGTTGGGTGGCGGATTTATTGATGCGCCTCGATCGCATCCCTTGGGAGAACGACACGCCGGTGCTCCAGCGTTCCTTCCTCTTGCTTCTTGACGAGATTGACATCCACCTTCACCCCGAATGGCAGCGGAAGGTGCTGCCGATTGTCCAGGAGATGTTCCCCAACGCGCAGATCATCGCCTCGACGCATTCGCCCTTTGTCGTCGCTTCGGTGTCCGACGCTCAGATCATCCCGCTGGCCTTGGACAAAGGCAAGGCGACATTGCTAGAAGTGCAGGGCTCGCAGCTTGGCGTAAGCTACAGCAGCATCCTCAACTCGATCTTCGGCATCTCCTCCGAGTTCGATCTGGAGACCGAAGCGGATTTCAAGCGTTTCCGTGAGGCCAAGCACCGCGTCCTGTTAGGCGATGTCAGTGCCGAAGCTGACATGCGGCAAGTTTTCGACATTCTCAAAAACCGCAGCGAAGAGACGGCGACTCTCATCGCCTATGAATGGCGCCAGTATCAGCGTCAACTTGAGCAGAAAGGACAGGCCTAATGCAGCCGTGGCAGCGTGGCGAGGCGCCAGCCGTCCTCGTCGAAAACAGCCAAGCATGGGGCAGTGAATATGCCCAGCGCAAATCCCAAGACCCGGCCTTCCGCTTCGCTTGGAAAGGTGATAGCTACCCGCTCATCCGCAATGCTTTGAAAGCTTTGACCGATTGTCATTGCTCCTACTGCGATGGCTACCCTGTCGATGCCCACGGCAAAGAAGAAGTGGACCACTTTCGTCCCAAAGGCGGCGCCCATCCGGAATTCCATCCTCTCGCCTATGAGTGGACCAACCTCTTTTACTGCTGTAGTGGCTGCAACGACAAGAAGAAAGAGCGTTGGTCCGAGCAGCTCCTTCGTCCCGACGCCCAGAACTACACCTTCCTGCGCTACTTCGAATACGAAACCGATTCCGGCGAGCTCAAGCCAAATCCCTTGGCCACTGCCAATGACCAACAGAAAGCATCGGAGTCGATCCGGATTTTCGGACTGAATCGCCCCGGCCTCTGCACTCTGCGCCGACGCCACCTACAGGATGCAGATCCAGACCGTCCATTCCGCTTTCTCCAAGCAATTTGAAATAGAGCCCGCCAAGCATCTCATATCACCACCACGCCCCACCGCCGTGGCCGTAATTTTGGGCCACGGAATCAATCAAGGCCGCCGCGTTCAGTGATTTCTCACTGAAGCGCGGCGGCTTCGTTTTGGCGTCGTTCTGCTTGCGGGAGCAAAACTACAGGCCCTGCAGGGCCTGTTGAGGTTTTTGCGCTTGGCGCAGGCTCAGCTCTTCTTGACCGACTGCAGGTATTTGTCAGCCTGGTTGGAGACGATGACGGCGTAGTTGGCGGTGCCGAGCCAGCCGGACATGATGATGCCGACAGAGCCGGCGTGGAAGAGGCCGCCGATTTGCTGCGGCAGTTCCATCGAGACCTTGAGGCCTTCGAACTTGGTGCCGAAGCTGGTGCCCATTTCCGACAGGGTGTAGAACTCGACCGAGCGGGGAGTGGCGGCTTCGAGATAGCCAATCTTGCTGCGGATGCCGGGGACGTGGCGTTCGAGGGTTTCGACGGCGAGGTCGATCATCTCGTCCTTGGCCTTCTGGTATTCCTCGTCGCTGAGGCTGGTCCAGTCTTTCAGGAGGTGGTTGATCGAGGCGACCAGGGCGTAACGGTTCTTCTCGGGGCGCATCTCGGGGTAGTAGACCGAGAAGGTCATCGAGCTGACCTTGAAGTCGGTCAAGGCGGTGGCGTCGTAAGTCGGGTGGGTCGAGGTGAAGACGAGGTCGCCGATGAAGGGGATGGATTCGCCTTCTTTGAGGCCGATGTAGACCTGCGACGAGGACGAGGAGGGGCGGACGGCGTCGAGCTCGGCGATGAACTCGGGCTTGAAGTTCTCGGGGCCGGCGAGGCGCTTGATGGTGGGGTGGATGCCGGCGTTGGAGATGACGCAGTCGCAGCCGACGAAGCGGCCGTTGACGGTGACGCCGGTGACCTTGCCGTTCTCGATGTTGATCTTCTGGACCAGGGCCTTGGTGGCGATGTCGACGCCGTTTTCGACCAGGATCTTCTCCATCTTGTTGATCATGTCATCGGTGCCACCGTGGTAGATGTAGACGCCCTTGCTCATGAAGTTGGAGAAGACGATGCCGTAGGAGATGGCGGGTTCGTCGAGGGTGGAGCCGTTGGCGTAGGTGATCGGCTCCATCAGCAGGCGCCAGACGTCGGTGCGGCCGGGGAAGAATTCCTGGAAGAGGTCGCGGGTGGTGCGGGTGTCGCGGTCGTAGTAGTTCATCGCCGCGAGGTGGTCGTAGAAGGCGATGACGCGATCGTGATCGACCTGAAAGTTTTCGACCAGGATGCGGGTGAAGTCTTCGCGGGTGAAGGTGGTGTCGAGGTCGAACTGCGGGTTGATGAAGCGGACCGATTTGACCTGGTGGATATTGTCGGCGAGCTCGGCGCTCCAGTATTTGCGCAGGGTCTTTTTCATGCCGATGGGGAAGCCGTGCAGCGAGATGTCGAAGATGTGGCCGCCGGAGCGTTTGAACCACTGGGCCAGGCCGCCGAGGATGTAGTGCTGCTCGAGGAGGAGGACGCTGCGGCCCTGCTTGGCCATGCAGTTGGCCGAGGTCAAGCCGGCGAGGCCGGAGCCGATGACGATGACGTCGTAGTGGTCTTTGACCTTGAGGCGTTCCGGCGGGCTGACATGGGCTTCGCGGTGAGCGCGGTCGCGACGGAACTTGTTGGGGCGGGCACGGTGGAGATCGGACATGGGCTGGACCTTATGGGATGATGACTAAAGCTGCGGAAGCTAACCCCTTTTGCGAATTTTTGCGACCTGTGCAACTCCGGTTCTCCGGTTCTCCGGTTCTCCGGTTTGATCTTGTATGCCCCCGCATCCATCGGCGACCGGGGAGTGAGGGAGGAGGGAGCCTGCGCTGGGGCATCTCCTGCGACAGGTGGCCAAGCACCGACTGCACCACCGGCAGGGGCACGCCGGTGTCAGTCATGTGTCAAGCGGGCCCGCTTGCCGTCGCCCATGTCGCGCCGCGATTCTATGCCGAGCTGCTTAAGCAGGCGCTTGTAAGGCGTGGCTGATGGCCCGCCAGCTTGCCTTAACCATTCCTTAACACAATCATCACTGCAGATTGATCAATAGCAGCGGATGGATTTTTTTCAGAGCTTAGAGTCAGCATGTTCAACCCCAGCCTATTCAAAGAGTTCTCATCACATGTCCACCCGCCCCAAAGGTGAAGCCTACGTCTGGATCTGCGGTCTCGGCCTTGCCGCCGGCCTCAGCATCATAGCCTTCACTCTCGCCTTCATCGCTTGGAACGGCTGTACCGCCTTTTGGCCGAAAGCCATCACCCAGTTTGAGTTCAAGGCGGGAACTTCGCCCTTGCATGGCGGCGACGGCACTCGCCTTGCCGGAGAAATCATCGAAGAGAACGACAAGCAATACAAGATCTGGAGCGGCAACCGCGAAACCTACGGCGACTCCTTCTTCTTCGTCAACAAAACCGCTGTCGAAAAAATCTCTTATCCAAGCGACTTGGTGATCATCGAGCGCCAGTCCAACCCGCGCAATCTGGCCATCGCGGCCAAGTTGAAGTCAGGCAAGGAGGAGATCCTCGCTTCTTCGCCGGATTTCTCCAGCCGCCTCGACGCTTCGATCCTCGCTGCCGCAGCCAACCGCAAGGAGCTCGACAAGATCGACAATGGCGACATCGCGTCAATCGTGGTGGAGGAAAAGAAGCTGCAAGTGGAGATCTTCCATCTGGAGGAGATCAAGGCAGATCCCAGCGCGATCCGCGATCAGCTCAAACAGTTGGAGAAAAAGCGCGAGGCGATCGAGCCTTCCCGTGAAGCCTTGAAGCAGAAACTCGCCACCGACACCCTTGTGCTCAGCACCGTCGATGGCCGCAGCATCGAAGTTCCTTGCGGCGACATCCTGTCGATGGTCAAGCCCAATACCCTCAGCGTCCTCTCGCGCGTCGGACTTTTCTGCCATCGCTGGTACCAGTTCGCCTTTGACAAGCCGCGCCAGGCCAACACCGAGGGCGGGGTCTTCCCGGCTTTGCTCGGCACCTTCATCATGACCATGATCATGTGCCTCGCGGTCACCCCCTTCGGCGTCATCGCCGCTCTCTACCTGCACGAATATGCCCGCCCGGGTCCGCATGTGCGGATGATCCGCATCGCCATCAACAACCTCGCTGGTGTTCCCTCGATCGTCTACGGCGCCTTCGGCTTGGCCTTCTTTGTCGTCTTCATCGGCGGAAGTATTGACGACCTGATCTTCAAGGACTGGAAAGCCGCCACCGGCGAATCCGTCTTCGGCAAAGGCGGCCTGA
This sequence comes from Lentisphaera araneosa HTCC2155, assembly GCA_945877655.1. Lineage (GTDB taxonomy): Bacteria > Verrucomicrobiota > Lentisphaeria > Lentisphaerales > Lentisphaeraceae > CAMCSH01. Next base: position 4,296 of record CAMCSH010000158.1, on the reverse strand, counting down.
TCTGGGCTTCCTTGACGCTGTCGATCCTGACGCTTCCGGTGGTCATCGTCGCGACCGAAGAAGCCTTGTCCGCCGTGCCTCGCGGTCTCCGCGAAGGAGCTTTGGGTTGCGGTGCCTCGAAGTGGCAGGCGATCTGCAGCGTCGTCCTTCCAGCTTCTGTCCCCGGCATCATCACCGGCATGATCCTCGCCATGGCCCGCGGCGCCGGCGAAGTTGCCCCCTTGATGCTGGTCGGCGTGGTCAAGTCGACCCAGGGCATGCCGATCGACGGACAAGCCCCCTTCATCCACGGCGACCGCCCCTTCATGCACCTCGCCTTCCATATCTACGACGTCGGTTTCCAGTCCCCCGACTCGATCGCCGCCCGCCCGATGGTCTTCGCCAGCGCGCTGCTCCTTCTCCTCGTCGTCGCCTGCCTCAACTTCGCCGGCATCTTCATCCGCAACCACCTCCGCCGCAAATACGCAAGCGGCGCCTTCTAAACCAGACAAGGCCCTCTCATGTCCCAGGAAAAATCGCTCATCCAGATCAGCAACTTCGACTTCTTCTACAGTCAGAAGCAGGTCCTCTTCGGCGTCGATTTGGCGATGCCGGAACGCTCGATCACAGCCTTCATCGGCCCCTCCGGCTGCGGCAAGTCCACCCTGCTGCGCAACCTCAACCGGATGAATGACCTCGTCGATGGCACCCGCCACAATGGCGACATCACCATCGGCGGCTCCAGCATCTACGCGCCCAGCCTCGACGTCATCAGCCTGCGCCGCCGCGTCGGCATGGTCTTCCAGAAGTCGAACCCCTTCCCCAAGTCGATCTTCGAAAACGTCATCTACGGTCTCCGCATCGCCGGTGTCAAGCGCCGCAGCGAACTCGAGGAAGCCTGCGAAAAAGCCCTGCGCGCCGGCGCCCTCTGGGACGAAGTCAAGGACCGCCTCAAGGACTCCGCTCTAGGACTCTCCGGCGGTCAGCAGCAGCGCCTGTGCATCGCCCGCGCCGTCGCCTGCCAGCCCGAAATCATCCTGATGGACGAGCCCTGCTCCGCCCTCGACCCGATCGCCACCACCAAGATCGAAGAACTGATGCACGAACTGAAGCGCGATTACACCATCGTCATCGTCACCCACAACATGCACCAGGCCTCCCGCGTCTCCGATAAAACCGCCTTCTTCTACATGGGCAAACTGGTCGAATTCAGCCCCACCGAAACCATCTTCTCCAACCCCCGCGAACGCCAAACCGAAGACTACATATCCGGCCGCTTCGGCTAAAGCGAATCCCCAAGGGTACTGACTCCAAACCATTAGGAGATCCCGATGTACCATCCCCTTCCAGAGCCCAGAAATCACCGCAAAACCATACTGACAAATAACATGACCACTCACCTCCAGCGCGAAATCGAACACCTCAAGAACAAACTCCTCGAACTCTCCGCCGAAGTCGAGCGCTCGCTCTCCTTCGCCGGCAAGTCCCTGGTCGACCTCGATATCCGCATCGCCCGCGAGGTGATCGAGGGCGACGACCGGATCGATGAAGATGAAGTCAACATCGAAGAAGAGTGCCTGAAGATACTCGCCCTCTACCAGCCCGTTGCCGCCGACCTGCGCTTCGTCATCGCCGTCCTCAAGATCAATGCCGACCTTGAGCGCATGGGGGACCTGGCGGTGAACATCTGCCGCTACGTCATCGAAATCGACAAACTCGGCCGCGTTCCCGTCCCTACCGATTTCGCCGAGATGTGCCGCCGGGTCCAGACCCTCGTCAGCCTGAGCACCGAGTCATTCCTCCGTCGCGACGTCCTGGTCGCCACCGAAGTGCTCCGCCTCGACAAGGAAATCGACCGCCTCAACCTGAAGCTGATCGAGAACATCCGCAGCGACATTGCCAAGCCCGGCGCCAACGTCAACGCCCTGCTCTATCTGTTCACCGCCACCCGCACCCTTGAGCGCATCGGCGATTACGCCACCAACGTCGCCGAGGATGTTTTCTACATGGTCGAAGGCCAGATCATCCGCCATAAAAACCACGGTAACACGGAGAAGTAATCATGGCATTGATTCTGGTCGTCGACGATGAAGAAGACGTGCGGAACCTGCTCCGTTTCGTCCTCGAAAAGGAAGGCTTCCAGGTCGAAACCGCCGCCTCCGGCACCGACGGCCTCGACAAGGCGCTGCGCCTCCACCCCGATCTGATGGTGCTCGACGGCATGCTGCCCGGCCTCGACGGCAACGATGTCGTCATGCGCCTGCGCCAGAACGCAACGGGCAAAAACCTCCCGGTCTTGATGCTCTCCGCCCGCAGCGACGAAAGCGATCAGCTCGTCGGGATGAAGCTCGGCGCCGACGACTACGTCACCAAGCCCTTCTCGCCGAAACTGGTCGTCGCCAAGATCGCCGCCATGCTCCGTCGCAACCAGACTGGCGAAAACCCGGTTGAGGAGAACTCCAGCATTCTCCGCCACCGCGGGCTGGAAATGAATCCCGACGACCACTCCGCCTCGATCAACGGCCTGCCTCTCAAGCTCACCGCGGTCGAATACAAGCTCCTCCTCACCCTCCTGCGCAAACCCGGCCGCGTCTTCACCCGCGAACGCATCCTCGAAGCCGTGCGCGGCGATGACGTCATCCTCACCAGCCGCACCGTCGACGTCCATATCCTGGCGCTGCGCCGCAAGCTCGGCACCGCTGGCGAGTTGATCGAAACCATCCGTGGCGTAGGGTACAAGATCCAAGCGTGATCCCTTACAAACCTCAGCCGAAAAGAATCCCGGATGCGTAGTGATCGACTCAACTTCTGGATTTTCAGGCGGATTTTTCCGACGCTGATGCTGTCGTCGATGAGCCTGCAAATTCTCTTCTGGATGGGGCAGAAGGAACGCAGCCAGGATGAAGCCCGAAAGCTTTTTGCCAGCCGCTGCCTGTTGGAACTGCATTTACTGGCGGCCAAACAGCCCGATTTGGTGCAACTTGCCGGAGAGCTGGATCGCAAACTCCAGTGTCATGTCTCCATCGTCGACGGCGAGTCGGTGGTCATCGCCGACTCGCGTCTCGACCGGCACCAGCGCCCCTGGCTCGATGCCCAGACAAAAGGCGCCCTCGCCGGAGTGATCAAGGTCACGGATGAGCGCGACATCTCCGGTGGCCAGGACCTGCGCCGCGCTTCTCTCCCCTTCGTTTGCGGCGAGCGCAAGTTGGCGGCGGAATTCAACCAGGAAATCTCTTCCCCCATCGCCACCCTTCAAAGTCGGGCGCAGCGGCTCCTCCTCCTCGTCATCCTCTCGGCTTTCCTCAGCGGCGTTCTCACCCGCCTCCTCGGTCAGCCGCTGCTGCGCGGCATCCGCCGCCTCGAACGCGATGTCGACGGCCTCAACCAGCCGGAGCTGCAGACCAGCCAGCCCCAGTCGATCGCGGAGTTCGCCAAAATCAGCCGCGACTTGCAGGATAGCGACCGCTCTCTCCGCCACCGCCATCTCGACCAAAAGACCGAGTTGAACCAGGCACGCTCCGTCATCTCCACCGTGCCCCGCGGGCTCCTCGCCGTCGATGCCGAAAAATGCCTTCTGCACGCCAACGATCGAGCCTTCAGCATCTTCGGCACTAGACCTGCAGCACTCAACTGCGCCTTGATTGCCGCCATCCGCGATTCCGAACTGATCCGCGTGGTCAACCTGGTCCTGCGCAATGGCCTCGCCGCTGAAAAGGAATTCAGCATCCTGCGCAACGGTGATGAACGCCAGATCCACCTCGTCGCCGTGCCTCTCGAACTGGGAGAATCCCGTCCCGACGGCGTCCTCATCATCATCGAAGACGTCACCTCCCTGCGCCGCCTCGAACAGATGCGGAAGGATTTCGTCGCCAATGTCTCGCACGAACTGAAAACCCCTCTCGCCGTTGTCCGCGGCTATCTCGAAACCCTCCGTTTCTGCATCGAAGAGAAGGATTTCAGCCGCAGCCAGGACTTCCTCAAGGTGATGGAGCGTCAATCCGAACGCCTGAACACCATCATCGACGACCTCTTGACCCTGTCCCGTCTCGAACAGGAGAAGGAGATCAACCTGAAAACCGAATCTCAGGACATCGGCACGACCCTGCTTCTCGCTTCCGAGCTTCTCCGGGACGAAGCGGCGCGCAAGAACATCACGATCTCCGGCGAGGCCGAGTTGCCCGAGATCACCATTGCCGCCAAGCACACCTTGATCGAGCAAGCCTGCCGCAATCTGATCGAGAACGCCATCCGCTACTGCCCCGAAGGCTCCCGCATCCACCTCGCCATCCAGCGCGGCGAAAAGGAAGTCCGGATCGT
>CAMCSH010000157.1 GCA_945877655.1 Lentisphaera araneosa HTCC2155 | reverse complement strand
GACGCCGGGGGGGAAGCCGTGTTCGGGGATTTCCTGTTCGGGGGTGCCGAAGTCGCCCTTGAACTTGCTGTCGATGGTCATGCCGGCCATGCCGGCGCGGCCCTTGTCGACGCGGTTGTTGACGAGGACGGCGGGTGCGGATTTGAGGCAGTGTTCATAGAGCTTGACGCCGCGTTCGTGGGTCCAGCAGGCGTCCCATTCGCCGTCAAACCAGATCTCGTGGACGGGGCCGTAGTTGGAGAGCACTTCGGCGACCTGGCCGTGCAGGTATTTCTCGTATTTCTCCATGTCGGCGGGGCCGGCCTTGGACCAGTCGGACCAGGGGGAGCGCTGGCCGTAGTCGGGGTGGTGCCAGTCTAGGATGGAGTGGTACCAGCCGACGGTGATGCCGCGCTTGCGGGCTTCGCGGGAGAGCTCGGCGAGGATGTCGGTGTCGGGGTGGGCCTTGCCCCAGGGAGTGGCGGCGATGTTGTAGTCGCCCATTTTGGAGCGGAAAAGGCCGAAACCGTCGTGGTGCTTGGTGGTGAGGACGAAATATTTGACGCCGGCCTCTTTCATCAGCTCGGTCCAGGCGGCGGCGTCGAATTTCTCGGGATTGAACTGGGCGGCGAGCTTTTCGTAGTCGGTCGCGGGGATCTTGCCGTTGTGCATGATCCATTCGCCGATGCCGTCGACAGGTTTGCCTTGCCATTCGCCTTCCGCGACGGCGTAGAGGCCCCAGTGGATGAACATGCCGAAGCGGGCGTCCTCGAACCATTTGATGCGCTCGGCCAGGGGCAGGGGGGCGCTCTGGGTGACCGCTGCCGCGGCGGGCTGGTCGTCGGCGTGAATCATCGGCATCAGGGAGGTCAAGAGGGCGGCGGCGAGAGGTAGCAGTTTCATGCGATGTCTCCGAGGGTTGGGGCAGGATCTGGATGAGGTTGGGACACGGACACTAGGGAATAGATACCGACTTTATAAAAAATCCGCGAGGTTCCGGTCGGACACCGAAGGTTTTACACCTGGCAATCCCGGGCTGGAATATGACTAGCTTTTTGGGCTAAAAACTCATCCAGCAAGATGCCGGCGAATCCAATAAGGGGAGGCCGGGGAACTGTCGCCCGCCTCTCTAGGAAAGCACCATTCAAGGCAGAGGCAATTTCCCTCAGGCGTGGTAGCGTGGCGCGAATCACTACAAGGCTTAGAAAAAAATGGCTGAAGAAAAATCTGTTCTCGGAAAAATGATGAAGCTGGGTAAGTCCTTCTTCGGCAATGCTGAAGAAGAAAGCCAAGAGCTGCCGGCAGCGGTCTCTACGCCGCCGCCTCCGGGCACGCCGCTGCGCAAGGCGATCGCCATCGCCAAGCCCTTTGCCGATCCGCCGCCGCCAGCCCCCGCAAAGCCGGACCGCACCCCGGCGTTGCTAGCCAAATTCGAGGCGATTCGCGGTGAACGCGAGTTGCGGAAGGCGCGCAAGCCGCTGCGCCCGATCACCCGCCTGCCGGATCAAGAGGAACGATTGAAGCAATTCGAAATCGCCATGGCGGTCAAGATCCTGCGTCAACCGGAACTGCCCGTCGCCGACACCGAGCCCGAAGCGAAAGCGACGCCAGAAGCCGTCGCGCCGGAAATTCCCAGCGAAATCGCGCCGTGGATACCGCTCAAAATGGATCTACTCCAGCCGATCCCGCCGCCCGTCGTTCTCGATGAAAGCGAGATCAAGGCCCGCAAGGAACGCCTGCAGGAAGTGCTCGATAGCTTCCGTATCGACGCCCAAGTGAGCAGCGCCATCAAAGGCCCCAGTGTCACCCGCATCGACATCCGTCCGGCGCCGGGCATCGGCGTCGATCAGGTCGGCCAGCTTTCCCGCAACATGGCGATGGAATTACGTGTCGAGAGCCTGCGGGTTCTGGCACCGGTTCCGGGTCAGCCCTACGTCGGTATCGAGATTCCCAACGCCACTCGCGAACGGGTCTCCTTTGCCGCCATGCTGGATTCGCCGGAATTTCGCGATCCCCGCAAACTCTTGCCCATTGCGCTGGGCAAATCGACTGATGGCAGCATCAACATCCTCGACCTCGCCAAGGCGCCGCACCTGCTGGTCGCCGGCGCCACCGGCTCGGGCAAATCGGTGTTCATTAACGCCCTTGTCGCGTCGCTGCTGATGCGCCACGGCCCCGACGATCTCCGGCTCGTCATGGTCGACCCGAAAGTGGTCGAACTCACCGCCTTCGAAAAGCTTCCTCACCTCGCCTGGCCGCTGGTCACCGACCACACCAAGGCCGCCGGCATCTTGCGCTGGCTGGTCTGGGAGATGGAACGCCGCTACAAAACCCTCGCCGCTTGCGCCTGCCGCAACCTCGAGAGCTTCAACGCCCGGGTCCCTGTGCCCGAGCAGAAAGATCCCGACGGCAAGCCGATTCCGGCCCGCCTGCCCTTCATCGTTTTGATCATCGACGAACTCGCCGACTTGATGATGGCGACCCGCAACGAAGTCGAAACCTCGCTCGCCCGCCTCGCTCAGAAATCCCGTGCCATCGGCATCCATGTCGTCGTCGCCACCCAGCGCCCCAGCGTCGACGTCCTCACCGGCGTGATCAAGGCGAACTTCCCCACCCGCATCGCCTTCCAGGTCGCGTCGCAGATCGACTCGCGGACGATTCTCGACGGCAAGGGCGCGGAATCGCTGCTCGGCCGCGGCGACCTGCTCTTCCGTCCCCCGGGCGCCGGCGGCATCGACCGCCTGCAGGGCTGCCTGGTCGAGGACGAAGAGATCGAGCGCATCGTCGCCGCCTGCGTCGCCCAGCGTCCGCAAATCTTCATGACCGAGATCGCCAAACAGATCGAGGAAGTGCCAGTGGGTGAGGGCAAAGGCAAGACGAAAGGCAAAGCCAAAGAAGGCGAAGCTGCCTCCGGCGATGACGGCGATGGCGCCGAGCTTCTCGAGCAGGCGCGGGCCCTGGTGGTGCGCGACCGCAAGGCCAGCACTTCTTATCTGCAGCGTCGCCTCAAGGTCGGTTACAACCGCGCCGCCGACCTGATGGACCAGCTCGAATCGATCGGCGTAGTTGGACCGCAGACCAGCTCCGGCGGGACGCGTGAAATCCTGGTCGACCGGGAATGAAGCTGAATTAAGAATTAAGAATTTGAGCTCAGAAAAATTCCATCAGACAGGCGCATAAGAATGAACAAAAACTGGCACCAGCCGCTGCTCGCGATTCAGCTCAGCCTGCTGTTCCTCGCTTATCCCTACCTGCTGCTGTCGCCTGTCGGCACCGGCTGGATCGATCAGCAGACGACTTTGCGCCTGCCGACTCTTTTGCTATCGGGAGCGATCGCCGGCATCTGGCTGCTGCGCGTTTCCGCACCGCAAAAAGGCCCTTTGCTCGGGCTGGCGGTGACTTATTCGATCTGGACCCTGTGCAGCGCTTGGATGTCGCCGCGTTTTCATCTGGAGGCGGTTCTCAACTCTCTGGCTTGGCCGTGGATCATCCTGCAATTCGCCTTGGTCGCGCGCCAGGATCTTCGCGGCTTCTTGCAATTGATACGCCGCGCCTGTTCGTTGCTCTTCCTGCTTTCCTGCCTGCATTCCTGGCTTGGCGGTAAAGCGGCGGGGCTCGCGGGCAACCCGAACTGGCATGCGGCGCTTTTACTGGCCTGTTCCTTTCCTTTTGCGGTCGAGCTGCGGGCTCTTTTGCCGAAACGTCATTGGAGCTGGCCGGTCGCGGTGGGCTTGACTGCGGCCATCGGCCTGCAGCCGATTCTGCTTTGTTCCTGGCGCACCGGCCTACTTGTCCTGCCTGTGCTCGCGGTCTGGTCGCTGTGCCTGATCTTGCCGCAAAAGCGTCGTTCGATGGTTTTGCTGATGATTGTGCTCTGCGCTTTCGGGGCTTCGGTGTTGTTGATGAAGCAAGCGGCGATCCGCGAAAAATACGAATTGATCCGAGTTGGCGATGTGCGTGGGCCCCTGTGGGAGATGTCGCTGCAGATGAGCAAGGAAAATGCCCTGATCGGCCAAGGCGCCGGCAACTACCAGCGCGAGACTTGGCGTTTCGACAGCGTCGACAACATGCGCAAGCTGAATGCGCCGGACTTCCATGAACACCCGCACATGGAACCCTTGCGCGTCGCTTGCGAACAAGGCTGGCTGAGTGCCTTGATCTGGATCGGATTGGTCGTCTGGGCCTTCAGTCGCAACCCCGTTCCCGGTGCCCGCTGCCTCAGTGCGTCCGCCTTGGTTTTACTGGTCGCCGGCTGCACCGACAAGGCTTTGTTCATGCCGCCGGGAAGCCTGCTTTTCCCGATGTTGATCGGCACGATGCTGCACCGTCAGGTCCGTCACTCCTCCGATGGGCTTCCTGCGATGCTGCGCTTTGCCGGCACGGCGCTACTCGCCGGACTGGCTCTGGCGCTGCTTGTCCTGGTGTCCAGAGGCAGCTACACCAAGCGTTTGGGCGACCGCGCTTTTGAGCAAGCGAGACAAGCCGATGTCGATGGAGATCAAGCGCGCTCCCGTCTGCTCTTGCGGCAAGCGGCGGACGACTATTCCCGGGCAGCGAAAATCCTCTATTGGGAGGTCGAGCCGGCCTTCCTGGCGGCGCGAGTCTATCTGATGAATCTCGGCGATGCCGATGCCGGCCTGCCCTGGCTGGAGCGCAGCGAAGGACTCGAACCCACTTATGCCCAGACCGGACGCATGAGATACCTGTACCACCGGCTGAAGGCGGAGCGCAGCAGCACGCCCGCCGAACGCCAGCCACAATTGGAAGCGGCAGTGCAGGCTCTGGTCGAAGATCTCGAGCGCCATCAAGGCAACATCAACCTCGCCTTTGAACTGTACCAGTTTCTGGCCGTCTCCGGCGGCAATCCCGAAGCCGGCTGGACGGCTTTTCTCGATATCGCCAAGGCGCGCGGCGAGCAGAAGTTGCGCCTGATGAAAACCGATGCGGAAAGCTTGAGAAAACAGCTGTCGACCCTCCCCGATGAACAGCTCCTGCTGTCCCTCAACGAGCTCTTCGGCGCGATTCGTTTTGAAGGCGGCGCAGATCCCTGCATGGGCGGGCTTCCCATCGCCAAGGATTTCCCCGAACGAAGCACCCGTCCGGCTTTCACCACCGAGGATCTGGCTTATTTCCGCGACCGACTGACCATCTCCGCCGCGCTTGATCAGGCCGGGCGTCTCGAGGCCTCGGTGCAGAAGCTGATGGCAGGCATTCAGCTCGATCCACTCGCTCCTTTCACTTTACCTGGCGCCACTCTGCGTCTTCGCCGAGGCAATTCCCTCAGCCGCTTCTGCCTCGATGCCGAGCTCCGGCGTCAAGCCGGCCTGGGCGAATTCCGCGCTCCGTCCGGAGACGCCTCGCTGATCTGGGCTTATCCGCAAGAATGGGCGCCGCGCAACGCCGCGCTCGCCGCCATTCTCCATCTTCCGGCGTCGGATGGCCCCTCGCTCCGGCTGTATCGCCTGCGTCATGGCGGCATCGCCAAAGTCGTCTTTGTCCCGGCGCCTTTCAAGCTCTAAAACCCCCTCCCCTCACATCTCCTTGCCCAGATGCCGGACGAAGAGCTCTTCGAGAGAAAGCTCATTGGGAATCACCTGCAGACCGCTTAACGAGCGCAACTGATCGAGCAGGCGCTCGTCGGGACACTCGAGCAGGCAGTTCCACACCAGACCGTTTTTCTGGGATTGAATCAAGCCGGGGACGACGAAATCGGGGCCCGGTTCGCGATCGAAAAGAAGCTGCACCGAGCGGAAGCGGCGCTGGATCTCTTCCAGGCTGTCGTTCAGGGTCAAGCGCCCCTCTTTCATCACCGCGATGCGATCGGCAAGCCGCTCCAGGTCGGCGAGCAGGTGAGTGGAGAGGATCAGGGTGCATCCTTCGACCGCGCCGAGCAATTCGATCAAGGCGTCAAGCAGGTCGCGCCGCGAGATCGGATCGAGTCCGGCGGCAGGTTCATCGAGAAGGAGCAGATCGGGACGCGCTGCCAGGGCCGCGGCGACCGCCAGTTTGCGTTGTTCACCACCGGAGAAACGGCCGATCGGCCGCTTCGGATCGAGACCGAAACGCTCCAGTCCGCGCCGCGCCAGATCGGCGTCCCAACGGGCGTAGAAGCCGCTCATATAGTCGAGCAGTTCGAGCGGCGTCATCTCCTCCGGCAGGCGCTGCTGCTGGCTGACGTAAGCGACCCGTTCGCGATGCGCCGCCGAAGCGCTGATGTACTCCGCTCCGAGCAGCTCGACCTTGCCGCTATCGGGACGCAGCAGCCCCATCGCCAGCCGCAGCAGCGTCGTCTTGCCGGCGCCATTGCGCCCGAGCAGGCCCAGCACCGAGCCTCGCGGCAACTGCAAAGTCACTTCGTCGACCACCTTGCGCGAGCCGTAGGTTTTGGTCAGGGATTTGGCGTAGAAAGCGTCCATTAGAATCCTCCGGGGGGCATGATGGTGAGGTAGTAGCGATACAGCAGGGTCGCGGCGACAATAAGCAGCACCGCGACGTAGAAATAGCGGCGGCAGAAGCTGCGGAAGCGAATCAGGAGGTAGGCGAGGAGATTGGTCCAGAGGGGCAGTAGCAGCGGCTCTCCAATTTCGATCACAGCTTGATATCGGAAGTTGCTCATCAATCCGTAAAACAGTCCGAGGAACGGAATCGCGATCGCGGCAATGACCACCAGTAAGCGCCAACGCGACTTGCTCTCGACGAAATCCTCCGCCGCGCAAACGGGGACTTCGCGGCGAGCGCAACAAAGATTTAAACCGATCCACTCGGCAACGGTGCAGACGAGAATCAGAGCGGCGAACTCCGCGTCAAAAATCATAAAGGTGATAACCGATATCAGAGCGAGCACCTGGGCGGGGAATCGCAGTTTTCGGTGGCGCAGGACATAGTTTAAAGCAGTCAAGATGACGACAGTGAAGATCGTGCCTTGAATCCAGTTGTACCAATGGAAGTCATCGTTGAGATGCCAGGGGCTAACGAGATGAAGCATTGCCCAAGTCACGCTTCCCACCAGCAGCATCGGCATGAGAGCTCCAAGCAGCAATACATGCAGACGCAATTTCGGCCTGGCCGGCAGAACCGCCTCAAACTCTGCTTCGTTAACGTCTTCGCAGGTCCAGATATGGCAGAGGGCGTAGCAAGAGAACATCCAGGCAGCGACCAGTGTATTGTAAGAGTTCAGCAGTCCCGCCAGCACCAAAGCCGGCAGGGTCAGCAGCACCAGCCAACGCATCAGACCGCGCTGGCGTTCGTCGCGGGCCCACAGCGCCTTCAGGTGGGCGCGGTCGCGGGGATCGCGAACCCAGAGCGAATGAATGAAGAGCCAGGGATTCATGAGAAGGCTCCTTGGGGTTTTAGAAGGTCGAAAAGCAGCATGGAGCGCGGCAGTCCGCGAAGCGACTGCGGCCGTAATTTCCGGCGCGATCCTCGCGAAAGAGATGAATGCCGGCAGGAATCTTCCTCCCTCGACAGGCGAAATGAAGAAGGTGTTGGGCCTTGCTCTCGGACGCCGGAGGTGACGGCCGCAGTCGCTACGCGGACTGCCGCGCTCCAGTCTTGGCTCATCGCGGAGCTCTGTCGCGATCCTCGCGAAGGAGATGAATGCCGGCAGAAATCATCCTTCCTCGACAGGCGAAATGAAGAAGGTGTTGGGCCTTGCTCCCGGACGCCGGACGTGACGGCCGCAGTCGCTTCGCGGACTGCCGCGCTCCAGTCTTGGCTCATCGCACACCTCCATCTGTAGAACAAATGTAAAAAGAGCCAGGGATTCATGAGAAGGCTCCTTGGCTGTAGAGGAAGACGAGGGTGTAGGCCACTAACAAGAGAAGCCAGAAGTAGCGGCGGCAATAGACCTGCCAACGGATCAGGAGCTGCGCGACAAGAGCGAACACCAGAGGGCTGAGGCCGAGGTACAGCATCCCTTGCACCGCTTTGAATGCTGCCCAGCCGCGACTGCATTCCGACACCATTATCCAGCAGAAAAGACTCACGGGGAAAAGCATCATCATTGCCGGTAGCGCGAGGTTAAAACGCGAGGACCAGGTGATTAGGTCCGACACGGTCGAATTCGGGGTTTCCCGTCGACAGGTGACGAGGTGCAAAAGCCCAAAAATGAAGAGGCAAAAGCCGAGAGTTATCATGAGCGAGTTGAGTTCGAATTCTACATTGCCGCCGCCAGCCACCGACCAGATGCCGAGCAGCTGTGCGCCGATACGCAAAACCAAGTGACGCAAGATCCAGTTGAGTCCGGAAAACAGCAGGGATGAAACCAGGAAAAGCGGGATCCAGGAGAGCAGATGCCAGGCCTCTTGCCCCCTCTGATCGGGCTGGAGGAGATGGATGCCGCAGCACAGAGCGGCGGTCAGCGTCAGAGGCAGAAAACTACCGAGAATCAGGACTTGCAGTCGCATCATCCGCCGCGCCGGCATGGTCGCTTCAAACTCAGCTTCGTTGATTCCTTCACTCGTCCAAGGGTGATTCAGCGCGACTCCGCAGCCAAGCAGCACTTGGACAAGTATCTCTGGATTCTGAATGCCGCCGACCCAACAAGCCCAGGGCAGGATCAGCAACACCAGCCAGCGCATCAGGCCGCGTTGGCGCTCATCGCGGGCCCACAACGCCTTCAGGTGGTCGCGGTCGCGGGGATCGCGAACCCAGAGCGAATGGAAAAAGAGCCAGGGGTTCATGAGCTTCGGGAGGACTCGGCGCCAATGGATCAAGAGGTAGGCCAGCAAAGCCATTAAAAGCGGGCTGAAAGTCACGGCGGAGCTTATAATCGCAAAGGCATGAAAACCCCAAGAGCAGACACCCTCCACCCAGTACCAGATTCCCGACATCAATGGGATCAAGATCATCAGCCCCGGCACGGCCAGGTAGAGCTGTGAGGTCCGGCCGCTGAAGTCCGACACCGTGGAGCTCGGGATTTCACGCTTTTCGGCGCTGCCGTACAAGATCAAAAAGGTGAAGATCACCAAGCTCAAGATGACGACGCACTCCTTGGGTGTTAAGCCCTGGTCGCTGAAGGCTCCGATCGACCAGACGCCGATCAGTTGCGAGCTGAGCCGAAGAGCCAGGTGACGCAAGATCCAATTGAGGCCGGAAAAGAGCAGGGAGCAAAGCCAGAGAGTCAGCAGCCAGGAGGGCAGATGCCAGGCTTCTTGACCGGGTAAAACAGGCTGGAATAGGTGGATGACGGAGCACAGGCAGGCGACCAGAGTCAGCGGCAAGATGCTGCCGAGAATCAGGACTTGCAGCCGCAGCCGCGGACGCGCCGGCAAGACGCCCTCGAACTCGGCGCCATCAATGCCGTCGGAGGACCAGGGATGATTCAGGCCCGCGCAGCACAAAATCAACAGCTGCACCAGCGTCGCTGAGGTGTCAACGCAGCCGAAGACGCAGATCAGAGGCATGATCAGCAACACCAGCCAACGCATCAGACCGCGCTGGCGTTCGTCGCGGGCCCACAGCGCCTTCAGGTGGGCGCGGTCGCGGGGATCGCGAACCCAGAGCGAATG
>CAMCSH010000156.1 GCA_945877655.1 Lentisphaera araneosa HTCC2155 | reverse complement strand
AGAGTCCGATGGGAGTCACCAGGGTGCCGTCGGGTTGGGCGATCAGGCTGTCGAGCCAGTAGGCGCAAACCTCCTTCATCGCCGGGTAGGCCCGGTTACGCAGGTAGTCTTTGTCGCCGGTGAAGCGGTAGTGATCGTAGCTGTTTTGCAGCAGCCAAGCGCTGGTGCCGGGGACCCAGTCCCACGTCGAGCCGCCGAATAGACCGCTTTCGCCGCGCATCAGCCAACCACGTTTATTGAATGCCTTGGCGGTCGCCTCGGTGCGCACTGCACGGATGGAGTGGATCCACTCGGCGTAGGGCTCAAAACATTCCGACAAATTGGCCATATCGGTGGGCCAGTAGTTCATCTGAATATTGATATCGGTGTGGTAATCGCAGCGCCAAGCCGGGTTGTTGTCTTTATTCCATTTACCCTGCAGGTTGGCGGGCAGTCCACCTTGACGGGACGAGGCGATGGTCAGGTAGCGGCCATACTGGAACAGCAAGGTTTCCAACTGGGGATCGCGCTCCTTGGTTTTTTTGAAATTGGCCAGCCGCTGATCGGTAGGCAACCCGGCGACCGGGCTGGTGCCGAGGTCGAGGGTCACGCGTTTAAACAGGCCTTGGTAGTCGCGGAGGTGTTCGGCCAGCAGATCGTCCCAACTGCGCTGAGAGGCCGCCGCGAGCCGGGCGGTGATTTTGCCGTGGGGCGCTTCGCCTTTCCATCCCTTGCTGCGATCCTGGATAAAATCGGTACCGGCCGCCAACAACAGGGTGAGCGTGTTGACTTGGTCGAAGGTGATTTTATCGCCGTCGATTTTTACCGTGCCGCCGTCGTTGAGCACGCGGACCTGGGACTCGTAGGTGAGGGCCAGTGCATACGTTTCGCCGGGTTTCTTTTCCGAGGAGCCGCCCTGGTAGGTGTAGCCGGCCAACGAGCCTGCCGCCGTGATCGTGGTGTTGGCGGCGCTGATCGTGGCTTTGTGCATGTCGGTCAATGAAACCGAACCGGTGAGGGCGCCGGATTTGTCGGCGGTGAAACGATAGGCGATCACCTTGGCCGGATAGCTTGCGAAGGCCTCACGCCGGTAGTTGATCCCGTTTTGGGCGAAGGTGACGGTGTGCACGGCGCGCTCCAGGTCGAGTTCGCGCCGGTAGCCGGGCACCGGAGGAGCCGTGTCCGTGCTGGCCAGATTGAGGGCTCCGAGGCCGATTTCGGCCAACTGAAAGTGGGGTGCGCCGTGGTTAGCTAGAAACTCAAACTTGTAATGGGAATAGGCCGTTTGGTTTTTAAACTCAAACGACTGGGCCGAGTTTCTGGCCGGCCAGATGGCGACATCCTTGCGCTCGTCGAGCAGGGTCCAGGTTTTGGCGTCTTGTGAACCATAGAATCTCCATGCGCTAGGATCTCTTTCCGGCACATCATTGGCGGAGGTTAAGGTATAACGGGTGATTGGGGATTTTTGATCGTCGGCGTTTATCCTGGCCTGCCAGATCAGTGGGAAGGCACCGCGGTTTTCCTCACACCATTTCGTAGCGCTGTTGCCATCAATCGTGGCGGGCGCGGCAGTGCCAACATCTGGCTGTTTGATGTTGCTGAATTGAACAAAGACGTCGCCGAAGGCCTGGTAGGCACCGGTGTCGTTCTCGTCGCCGATCCACAGGCTCTCTTCGTTAAACTGGATCTGTTCACGCTGGAGGCCGCCAAAGAGCATGGCGCCCATCTGGCCGTTGCCGATCGGCAAGGCCTCTTGTTCCCAGCGCAGGGCGGGCTGATCGTAGCGGAGCTTCAGATTCTCATCGGCAGCTGGTTCGGCGTGTGCGGCGAAGCTGAGGAAGAGGACGGGCAAGAGGGCAAGGATTTTCATGTTATCATTCCTGAATCAGATCGAGTTCGGCCAAGGTGGCCCAGGGGTTGCCGCGGATGTCGGCGGAGAAGACCAGGCGCAGGTAGCGGCCGGTGGCGATTTGCGGGAAGCGCACGTCGCGGAGCGGCAGCCAGGCCTTGGCGTCGGGGGCGCCTTTCCAGGGTTCGGCGACGATGATGGCGTCCTTGAAGACCTTGGGGTCGTCGGAGACGAAGACTTCGATCTTGGCGGAGATGCCGTTGGGATTGCCGTCCTGGCGGGCGAGGAGCTTGAGGCCTTGGAAGATGGTCGAGTCACCGAGATCGAGGATGAGTTCGTGCGGCGGCGGATCGTTGTGGCCGCCGGCGAAGCGGGTGGTCCAGAGGGTTTCGGGCTTGCCGTCGATGGCTTGGCGGGCGGGGTAGGCGCCGAGGTTGAAGTTGGTTTCTTCCGACGACACCTTGACGATGGTCCAGTTCGACTTGTCGCTGAGTTTGAGGACCGGAGCGGGGCAGATGACGGTGATGGCTTCGTCGCCGAAGCGGGCGCGGCGGAGTTCGATGGCGCCGTTTTTGCTGAGCTTGGCGTTGGCGAGGTTGACGCGGCGCAGGGATTTGATGCCGGCGAGGCCGAGGGCGCTCGAGTCGTCGGTGGTCGTGGCGGCGAGGTTGAGGGTGCGCAACTTGGGCTGACGTGAGAGGGCGGCGAGTCCTTTGGCGGTGATGGCAGTGCCGGCGAGGTCGAGGACGCTGAGTTCGGGGAGGACCGGCAGAGCCTCGAGATCGGCGTCGCTGAGGGCGGAGCGGGCGAGTTTCAATTCAGCGATGCGCGGGGCGGCGGAAGGCAGGGCGGCGAGAGCTTCAGCGAGCTTGCAGCCGGGGCGGGTGAAGTCGGCGCAGAGCAGCGGCGAGCCTTCGCTGTAGGGGCGGAGGTAGGCGCCGGCGGCGACCAGTCCTTGCAGGGCGGCGGGGGCGGGAGCGATCTCTTCCCCTGCCTTGGCGGCGTCGAAGAGGGCGCCGCTGGTGATCCAGTGCGACAGGGCAAGGACTTCGTCGCCGGAGAGCGGTTTTTTGCCTTCGGTGGGCATGGCGTCGGGGTGGCCGGCGGGGAGGAGGATGCGGCGCATCACTTCCGATTGTTCCGGCTGGCCGGGGACGATGCCGGGCTTGCCGGATTTGCCGCCGGCGAGGAGGAGTTTGGGATCTTCGAGGTTGCAATCGCCCTTGGCTTCTTTGCCGGAGTGGCACTCGGTGCAGTTCTTCTGCAGGATAGGCTTGACCGTGTCGAGCCAGGCATTGGCGGCGGCACCGGCCTTGGGGGCTTCCTTGCCCGGCATCGGCAGCCAGGCGGGGGAATATTCGGTCAGCCAAGTGGGGCCGTGGGTGAGGTTGCCGCCCATGTGGCCGACGGGGGTGAGCAGTCCGAGGCCGAGGGCGGTGAGGCCCCAAGCTGCGAGGGGTTTGCGTTCCTCGCGACTGAGGGAGCGCAGGCAGGCGGCGAGGCAGAGGACTGCGGCGAGCGCGATGCCGAGCTTCTTGTGCAGCGCGAAGCTGTCGCCGCCGTAGCTGCCGTTGGAGGCGAGGCAGAGGCCGATGAGGACGGCGCCGACGGCGCTGGCGGCGCAGAGGCCGAGGTTGATGCGGCAGGCGGTGTCGAGGCCGGGCTTCTTGAACTTCCACGCGGCCAGTTCGAGCACCGGCTGCAGTGACAGCAGGCCGATGGGCAGGTGGACGATGAGCGGGTGGAAGCGGCCGATGAAGAGGAGGAGGTCGGATTTGTCTTGCATGGTGATGAACCAGGTTGAAAGGTTGAAAGGTTGTAAGGTTGAAAGGCGGAAGACTAGTTATTCCCCAGTTGTGTCCCAATGGTGTCCTAGTCGTGTCCCAGTTGTGTCCCTGCTCAACTCATGACTCCTTTCACCGCGTTGCCGCGGAAGTTGGTGAGGCGGAAGTCGAGGCCTTGGAAGCGGTAGGTGAGGCGGGTGTGTTCCATGCCGAGGAGGTGCAGCAGGGTGGCTTGGAAGTCGTAGACGTGGACCGGGTTTTCGACCACTTTCTGGCCCCATTCGTCGGTCTGGCCGTAGACCGTGCCGGCCTTGACGCCGCCGCCGGCGATCCACGAGGTGAAGCATCCCGGGTGGTGGTCGCGGCCTTTGAAGGTGATGTTGCCACCGCGGGCTTCCATCACTGCGGTACGGCCGAATTCACCGGTCCAGACAACCAGGGTGTCCTCGAGGAGGCCGCGCTGTTCGAGATCCTTGATCAAGGCGGCGACCGGCTGGTCAGTCTGTTTGCATTTTCCCGCCAACGCGTGGACCAGGTCGTCACCGGGGCCGGTGCCGTGCGAGTCCCAGCCCCAGTCGAAGAGCTGGACGAAGCGGACGCCGGATTCGCAGAGCTTACGGGCGAGGAGGCAGTTGTTGGCGAAGGAGCCATGGCCGGGTTTGGCGCCGTAGGCGTCGAGGACGGACTGGGGTTCTTTGGAGATGTCCATCACTTCCGGCACCGAGGCTTGCATGCGGAAGGCCATTTCGTACTGGGCGATACGTGTGGCGGTTTCGGGGTCGCCGAAGTCCTTGAGAGTTTCCTGGTTGAGGGCGCCGAGGGCGTCGAGGTGGCGGCGGCGGTCGTCGCGTTTCATGCCCTCGGGGTTGGAAAGGAAGAGGACCGGGTCGCCTTTGGAGCGAGCGCGAACACCTTGGTAGACGCTGGGGAGGAAGCCCGAGCCGAAGTCGGCGGTGCCGCCGGCGGGCAGGTTGGAGCCGGAGAGCAGGACCATGTACGACGGCAGGTCGGAGTTTTCTGAGCCGAGGCCGTAGGTGACCCAGGCGCCGGTGGAGGGGCGTCCTTGTACCGGGAAACCGGTGTGGAGCAGGAGCTCGGCGGGGGCGTGGTTAAACTGGTCGGTCTGCATCGAGCGGATGACGCAGGTCTTGTCGACGATGGTCTTGAAATGGGGCAGCAGTTCGGAGACCCAGAGGCCGTTGCCGCCGACCTGTTCGAACTTGAAGGGCGAGCCGAGGATGAGGGGCGGGTTGGGGTTGGTGTTAAGGAAGGCAGAGCGTTCTGGCAGGATGGAGCGCGGCGCTTTTTTGCCATCGAGGCTTTGCAGCAGCGGCTTATGGTCGAGCAGGTCGTGTTGCGAAGGGGCACCGAGCATGTGGATGTAGATCACCCGTTTCGCCTTGGCGGGGAAGTGGGTGGCGGGCAGGGCACCGGCGAGGCCGCCGTGGCTGTCGCTGGCATTGAGCTGCTGGCCGAGGAGCGTGGCGAGGCCGAGGCTGCCCAGGCCCATGGCGGAGTTGCCGAGGAAGGCGCGGCGGGAATGGAGCTGTTGTTGGAATTGGAAGGGATTCATGAGGCTGCCTCCTGAAGTGGCTTTTTGCGAAGTTCGGCGCTAATTTGCGAGCGAGGTGAATTTATGATTTCGAAGGAATTGCATGACCAGGTGATGGCGCTGCCACGCGAGCTCCGGAAGGGGCTGGCGGATCGCTTATCCCTCGATTGGAACCAGGCCGAGATTGCGGAAGACGGGGCCGAGAAGCTGGCTGTTGAAGCCGAGGCTTTTCGCGAGCTTTGCGTCCAGGTATTGAGGCTGCCGGCAGCGGAGCGCAAGGCCTTGGCCGCAGCCTTGGACGACAGCCTGTTGGCCGAGGATGACTGGGAGAAGGAGTGCATTGCCATTGTGGAAGCCCGCTTGGAGCGATACGACCAAGGGCTTGACCAGGCCATTCCGTGGGAAGCGGTGCTAGCGGAGATGCGGCAGCGATGAAGGTCGTCTTGATGCCCCAGGCTCGAGCGGATTTGCTGGAAGCGCAAGATTTCTACCGCAATGAATCTGCCGCCCTGGAACCTCGCTTCCTCGCAGATCTGCAAGAAACCCTGGCCTTGCTGAGCAGTTCTCCTGACATCGGCAGATCCTTGGGGGGGAAAAGCCGACGACTCAACTTGTCGGTGTTTCCCTATTTCCTGGCCTACTCGCAAAGACAGGGATGTCTCCTGGTCGCTGCCGTCCTGCACCAATCCCGCAATCCGCAGGATCTCAAGCGCCGTCTGAGTTGAGCTCTTCATCTCGGACCTCACTTGTTCAGGAAGGCGTCGGAGTTGAGGAGGAGGGACACCGCGGCGGTGAGCGCGGCGAGGCGTTCGGCTTTGATGTCGGCGGAGACGGCGGGCAGGTAGGCGGCCTTGTTGAAGGCGGCGGCTTCGGCGGGAGTGGCAGCGAAACGGGCGGTTTCGGCGCTGACGTAGTCGCTCAGGGTCTTAAGCTCGACGGCGCTGGGCTCGCGACAGAGGGTAAGTAAAGCGGCTTGTTTGAGCAAGGCGGCATCGTCACCGCCAGGGACTTCGCTGAGGACGCGGCGGGTCAGGCCCTGGGCGATCTCGTGGTAGTTCGGGTCGTTGAGGGTGACGAGGGCCTGCAGCGGAGTGTTGGTGGGCGCGCGGCTGATGGTACAGACTTCGCGGTTGGGGGCGTCGAAGATCGCCAGGGCGGCGGCGAAGTTGGTGCGATGGATGAAGGTGTAGACGGTGCGGCGACGGGCTTCTTCGCCGGTCTTGCGGAATTGTCCGGCGGCATCGCCACCGAAGGCGGAGGAGTCGACGCCACCGGGCTGGGGCGGCAGGACGGGTTGGCCGTTCATCTTCGGGTTGAGCAGGCCGGCGGCGGCGAGCGAGGCGTCGCGCACTGCTTCGGCGTCGAGACGCTGACGCGGGCCGCGGGCGAGCCAGGAGTTGTAGAGATCTTTTTCGATCGCTTCCTTGGAAGCGCGGGCGTCCTGGCGATAGGTGCGGCTCAGCACCAGCGATTTGATCAGGGCCTTGAGCGACCATTTCTGCTCGTGGCTCCAGCTCAGGGCGAGGTGGTCGAGAAGCTCTGGGTGCGAGGGCGGCGGCGACTGCAGGCCCATATCTTCGAGCGCGGTGACGATGCCGCGGCCGAAGAGGCGGGCCCAGACGCGGTTGACCTGGACGCGGGCGGTGAGCGGCTGATCGGGGAGGAAGAGCCATTTGGCGAGGCCGAGGCGGTTCTGGGGGAAGTCCTTGGGGAAAGCCGGCAGGAAGGCGGGGGTGCCGGGGCTAAGGTTGCCGCGTTTCTTGTCGGGGGTGAGGAAGGAGCCGCCGAGGAAGAGATAGGTCTGGCGGCACTTCTCAGCGGGCAGTTCCTGCATCACCGGCACCGAGGTGTCGAGCCCGGCGGCCTTGAGCTTCATCCGCGGCGAGTCGTCGGGCAGGTCGTTGTCGGCGGACTGGTTGAAGAAGGCGTAGAGGCGGAAGTAGTCCTCATGCTTGATCGGGTCGTATTTGTGGGTGTGGCACTGGGCGCAGCCCCAGGTCAGGCCATTCCACACCTGCATGGTGGCGTTGGTGCGGTCGATGACGGCGGCGACGCGGTATTCCTCGTTGTCGGTGCCGCCTTCGTCGTTGGTCTTGGTGTTGCGGTGGAAACAGGTGGCAAGCTTCTGCTCTTCGGTGGCCTCGGGTAGGAGGTCGCCGGCGAGCTGCCAGGTGGAGAACTGGTCGAAGGGCAGGTCGCGATTGAGGGCGGAGATGACCCAGTCGCGGTAGGCCCAGGCTTCGCGGTAGGGGTCTTTTTCGAAGCCCTGGGTGTCGGCGTAGCGGGCCATGTCGAGCCACCACGAGGCCCAGCGTTCGCCGAAGCGGGGATCGGCGAGGAGGCGATCGACGAGTTGTTCCCAGGCCTTGTCGGCATTGGTGGCGTGGGCCTTGGCGAAGTCGGCGGTTTCCTGCGGCGTCGGCACCAGGCCGATGAGGTCGAGGGTGGCGCGGCGGATGAGCTCATGCGGCTTCGCTTCCGGAGCGTGTTTCAGGTTCTGTTTCTCCTGGGCGTCGGCGACGAAGCGGTCGATGGGCGAGACGCTCCAGTTCTTTCCCGCTTCCGGGACCGGGTGTTTGACCGGGGCGCTGAAGGCCCAGTGGCCGGAGTATTCCGCGCCTTCCGCAATCCACTGAGTGAGCAGGCGGCGGTGCTCGTCGGTGAGGACCTTGTGGCTCTCGGGAGTCGGCATCATCTGCTTGGGATTCTTGCTGCTGATGCGCTTGATCATTTCCGACTCTTCCGGCTTGCCCGGGACGATCGCCTTCTTCTTGAGCGCGACTTCGCGGACATCGAGGCGGAGGTTGCCGTATTTGGCCAAGTGCTCTTCATCAGGACCGTGGCAGGCGAAACACTTGTCCGACAGGATCGGCAGGATCTGGCGCGAGAAGCTGATCTTGGCGACGGCGGGTGCGCCGGGTTTTGCGGCTTCCGCAGGAGCTTTTGCGGCGGGCGCAACTTTCGACTTTTCAGTGGGGATGAAGAGGGCGGCGGCACCGAGGGCGGCGAGGCCGACAAAGGCGGCGCCGAGGCTGAGTTTTTTGATCTGCTGGTCGTTCATGCAAGCTCTCCGGGGAATGGGTAATCGTGGATCTTTGCCCCTAGACTGCCATTTTACCCGACATGTTCCGTGAATTGCAGCCTATTTTCATAGAGTCCATCAAAGACATCTTACCATTTTCCGACGAGGATTGCCACAATGTCCGACACCCGCAAAGATTTTTCCGCTTGGCGGCCGCAAGGGATCAGCGGCCGCGGCCTGACTTTTTACGCTCTCTGGGATGTCGATGCGACGCCAGCCTATTACCGCAACTGGCCGCAGCGCTTGCTTGGGGTTTATCACCGCCATTTGAAGAAGCAAGAAGCCTGGTTTGCGGTGCGCACCGCGGCGGGGGCGGGCTATTTGGCCTTGCGTGACGGCAGCCGCCACGAGTTGCGCGAGGGCAGTTTCCTCGCCTTTCCGATGGCCGAGCTGTGGGATTATGGCAGTCTTGCCGAAGGCGACGGCTGGGTCTTCCGCTGGTATGACTTCAGCGGCGACTGCGACTGGCCCAAAGAGCCCTCCGTTTGGGCAAGTGATCCGGCGGAAGGCTTTTTGTCGGACACCTTGCAGCGTCTGACGCGAATGGGCGGCGAGGCTTCGGGGCAGGCTGCCGCCGGCTGTTTCGAAGCTTTAGTCGGGCTGTGGAAAATGGCGCTGGCGCAGCCGGCGGGTGAGGATGCGCCGGCGCTTCAGCGGGTGATGGCGCTGCTTGAGCGGGTCCGGGCTTTGCCGGGGGAGAATTGGCGTCTGCCGAAGATGGCAAAAAGCTGCTCCTTGAGCGAGAGCCGGCTGCGCGAGATGTATCAAGAGATTTGCGGTGAGGGGCCGCGGGAATTTCTGCTGCGTTGCCGAATGGAAGAGGCGGCTCGGCGCCTCACCTTCAGCCGGGTGGAGGTGGCGCGCATCGCTGTTGATCTCGGCTACACTCATGCGGCCCACTTCACCCGCGCCTTCAAGGCCTGGCACGGACGCGGTCCGAGGGAGTTTCGGCAAGGGAAATAAGACGACCTGCATCACTCCATTTTGATCTTGGGTTCTCTTCGCTGTCAGCGTCGAATCAGGGAGGTAGGGAGTAAGGGAGGAACGCATAAGAGTTCACTACCCAACTCCCTCGTTACCACAAAAGGGCCCGCGCTTTTCAGCGCGGGCCTTTGGATCAACCTAAAAACCGCAGTTGAAAGGTTGAAAGGTTCAAAGGTTGAAAGGATTAGCTGCAACAGCAACAACTAACGACTATGAAGAAAAGCTTCGGCAGTCATCTTTGCCGCCCCTGAACATTGCTCTTAGAATCGGCTCTTGTTGCTG
>CAMCSH010000155.1 GCA_945877655.1 Lentisphaera araneosa HTCC2155 | reverse complement strand
GGGACACAATTGGGACACAATTGGGACACAGTTGGGAGCCATCGCTATAACAGGTCGGGAATCTGCCACCGGCGGCGGCGCTTCGGGTTTAAAGTTCGCTCTTCGGAATTAGGCTGAGAGCCATTCATCCGAGGAGAATTCCGATGCGTCTACTCTGCCTGCCACTGCTGATGACTCTTTCTTCCTGCTCCTGGTCGAGCTCGTCTTCGCTGGGCGAGGGCGTGGTGGAAGTCGCCACCACCCATCCGCAGGAAGGCCTCGATTGGCGGCCGCTTCTGGAGAAGGATTCCATCGGCGGGCTGCGCGATTGGCGCCAGGTCAATTGCGCCGCCACGACCTTTCATTTTGTCAAAGACGAAAGCGGTGGCGAGGTCCTCGAATGCAGCGGCCATCCGACCGGAGTGTTGCGCAGCGCCGAGGTCTACGACAACTTCGTCTGCGACTTCGAGTGGCGGCATTTCGACTGCAAAGGGATGGAGGCCAACGCTGGCTTCTTCATCTGGTCCGACGCCCTTCCCGCTCTCGGCCAGCCCTTCACCCGCTCGATTGAGATCCAGATCTGCAATTTCGACCACAACACCGACTGGTACAGCCGGCATGGCGATGTCTTCGCCATCCACGGCGCCCGCATGACGCCCGATCCGCGCTTCGCTATCTGGCGCCGCGGTCAGCGTTCGCTGCCGCTGGAATTCCGAGCCAAGCCGACGGGACAATGGAATCACTACCGGGTGACAGCGATCGACGGCGTGATCCAGCTTGAGGTCAACGGCAAGCTGGTTTCCGGCGGCTACCAGACCTCGCCGCGTCAGGGACATTTGATGCTGGAAAGCGAGGGTGGCCGGATGCAATTCCGGAAGATGAAAGTCCTCCGCCTCCCCGCCGATCCGCGCGGCCTGGCGCCTGGCGATCAAGCGGCGACCCTGGCCGCCGATATCCGAGTCAAACCCTTGTACGACGGCTCACTTGAGGCCTGGGATCACATCGACGGCTGGAAGGCGGCGGACTGGCAGCTTCAAGCTGCACAAGGAAAAAGTGCGATCAGCCGCTCACTGCCGGCTGGAAAAGGATCCCTGCGCCTCGATTTTCAAGTTCCCGCAGAAGGTGCGACACTGCCCTTCCAGATCGTCGGACTGGTGGATTGGCCTCGGGACTTCCCAGTCGCAGGAGGCTGGCATCGGGCCGAGATCCAATTCCGTCCGGGCCGCGAATGGGAACTGCTGGTCGACGGGCGCTCGGTGGCATGGGGACGTGAACCCGAAGGAGCGCGACTGCTCGGCTTGGCTCCAGGACCGGGACTCAGCTTCTCGTCGCTGCTGTGGATCGAAGCGAAAGAAGCTCCGGCCACGCCTCGATAAACCTGGTTCATGAATCAGGACAAAATGAAGACGCCCTCCATTTGGGGGCGTCTTGTTCTCTTAAATGTGCTCTGGCTAGTCTCTAACGCTTGTCCGAAGCGGTCCTTTCAGAGGCTGTCAGTCAGCTTCAACACTGGTCGTTTCGGCTTCGATCTCGCCAAGGTGCTTGGCTTTATGATTATGATGGAATGTCTCGACTCGTTTTTCCAATTGACGATCCAGTCTTTCAGAGGCGAGAGCGATTGACTTGTACATGTCTTCCGTCTCCGCGTGCGCATCCAGATTCACTTTATTGCCATGAAGGATGATTTCGCATTTGCAGTGACCTTTGTTCGAGCTCAGCACAACTTCCGCTTTATTCAGTTTCGGGTAGGAGACCTTCATGCCATTGAGATGAGATTCGACACTCTCACGTAGCGCGGGGGTCAGGTCCATGTGGCGGGCGGAGACGATGATTTCCATGGTGCTCTTCCTTTTTCTCTGTGGGGGGGCTTCTGGATTTTCCTTATGCCTCTCCCCACTCCAAGATACATCCATACGACCTGCGGCCGCAAGGGGGAAAGCGAATCTTTTTAAGATCAAAAAAACATCGTCTGAGCTTTGAGCATAAACCCGGAACGGGGTATCTTGTCGGAAACCGGAGTTTCCAAGCGCCATGGATACCGCCAACAGAGACGAGATGAGCCGCCTCACCAGCGAGCTGAAGGACGGCGACAACGGGCGTTCGCTAGCGGTGAACAATGTCATCGCCAAAGGTGGCATGGGAGTGGTCTACTCCGTCACCGATCGCAGCATCCGCCGCGGCGTCGCGATGAAAGTGCTGCACGACCACCTTGCCCATGATGCCGGCCAGTGCCGCGCCTTCATCGAAGAAGCCCGCATCACCGGTCAGCTCGAACACCCCAACATCGTCCCGGTCCACTCCCTCGGCATCAACGACGATGGCAAGCCCTTCTTCACCATGAAGTATGTCGAGGGCGACCCGCTCTCCGACATCATCGAGCACATCAAAAGCGGCGACCCCGCCTTCACCGAGTACTACACCCACTTCAAGATCCTGTCGGTCTTCCGCAAGGTGCTTGACGCCGTCTCCTACGCTCATGCCCGGGGCATCGTACATCGCGACATCAAGCCCGCCAACATCATGATCGGTGCTTACGGTGAAGTGATGCTGATGGACTGGGGCATCGCCAAGGTCCTCAACGGCCCCGAAGAAGTGGTCACGGATAGCACCGTCAGCTATCGTCCCGATCGCTTGGATGAGACCCTCGCCGGCTTGGTCAAAGGCTCCCCCGCCTACATGTCGCCGGAGCAATCGATGGGCGATTCGTCGCTTTACGACCGCCGCTCCGACATCTTCCTCCTCGGCGCGACCTTGTATCACCTGATGACCCTGAAGCCGCCTTATGACGGCGTCAGCCTCGAGACCATGATCTACATGGCCGAGCATTGCCAATTCGTCCCGCCACAAGAAGCCGGCGCCGACCGCATGCTGCCGGAAGAGCTCTGCATGATCATCTCGAAGGCGATGTCAGCGGAAAAGGAACGCCGCTATCAGACGGTCGAAGAACTGGCCACGGCGATCGACCGCCTCATGTCCGGCCAGGCAATCTCCCAGAAGCATCAATTCAAGAGCGGTGAAGACATCATCCGCCATGGCGACACCGGCCACGAGGCCTACGTCATCATCGAGGGCGAAGTCGAAGTCCACAAACGCATCGGCGGCAAAAAAACCGTCTTCACCCGCCTGCATCGCGGCGACGTCTTCGGCGAGATGGCACTGATCTCCGACGAGCTGCGGTCCGCCACCGTGACCGCCCTGGTCGACACCACCTGCATGGTGATCACGCCGGAAACCCTGCAGCAGCAGATGAACCTGATTCCGCCTTGGTTCGGCAAGATCGTCACCGCCTTGACCAAGCGTCTCCGCGCCATGGACAACCTGGTCCACCCGCTCCTCGCCTCCGACTGCACCTTCGAAGTCTGCAACCAGGCCCGTCTCTACTCCATCGCCCACGGCACGATCAACGCGCATCGCCAAGTCGAAGTGGCTCTCGCCGATCTCGTCTACGAGATCTCCAACAACCTCAAGGTGCCGGAAGAACGGATCCGCCCGATTCTCGCCGGTTTGGTCGAAATCGGCCTCTGCAGCATCACCGACAAGCTCAGCCTAGTCTTCAAGAACTACAATCTGTTCTGCGACTTCTCCGACTTCTGCAAGAATGCGCCGCGATTGGCCAATACCTCGACCCGGGCGATCTCGACCGTCGATGTCCACCGGGTTTACACCGATGGCATCTCGGTGGTCCACCGCCATCTCCGCACCGTTCCCTCCGAAGCCGTGCCGGCCTTCGGCCAGCTCCGCCCAGTGAGGGACGAGATGCCGCAGGAAGAGGCGGACGCCTTCCGCCGCGACTTCCGTCAGCGCCTCGAGATCGTCCAGCAGTACGCCAGCAAGGCGGAGCAGACGCAGCGGGCCTATTTCAACACCAAGATCCGCAAGGTCCAGCTGGCGCCGAGTGCGCCGAAGCCGCAGCAACCAAGCTGAGTCATGAGCCTACGCAAGTTCGGAATCCGGGTTTAGCTTGCCGGCCGAAATTGCAAGGAGCCCCCCTGATGAGCCTGCCCGACGTCCTGGCGCGAATCGTCGCCACCAAGAAACTCGAAGTCGCCGCCCTGGAGCCGCAACGCGCCGCCTTGGCCGCCGCCGCCCTGGCCTGCTCACGCCCGACCCGCTCGATGCGCAGCGCCATCCTGGAAGCGCCCGGCCTCGCCGTCATCTCCGAATGCAAAAAAGCCTCGCCCAGCGTCGGCGTCATCGAAGCCGACTACCGCCCCGCCGAAATGGCCGCCTGTTATGAAAAAGCCGGCGCCGCCGCCATCTCCTGCCTCACCGACCGCGACTACTTCCAAGGCTGCGCCGAGGATCTGAAGGCCGTCCGCGCCGCGGTTAAAATCCCGGTTCTGCGCAAGGATTTCGTCATCGACGAAGTTCAAATCGACGAAGCCCGGATCTGGGGCGCTGACGCCTTCCTGCTGATCGCCGCCATCCTCAGCGTCGAAGAAATGAAGCGATTCATCGCCCATGGACGCCGCCTCGGCCTCGACGCCCTGGTCGAAGTTCACGACGAAGCGGAAATGCGCGCCGCCGCCGCCGCCGGGGCGGAAATCGTCGGTGTCAACAATCGCGACCTGCGCAGTTTCCAGGTCGATCTCGGCCTCACCTGCCGTCTCGCCCCCTTCGCCCCGAAAGAAGCCCCCCTGGTCGGCGAAAGCGGCATAAAAACCCCGGCTGACGCGCGTCAGCTCGAGGCTTGTGGTTGCCGTGCCATCCTGGTTGGCGAATCCTTGATGCGCCAAGGTCCGGAAGGCTGCGGTCCGCTGTTGAAAAAATTGGCGGGGCTTCCCGCCGAAAAGTGATCAGCGGACGATTCAGGATTCAAGATTCATTGTAGCTCGACCCCGAAGCGGGTCCGAGAATTTAGCCCAGGGTTGAGCCGCATCGGCGACACCCTGGGTGAGAAGAAGTTATGATTCCCGACCCTGAAGGGGTCAAAGAATTCTTCGTTGATTGTGGATCTGTTTACTTTTTAGCAGCTGCCAACTTCTCTGGCGGCAAAACCCCTCTGACGATCTTCTCGCGCAATTCCGGTAAAGCCGTTTCGTAGACGCCGCGCGGACTGAGTCCACGGCGCTTGGCGATACCGGCGGCGAGACCGACGATTTCACCCATCATGCCGCAGGTGCGCATCACACGGGTCGCACCGAGCGCTTCGCCGTCGACGCTGATGTTGCGGCCGGCCATCCACAAGTTGTCGATATTGCGGGAATAAAGAGAGCGGTAAGGAGCCCAATAAGGACCTTTGTATTTGTACTCCTTCGAGTCGGTGGCTCGAGAGATGAAGGGATCGTTTTCGGCGGAGGCGATGAACTTGGGGTCAGGAAAGTGCAGATCGAGATGCCACGTGCAGGGGAAGGCGGCATCGGGCCACTCACGACTCTTGCGGAAGTCGTCGCCGCTAATCACCACATCGCCAATGAGGATGCGCGATTCGCGCTTGCCGGCGATGAAAGCAGCCCATGCGAGCTCACGGTCGGGATAGGCCTTGTCGACGTTCTTGAGAGCGTCCCAGGCTCCATACATAGCGCGCAGGTTCTGGTCGCGCACCTGCTCCATCTCGTCGATGGGGTGGCGATCGAAACCAGATTCCCAGAACCAATCGCCGAAGTTGCTAGCGCCGGCTTGCTTCCATTGGGCTGTTGATTTGCCGCGGCCGGGGAAGGGTTTGTCACTGAGATCGACGGCCCAAGGGCAGCGCGGGAAAAGCACGAGCTGGGATTGGGTGACGACTTCTTTTGACAAAGGCTCATTGAGATCCTTGCAGCCGCAGCCGAGCTCTTGGTTCCACAGATTGGAAGCGCCCATGTGCCCCTTGGTTTTCATGGTGAATTCGGCTTTGGCATAGGCCCCGACACAGGCATCGCCGGTGCAGTCGGCGAAGTAGCTGGCGGAGAAGCGGAGTCGGCGTCCGCTGCGGATGTCCTGCGCGATGACGGCGTGGATGTGCTTGCCTGCATCGACATCGGCGGCGTTGACGCGGAAGCCGGTGAAGAGGCTGAGCCCAGGCTGATTTTTGACCAATTCGAGTCGGCGGAGATCTTCTTTCTGCGGCTCGCTTCCCCGGCCCGGCCAGGCGTTCTTGCGGCGATCGCCGTCGAACTCCTGGACCAGATTGCCGATGGCAGGCCAGGGTTTTTGATGCAGCAGGCCTTCAATCTGGACTCGCACTTCACTGGAGCCGTTGCCGCCGAGGACGAAGCGATCTTGCACCAAGGCGACCTTCAGACCTTCGCGGGCAGCGCAAACCGCGGCACAGCTGCCGGCGATACCGCCACCGACGACGACGAGATCGAAAGGCCCGGCCTCTTCGATTTTTTCCGGAAGACCGAGCAATTGGCGACGCCAAGCCGCGGCCTCAGGTCCGGCAGCAGGCGGCGGCGTTTTCAGATCGGGCGAAAAATACAGCGCATCACAACGGCCTTCGAAGCCGGTGAGATCATGCAAAGCGACGTCGTTGTCGGCATTGAGCTCGACCGTACCGCCATCCTGCCAATGCCAAGCAGCGCCTTCGGTGCCGAATTCCGTCGCGACTGCCGCGCCGTTGACTTTGACCTGGAAGCGACCCGGAGCGCCCTTGGCACCCCAAGGAGCAACCCAGTCGCGAGTCCGGACCCAGAGGCGGTAGCTGCCGGGCCGAGCTTTGAATTTGCCGGAGGCGTCGGTGACAGGTTTGCCGAGGCCATGGGCGAGGAGGAAGGGCGAGCCCATCTGGTCCATGAACTGCTGGTCGATCACCCATCCGCCTTCTTTCAGGGTTTCGGCTTCGATCAGGACCGGTGCCGGCTTTTCATCAGACCGGGGGCTGGGGGCGTCGCCAAAAACGAGTGCGGCGGCAAGGATGAATGAGATCATGGGGTTTCGCTCCTGTTTGCTGTTCGTGTATACCTGCAAGAACTAGGCGAGAGGACGGCGAGATCTTACAGTTCTTTTTTGCGTTTTCGGCAAAACACGACAAAAAAGGCCCCGGAGGGAATCCGGAGCCTTTCTGAATCAATCGAACTTTGCCTTACAGCTTGTCGAGCTCGTCCTTGAGGATCTGCTGCAGCATGCCGGGGTTGGCCTTGCCCTTCGACATCTTCATCACTTGGCCGACGAGGAACTGCACCGCGGCACCTTTGCCTTCTTTGTATTCGGCGACCGCTTTCGGGTTGGCGGCGATGGCTTGGCGGGCGAACTCAGAAATGGCGCCGGTGTCGCTGACCTGGACCAGACCTTTCTCTTCGACGATGACCTTGGGGTCCTTGCCGGAGATCATCATTTCGGCAAAGACGGTCTGGCCGATCTTGGAGGAGATGACGCCGTCTTCCATCAGCTTGACCATCTGGCCGAGCTGGGCCGGTTTGACCTTGCACTCGGCGAGGGTCTGGCCGGCGGCGGCGAGGTCGCGGAACATCAGGTTCATCATGATGTTGGCGATGCCTTTGCCGGCAGTGGGCGCGACGGTCGCAGCGGCGAGGAAGTAGTCGCAGGTCTCCTTTTCGAGGGTCAAAACGTGGGCATCGTAGTCGGAGACGCCGTATTCGCTGGTCATCTTCTCGCGGATTTTCTGCGGCGTGAGCGGCAGGGTGGCGCGGACCTTGTCGACCTGCTCTTTGGGAAGGTACAGGGGCGGCAGATCGGGCTCGGGGAAGTAGCGGTAGTCGTCGGCGGTTTCTTTGGTCCGCATGAAGACGGTTTCCTGCGCGGCGTCGTCCCAGCGGCGCGTTTCCTGGCGGATGGTACCACCGGCGCGGTAGATCGCCGATTGACGCTCGATCTCGTGATTGATCGACAGCCAGATATGGCGGGTGGAGTTGAGGTTTTTGATCTCGATCTTGGTGCCGAATTGCTCACGACCTTTGGGGCGGACGGAGATGTTGACATCGCAGCGGAACTGGCCCTTCTCCTGATCGCAGTCGGAGACGCCGCCGTAGCGCATGATCTGCTGCAGCGAGAGGACGTAGGCGTAGGCTTCGTCGGCGGAGCGCATGTCGGGGCGCGACACGGTTTCCATCAGCGGGATGCCGGCGCGGTTGTAGTCGACGTGCGAGAAGCCTTTGTAGTGGGTGGACTTGCCGACGTCTTCTTCGAGGTGAATGCGTTCGAGGCCGATGTAGCGCGGGGTGATCGGTTGTTCCGACAATCCTTTTCCGCCAATGGGAATGCGTCCGTCGAGGCAGATCGGCAGGTCGTACTGGGTGATCTGGTAGTTCTTGGGCATGTCGGGGTAGTAGTAGGACTTGCGGTCGAACTTCGAGTGTTCGGCGATGGTGCAGTCAGTCATGAGGCCGGCGACGATCATCTGGTGCACTGCTTCGGCGTTGATGCGGGGCATGACGCCGGGCTGGGCGGTGCAGATCGGGCAGGTGTTGGTGTTGGGCTCTTCGCCGCTGGTGTTGCGGCAGGTGCAGAACATCTTGGACTGAGTGCGACACTGGATGTGGATTTCCAGGCCGATGACGGGTTCGAATTCCATATGGAGATTTTTCCTGACTTTGATGCGGTTTCGAGCCCGCCAATCTAGCACGACTTGGCGCAAGGGGAAGCGCGCGGAAAGAGCGGATTCCCCCGAACTCGGGCAGCTCTTGCGGAGATCGCGGCATTTGCTCCGCCGCCGACAAAATATCTACCCGTCTCGCGGCGTTGCAGTGTCGACCGCACATCCCCAAAGCCCAGGAGTCACCCCATGCTCAAGTCACCCCTCGCCATCTGCCTTTTTCTCGCCTTGAGCGCCAGCTCCTTCGCCAAAGAAGACCGCAACGCCGTGGTCGAACGGGCCAAAGGCGTGATGGAGATCCTGAAGAACTCCGACAAGGACAAAGACGGACAACTGACCCAGAAAGAACTCATCGGCCACGCCGATCTCACCGCCTTCGACACCGATGGCGATGGCACCTTATCTAAAACCGAATACAGCGCCGCCAAGACCGAGCTCGACGACCGGATCACCGGCATGGACAAGAAGAAAGAAAAAGCGGCCAAGAAGAAAAAACAGGAAGAGAAGAAAAAGCAGGAAGAGAAAAAGAAGCAGGAAGTGAAGCCGGGTGAAGAGAAAAAAGACGGCGCCAAGCCGAGCGAGAAAAAGACCTGATTTGCTGCATAGCGGTTCAGCCAGGGCATTTCCACCGAGCACCTCGGGTTCTACGATCTCAGTCACTTCAACAGCCAATTCGTCAAGCAAATGGGGCTCTTGCTGCTGCAATATCGCGAGATAAGCAGAATAAGTGGCTTTGAGTGATTTTGATTACCCACCTCTTGCATCTGAAAAATCTTGGAGCTATCTTTTGATAGCCACAGGAGTTTCAGCTCATGCAATTTTACAAGCACAGCTTCAACACCCAGCAATGTACTGACAATGAGCGCATTACGCTGCATATCTGGATCCATTTCGACTGGGAACTCTTCCTCACCGAAGCTGAGCGCTACTGGATCGAGTGCTACATCCGGGCCCGGCTCAAGGCCAGTGGCTTCCTCTGCTTCAGCGATTACGAGTTCAACTCGCACCTCCATTTGGCGCTCTGCGCCAGCGGACGCATCCTCACGGTCGCCGAACTGGAAAACCTCTGGGACGAAACGATCCTCGGTCCCCTTGGTGGTGAATGGCGCAAGGAATGGCT
The DNA here is from genome assembly GCA_945877655.1 of Lentisphaera araneosa HTCC2155. Classification (GTDB taxonomy): domain Bacteria; phylum Verrucomicrobiota; class Lentisphaeria; order Lentisphaerales; family Lentisphaeraceae; genus CAMCSH01. The sequence continues at coordinate 14 of CAMCSH010000155.1, read as the reverse complement.
CTGCCGCGCCGGCG
>CAMCSH010000154.1 GCA_945877655.1 Lentisphaera araneosa HTCC2155 | reverse complement strand
ACGACTATGAAGAAAAGCTTCGGCAGTCATCTTTGCCGCCCCTGAACATTGCTCTTAGAATCGGCTCTTGTTGCTGTTGTTCATGCGCTTGCGTTTCAACCTTTCAACCTTTCAACCCGGTTCCATTCCTCTGCTGCGGTTTTTAGGTTGAAAGGTTGAAAGGTTTAAAGGTTGAAATGATTAGCTGCAACAGCAACAACTAACGACTATGAAGAAAAGCTTCAAAAGTCATCTTCACCAACCTTGAGCTGTGCTCTTAGATTCGTCGCTTGTTGCTGTTGTTCATGTGCTTGCGTTTCAACCTTTCAACCTTTCAACCTTTCAACCTTTCAACCTTTCAACCCGGTTCCGTTCCTCTGCTGCAGTTTTTAGGTTCAATCTCAGGCAATAATGGACTTTACCACCTTGCCGTGCACGTCGGTCAGGCGGAAATCACGGCCGGCTGAGCGGAAAGTGAAGCGTTCGTGGTCGAAGCCCATCAGACGCATGATGGTCGCGTGCAAGTCATGGATGTGAACTGGATCGACGGTGGCCTTGAACCCGAACTCGTCGGTGGCGCCGTGGATGTGTCCGCCTTTCACGCCGCCGCCGGCCATCCAGGTGGTGAAGCCGTGGTTGTTGTGGTCGCGGCCATTGATCTTGCCGGCGTTGGAACCGGGAGCAGGCATTTCGACAACCGGCGTGCGGCCGAACTCGCCGCTCCAAATGATCAGCGTCTCATCGAGCAGACCGCGCTGCTTCAGGTCCTTGATCAGCGCGCCAATCGGCTGGTCGCATTCCTTGGCCAAGCGACGGTGACTGACTTCCAGATCATCATGGCTGTCCCAGGGTTGCCCTTCGCCGTGCCAGACTTGGATGAAGCGCACGCCCTTCTCGATCATGCGCCGGGTGTAGAGCATTTGCCGTGCATGCACACCTTCGCCGTACATGTCCATGATGTGCTTCGGCTCTTTCGAAAGATCGAAGACGTCACTTGCTTCCATCTGCATGCGGTAGGCGAGTTCGAAGGATTGGATGCGTGATTCGAGCTGGGCGTCCTGCTGACGCAACTTGAGGTGGTTCTGGTTGAGCTGCATCAGCAGATCGAGCTGGGCGCGTTGCTGTTTCGACGAACCGAAATTGTTCTTCACGTGTTCGACCAGTTTCTCGACGTCGCTGTGCTTGGTGTCGAGGTAGGTGCCCTGGAAGATGCCGGGCAGGAATCCTGCTTGCCAGTTCTGCGACTCCTGGATCGGGTAGCCGTTCGGGCACATGACGACGAAACCGGGCAGGTTCTGGTTGAGCGTGCCCAGGCCGTAGTTCATCCATGAACCCAGGCTCGGGCGCACCTGGCGCGCGTCGCCGCAGTTGAGCATCAGCAGCGAGGGTTCATGATTGGGCACGTCGGTGTGCATCGAACGGATGATGCACAGGTCGTCGACGCTTTCGGCGACGTGCTTGAACAATTCGCTGACCTCGATGCCGCTCTTGCCGTATTTCTGGAATTTGAACGGGGATCCCAGGGCAACGCCGGTCGGACGTTCGGTCGATAGCTTGATCGGCAGCGCCTTGCCGTGGAATTCGGTGAGCAAGGGCTTGGGGTCGAAGGTGTCGACCTGGCTGGCGCCACCGTTGGCGAAGATATGCACGATGTGTTTGGCCTTGACCGGAAAATGCGGCTGACGCGGTTCAAGAGATTGGAAGATCGGCGGACTAGCTTCTCCGGCGAACAGATCAGCGCCGACGAGTTGGCTGAGCGCCAGGGAGCCAAAGCCCATGCCGGATCGTTGCAACAGTTGGCGGCGAGAGAGTGGAAAGTTGAGGCTCATGTGTGCACCTTTTTGATTTTCGTTACTCAATCGACGAAGACGAACTCGTTGGTCATCAGCAAGGCCTGGGCATAGCGTTCCCAGGGTTTCAGCGACTGATCCTTGTCCGGTGGACCAGAGAAGCCGGCCTGTGAGTCCCAATTGCGGCCGCCGCCGACGAGCGAAACCGTGGGCGCCCAGGAGAAGGAGTCGCTGTTCTCGTTGGCCTGGCAGTCTAGCACGAAGTCAAGCGTCTGGCCCGCCTTTAGTTCGACCTTATCGACAGCAGTGCCGGTCTCGCTCATTTTTGCCGTCCAGTCGCCAAGCACTTGAGTCAGATTGGCGATGGCTAGACCGCGCACGCCGTCGCCGTCCTTGCTGGTATGCTTCAGCGTGCCGCTGACGCGGAAGACGCCATCGACCGGCGCAGTGAAACGCCGCACAACGGTCAGATCGTGTGTTCCACCGGGATGACCGCCGTTCGCGGTGAGCAGCGACCAGCCGAGCTTGGCGTCGGGCAGCTGGTCGCCGCCCTGCCAGCAGTTGTTGACGAAGCGCGGCAGCGGCGTGAATGCGGCCAGAGTGCGCGTCTGCGGGTCGAAGCGTCCGTTGCCATAGCTCCACACCGGCGCGCGCTCGGGCTCTGCCGGCAGGCTGTCGATCGCCCGCACGAACTCGACTCCCAGCTTAACCTCATCCTTGCTGGGCATGCGGGAAAAGGCGATGCGGTACAGCGCCTGCACTCGTTCCTCGGGCGAGGTCACGCTCTCGGTGCGCTTGGCCAAAGCCCTGGCCTGATCAGCAGCGAATGGGCTGTTCATCAGGAACAATGCCTGCTGCGGCACCGTGGTGTAGAAGCGCTGCGGCGCATGGGCGTCAGGGCTGGCGAAGTCAAAACTACGGAACACTCCCGGCAGATTCTGACGATCGATGTAGCCGTAGACGGAGCGTCGACCGGTGAATGGCTGCTTGGCGAGATCAACCGCTTTGCCCCCGATGGCTGAATCCAGGTGAGCACTGACCATCAGCATCGAATCGCGCATCGCCTCCCAGTCGAGACGCAGGTGATTGGCGCGTGACCACAGGTTGTTGTCGGTGTCCAAACGCTTGGCGTCGGCAGAGACTTCGGCTGACTGTTGGTACACAGCCGAAAGCATGATCAGTCGATGTAGTTTCTTGATCGACCAAGCGTCGGCGAGGAAACGCGCCGACATCCAATCGAGCAGGTCGCGATGAGTCGGCGCTTCGGTGCGCAGGCCGAAGTCACTGGGCGTGCGGACCAGGCCGGTGCCGAAATGCCAAGCCCAGACACGGTTGACGATCACCCGTGGGGTCAGCGGGTTGTCTTTGTTGGCAATCGCGCGAGCGAGCTCACCACGACCACTGCCCTCGCTGAAAGGTTTGGCGTCTTTGCCGGCCAGGAAGGAGAGGAATTGGCGCGGCGCCAGCTCGCCCTGGTTGCCCTGCTGACCGCGCACGAAGACCTTGACGTTGTGGGGATTGCCGCGGTCGCTCAGCACCATGGCGCGCGCTGGCGCCCCGTCGTGCTGGCTATCGAGTTCGGCGACTTTCTTGCGCAGTTCGCGTTCTTTCTCCTCGTCAGCGCCATTGAGCACCTCATTCGCCTTGTCGAAGGAGACGGCGGTCGGTGTGCCGTCGCCACGGAGGATTTGGCGGAGTGCTTCTTTGTTCGCCTCGCCATGCGCCGCGTCGCCGTCATGGGCAGCAATTGCCGCCGCATAGAGCTTGGCCAGTTCTTCGCGATTTGCCGGGGTCTTGCCAGCCAGCGCAGCGACGATGAGCGGATTGACCCAACCGTTGTTCTGGCTTGCGAGCAGCTCCTTGGCCTTGGCGGCGAAGTCGCCATCCGGAATGCCGGCCAGCAATTTCCACGGGCCAAGAACCGGATGTTTGGCGTCGATGTTTTTCAGCCAGTCGCGCCAGCGCCTGGTGATGGTTTTCTCCAGCTTTCGCTGATTCGCGATGTCATTGACCTCGTTGTCTTGCTTTCCTTGGGCGTCTTCCCCCGCAAGCAGATAGGCGGCAAGCCGATCCGCGCCGCGCATCTCCTTGATTCGTTCGGCGAATCGACTGGCGCGGAAATCGCTCACCGCCTTTTCGCGCTTGGCTTTTTCCTCCTCGTACGCGGCCGTCTGTTTGGGATCGGCAGCGGCGCCGATGACCGGCAGATCCTTGGGCTCCTCGCTCGATGCGTACACGCCGTAGAGTGCGTAATAATCCTTGGTCGGGATCGGATCGAACTTGTGGTCGTGGCAGCGCGCACAGGCAACGCTCAGGCCCATGGTGCCGCGACTGAGCACGTCGAGACGATCGTCGATGATGTCGTGGATGTTGTTGATGAAACGCCGGCCGACCGTGAGGAAACCGAGGGCCGCAAGCTGCGGCTTGTCGTCCGGTGCGATGCGATCAGCGGCGATCTGCAATTGCAGGAAGCGATCATACGGCAGGTCGTCGTTGAAGGCTTTGATCACCCAGTCGCGGTAGGTGTAGGCATAGGGATACGAGCGGTCCTCTTGGAAGACGTAGCCCTTGGAATCCGCATATCGCGCGACGTCGAGCCAATGCCGGCCCCAACGCTCGCCATAGGCCGGCGAAGCAAGTAGACGGTCGACCACTTTGGCGAAGGCGTCGGGCGATGAATCGGCCTCGAAAGCGGCGACATCATCGATGCTCGGTGGCAGCCCGGTGAGGTCGAAGCTGGCGCGGCGCAGCAGTGTCCGCTTGTCGGCCATGCCCGCCGGCGCGATCTTTGCCGCTTCCAACTTGGCGAGAATGAAGCGGTCGATGTCGGTCTTGACCCACTCCGTCTTTTTGACGTTGGGCACTGCCGGTGACGTCACTGGCTGGAAGGCCCAATGAGCCTTTGATTGTCCCGCGATGGCCGAACCGGGCTTGGGTGCCCGGTCGCCGACCCGTGGATCGGGGGCACCCATCTTCACCCACGCCTCGAAATTTGCGATCACGGTCGGTGGCAGCTTCTCCTTCGGCGGCATTGCGTTGTCGTCGTTGGCGTAGCGGATGGCCTCGATCAGCTTGCTCTTTTCAGGGTCGCCCGGTGTCAGCACCACGCCGTCGTTGCCGCCCTTGAGGACGCCCTCCTTGCTGTCGAGGTAGAGTCCGCCCTTCAGCTTCTTCTTTCCCTCGGCCTCGACCGAGTGGCAGCCGTAGCACTTCTCAGCCAGCACCGGGCGGATCTTGGTCTCGAAGAAGTCGATCGCCGCTGCGTCATCAGCCGCTTGAACGGCAGGGCCCAAGGTGAGCAGGACCGACGCAAGAAAAGCAATCGGCTTATTCTTGTTGATGATCAAGGGGAATTCCATTTTGAGATCCTTATTGAGTTAATGATGGAGAGACGCTAGCCTTCGGCCTCTGGTTCCTGATTTGTGTTTCGATTTTATGGGGAATTCCCAAGAACCAAGGAATAAGGAGCTAGAATGGCAACGGATGAGTTCTAGATCAAGGACTTGATGGGCTGCGCTATCAACTTCGCTCGACCGGATTCTCGCCATCGAAGCGGAACTCCGATTCTCCGGGATTTCGTGAGACAGCCCTGCATTCTGGGGTAAGTTCGAGGCAAGCCTCTGAACGCGCCCGCAACCCTAATGAAGAGATTCCGACGATGGCAAAGAAATCCTACAGACTTCAAGTTATTGGTTTATTGCTGCTGTGTTTGACCTTGCGCCTTTACTCGCAGGTCGATTACACCGAACCAAAGAAGTGGAATCAGCGTGCTGAGTCAGGGCCGGACGCACAAGTCCCAGGCGGGTTTTATAATCTCGGGATCACCGGGCTGCGAGCAAAATTGGATGGTCAAGTCAAGGTTGGCGATGGATTTTCTGGAGCCACAGCGGATCGGCCGAATATCATTCTGATCATTTCAGATGATCATGCGTTTGATGGCTACGGCTTCATGGGCCATGAAACCGTGAAAACTCCGCATCTCGATCGTATCGCTTCCGAGAGCCTCGTTTACACCAGAGGTTACGTAATGCCCGTCTGCTCGCCATCGCTAGCGTGTTTACTAACAGGAAAATTGCCACGTAATCACGGCATCACCGGAAATGATTTATCGGAAAACGCACCGCAGTTTTCGGGTGGAAAATCGAGCCGAAAACCCCTCACGGATCAACTGCTCGGCAACTCGCTCATGCTTCCGAAAGCGCTGACCGATTCTGGCTACCTCACCTTTCAAACAGGTAAACTCTGGAATACTACATTTAAAGACGTCGGCTTCACCCATGGCATGACAGGTAAACAAGGTCGACACGGTGGCGACGGGCTCACCATCGGTCGCGAAGGCATGCAGTCGATCTACGATTTCATCGAAACATCTAACAAAGAGAAAAAGCCTTTCTTCATCTGGTACGCGCCACTCATGCCGCATGATCCTCACACACCACCGAAAGAGATTTTAGCTAAATACACCGGCAAAGGACCAACGCCCGCAGCGGAAAAATACTACGCGATGATCGAATGGTTTGACCAAACTTGCGGGGAACTCGATGATTACCTGACCAAGAACGACCTCAGGAAAAACACCGTCGTTCTCTATCTCTCCGATAATGGCTGGAACGCAGCGGAAGGCTACAACGGCGGTCGCGCGAAAATGACTCCTTACGAAATGGGAATCCGCACCCCCATGTTTGTTCGCTGGCCGGAAAAAGTTAAACCACTACGAGATGACGCGACACTCGCTCACATCACTGATTTACCAACCACGATTCTCAAACTCGCCGGCGTCAAACATCCAGCCGATCTCCCTGGGATCGACCTGTTAGATCGCGATGCGATGACAAAGCGCAAATCCATTTTCGTCGAGTCCTACTGTCACGACATCGCAGATCTCAAGCAACCCGGTAAAAGTTTGTATGCGCGCGTGGTGATCGATGGCTTTTCAAAACTCATCATCCCAGGGCCCGCAGAACCCACCAAACCGTTTCACACCATCCCGACCGGAATCGAACTCTACGATCTCAAAGCCGATCCCTTAGAAAAAACCAACCTCGCCACCCAAAAACCCGATGAAGTGAAGCGCCTGATGGCGATTCAAAATGCAGAGTGGGACGGCAAGTAAATTCACCATCCGTAGATCATCCGAACGCGGCCACGCCAATCACGGTTGCTTGGATAGCTATCACACGTTCAGCTTCGCAGATTACTACGATCCCGCGCACATGGGTTTCCGTAGCCTGCGAGCAACTTCTACAAGTTCGACTTGCTCAAAAGACCGGCCTCAACCTCGGTTCGACCGTATCCGTCGCCCTCGCGCCGCCGCTCGACCGTATCCTCGCCATCGAAGCGGAACTCCGATCGTCCGGGATTTTGTGAGACAGCCCTTCATTCTGGGCTAAGTTCGAGGCAAGCCTCTGACGGCGCCCGCAACCCCATGAAGAGATTCCGACGATGGCAAAGAAATCCTACAGACTTCAAGTTATTGGTTTATTGCTGCTGTGTTTGACCTTGCGCCTTTACTCGCAGGTCGATTACACCGAGCCAAAGATTTGGAAGGAGCGTGCTGATTCAGGGCCGGACGCACAAGTCCCAGGCTGGTTTTATAATCTCGGGATCACCGGGCTGCGAGCAAAATGGGTGGCCAAGCAACCGCAGGCCTTGCTGATCAAATACGTCTTCCCTAAGTCGCCGGCTGATGGTCAAGTCAAGGTTGGCGATTTCATCATCGGCGCAGGGGGCAAGAGATTCATTGAAAAGCACCGCAACGGATACGGCGAGAAGGCGTTCGGGGCTGACGGCCCGATTTCAGAATTTGCTCAGGTGCTCGAGGAATGCCAGAGTGCCCAAGGCAAGGGCGACCTGTCCCTGACGCTGCTGCGCGGCAAGGAAATCCATGAAATCAGCATCAATGTCGGAACCAAGTACGGCACTTTTGCCCCGAGCTTTCCGCAGGACTGTCGCAAGTCAGACCTCATCCTTGCGGAATTGCTGAAATACATCGTCGATCATCAGCAGCAGAACGGGTCATTCGGCGACCCGGTTCACGATACCTTTTCTCCCTTGGCCTTGTTGGCGACTGGAGAGGCAAAATACCTGCCTGCGATCAAGCGAAACTTGATCTATCACAAAGCCTCGATACAAGAGAGTAGTGATGGCTTGGCCAACTGGACCTTCATGAGTGCGGCGATTGTGCTCAGCGAGTACCACCTCGCCAGTGGCGACAAAAATGTCTTGCCGGACCTGCAGCACCTGTACGATCTTTTGGTAAAGAACCAATACCTGAACATGTCGCAGATCAACCCGGAGTCCAAGAAGTCTCATCCCGATTCCTTTCCGAAAGGTCCCAAGGAGGCTCACGGCGGATGGGGGCACAATCCCGGCTTTGAGGGCTATGGCCCGATCGCCATGATCACAGGACAAGGCGCCTTGGCCTTTGCTTTGATGCAGCGCTGCGGGATCAAAATCGACCGCAAGAAGCATGATGCCGCCTACGAGTTCCTGGCGAGAGGAACAGGCAAGAATGGCTATGTCTGGTACGGCGACTCCCTGGGCGGTGAACCGGACGACTGGGCCGACATGGGAAGAACCGGAGCCGCCGGCATCGCCAACTTCTTTTCTCCCTACGAGGATCCCGTCTATCGTGAACGAGCCCTATCTCATGCTCGGGTGATCGGCTTGCATCCGCAGAGTTTCCCCGATACCCATGCTTCACCGATGATGGGCATGGCCTACACGGCGCTCGCCGCCCATACTGACTCCGACAGCTTTCGCAAGCTCATGGATGCCAATCGCTGGTGGTTCACCATGGCGCAGTGCCAAGACGGCAGTTTCTATTACCAGCCGAACCGTGATAACTCAGGTTATGGCGCCGATTCCCGCACCATCGCCTCATCGGTGACGGCCTTCATTCTGACCATTCCCAAACGCGGCTTGGTGATCACTGGCAAAGAGGCCAAGCCGCCGCTCAAATAGGGCGATTCGGAGCAAAGAATCAGCCCGGCCTTGCGACCGTGCTGTTTTCTACAAGTCCGAACTAGGGAGTGAGGGAGGTAGGGAGTAAGGGAGTAGGCAGGAGCGCATAAGAGTTCACTCCCCAAGTCCCTCGTTCACTCACTCCCAAGCCTGGAGATTGATATAGCTCAAACGATACCCAACCGAGGAAGGCACACTCATGACCCCGAAAGCCGATCGTCAATACCTCAACACGCCGGTGCAAGTCCCTGGCCTCACCCTCACCTATGTGCCGAGTCACGCGGTGCAGGATCATCTTTTTGCCGGCGAGAAGATCGCGGCGATCAAGCAGTTGCGCGAGGAGACCGGATTGGGCCTGAAGGAATCGAAGGATCTGGCCGAAGCGCTTGAAGTTCAGATGCGCAAGGAATTCCCCGCGATTCAATTTCAGCCGAAATCTGGCGGCTGCCTCGGCATGGGCTTGATTCTCCTCGCCGCCACTTCCGCCGCAGTGTCGCAGCTGTTCTGATCATGACCCTGCCAGCCAGTGGCTTCGCCATCTTGCCCTCTGGCTTGAACGAGGATGAGTTGCAAGCCTGTCGCGACGAAGCTCAGCGCCTCGCCCGCGAGGCTGGTAGCGCTTGCGTCCGTCATCTGCAGCGACGCTCGGAGCTCTTCCGGAAGCTGGCGCTTTCGCCGCGACTTTTGCAGTTCCTTCCCAAGGGATTTATTCCCGTCCGCAGCATCCTCTTCGACAAGACTCCGGGCGAGAACTGGCCGGTGCTCTGGCATCAGGACCTCAGCATCGCCTTGATCGTGCGAGCGTCAAATGACAACTAAACTGATCCACTTGCGACAATTAAACTGAGCCAGCGCGCGAGCCCGAAAAGGCGGCGCGCGAAGCGGCTCCGGG
>CAMCSH010000153.1 GCA_945877655.1 Lentisphaera araneosa HTCC2155 | reverse complement strand
AAGCAGAGGCCTTGCGACGAGCGAATTGGTGCAGTAAACGGCTGGATTTCTATGGTTTTTCCTGCCCACGGCGTTCCATCATCGTTGCGACTGATTCCAGGAATCCATGCAAGCATGAGCGCGCCATCTTGCGGAGAAATCAATGCGCGCCCCTTGCCGTCGAATGTCATGGAAACCCAACTGCCTTGGTCGGACTGCGCGCTTGCAAGAAGTTGAGCGGAAAATCCTAGCGGAAGCGTCAGACTTGATACGGGTGGCGCTGGTGCGCAAGGCTTCGCGCTCCTGCAGCAAGCTCTCCAAGGAGCCGGCATCGGGCACGGCGGCGAGTTTGCGCTCGAGGTTATCGACCTTCTCACTGGCCGAGCGGAACTCCGCCACCAGGGCTTTGCCGCGGGCCTGCTGTTCGTTCAGCCCTTCACTGATCAGGCTGCGCAAACGACCTTCGCCGCTGCTGCTCAGCAAGAGATAGCGTGGCACCGTGCTCTCATCCGTGTCGAGCAGGCCGGCTTCAATCTCCGCCTTCACCTTCTTCAGCATCGGCGCGTCAAGTCCAAGGGACTTCAAGCGCCGTAAGAGCCCGGCCATCTTGCCCTGCACCGCCTGGTTCAGGCGTTCGCCTTCGTTGACCAGTGCCTCCTGGCGGCATTGCTCCAAAGTCGCTTCGATCAGGCTGCGGCAGAGGTTGAGCGGCAGGTCCAAAGTGGCGAGATCCAGCAGTTGCCGCCCAAGGCTGTCGCGCTCGCGTTCCTGGGCGTCGCGCTCGCGGCGCATGAGGGCTTCTTTCTCGGCCAGTTCGCCGCCCTGTTCACGATAGTTCTTGTCCAGTTCGGCCAGCTTTTTCTGGGTGCGCTCAAGCTCGGTCAAGGCCTGCGCTTGATCCTGCTTGGCGTCCTCGAGCTTGGCCGCCAGTCCGGCCAGTTGCGTTTCCAAGCCGTCCAGCTTCTCCTTGCCCTTGTCGCTGGATTTGTCCTTGGTCGCCTTCTGCTTCAAGGCCTTGAGGTCGTTGCACAACATGTCCACCAAGTCGACGCCGAGCAGGGCGTCGATGGCGGTTCGCAGCACTTCCGCCGATTTTGCGGGGTCCGCAAGAGCTTCGATGCGGTCGCCGTCAAAGAAGAAGAGGTGGGCCATCTGGTGCGGGATGAAGCGCCCGACACGTTCCTGCCAGGTCTCGCTCACCACCTCGTCGTATTCGCCGTCGATCGCGACCTGGACAGATTCCTTGATCCGCGAGCCGCTCTCGGCCCAAAGGCGTTTGACGGCGTAGCGCCGTTCCTTGCCTTCTTCGTGGATGCGGAAAGTCAGGGTCACCGCCGCGCCTTGCTTGGCTGGAGTCTGGCGGTTGATCAAGCGGCGCAAATACTCCTCGTAGCTGAGGCCGCTCATCCGGCCAGCACTCGCCATTTTGCCGTAGAGGGCGAGCTGCAGAGATTCGAGGAAGGTGGTCTTGCCGGCGCCGTTCATGCCGCCAATCAGGATGATCGGCTGGCTCTTCTTCGGCGGGGCGAGGGCGACGCGATGCTCGCCCTTGAAGACGCCGACGTTGTGGAGAATGATTTCTTCAAAGATCATTTGGGGAACCGGGTTAGAGGTTAGAAGTTAGGAGTGCCAAACAGGTCGAGGGGCGTCGAAGGCCGTTGATTGAAGTCGATGCATTTTTCCACGACGCCAGGGGGCTGGCGCGCTCCCAGAGAACAAACCGGCTGGCAGCCGGCGTTTGGCCGAGCTTGCCAAGCGCAAGATCAGCCGCTAGCTTAGGGCCGAAACAATCAGGATACCCTTCATGGCCAAGCCCATCCAACTCACGCCGCCGCTGCCGCACGCCGATTACCTGGCACTGGTCGAGCGCCTCAAGCGGGAGGAGAATCTCCCTCTCCCCGAGAAAACCCAGCGCCTCCTCGCCGAGGTCCGCCGCAATTCCCTGATCAAGAACGGTCGTTGAGCCGTGGGCCTTCGTTTGCTCCGGCTGGGAGATGTTCCCGCCTTGGCAGAGTTCACCTGCGGCGACGTCGATCTCGATGAGTTTCTCCGCGAAGATGCCTGGGCCTACCACGAAGAGATGTTCGCCCAAACCTGGATCTGGGAAGAAGATCAGCTCGTCGTCGGCTATGTCTCGATGGTGAATGACCGCATCGCCACCGACAACCTCGATTCCACCAAACGCGACTCTATCCGGCTCTGCCGTGAAGAGCTCGGGAAAAACCCGATGTCCAGCGGACAGATCCCCGCCGTCAAGCTGGCACGGCTGGCCATTAACTCCCGTTTCAAAGGGCAAGGCCGGGGCTCCGCCTTGGTCGTTGAAATGGCGGCGCTTTTCGCCTCGCGGGAAAACCGCACCGGCTGCCGCTTGATGACGGTGGACGCCTATCTCTCCGCCCTCGCCTTCTACGAAAAACTCGGTTTCAGACCGCAGGCCGTGAAGCTCAAACCCGGCAGCGAGACAATCCCCATGGTGATCGATCTCAAACGCTTCCGGACTTGACGGGCCGCAAGAAATCTTCCCATGCTTATTCTTGCCCCTCAAAAAGGGAAGCCAGCGGCTTGCGCTGGCTTCATCCAGCCAGTGCTCGCCAAGCAAGCAGGTGGTATTGGAGGGTGCTTCACAGTAAGCATTCTCCATCTCGCTGCAAGCTGAGTATTCAGAAATTCCGGCTTTCACGGTCCAGCTGTGCGCCACAACGCAACAAGGATTGCGGCGGCCCCAGGAAACAAACCGGCTGGCAGCCGGCGCTCCCAGAAAAACCCCTTCCGCGCCCTTCTGCGTCTTCTGCGGTTCCCTTTCGTGTGCTTCGTGTCTTTCGTGGTTCATGCCCCGTTCCTCCGGTCGAATTCCAACGCGTCGGCGGCGCCGCGGAACCAGCCGCGAAGCTCGGCTCGGGCAGGATCGAAGGCGCAGAGATCGCTCGCCGCCAGCAAGGCCTCGTAGGCTAGAACGTAGGAGCAGCGGGTCAGAAATTGTCCCAGCCAATAGCGCTCGGACCTGAGCAGCAAAGCCAAGGCGCAGAGATGGCGGAACTCGTGGCTGCAATCGCCGAAGTCGAAGGTGTCGCCACGGAAACGCGGCGGCTCCTCGCCCAGCAGGGCGCGAGCCTCGCTTTCGCTGAGGAAACGGCTGAGCAAGCGCTCGTCCAAGGACTCGATGAAGGCCGGACTCGCAATCAGTTCCTCGACGCTCTGGCCCGATCTTTCGGCTTCAGGAATCAGCATCTCCTCGATCCAGATCCACGGGAAGGGCCATTCCCATTCCCGCGGAATCTGCGGGAAGAATCGCGACCGGATCGCCTCCTCCCAACGGGCCTTGGTGAGCTCCTGCGCCTCCTCGGCGAGACGCTCGTCACGCGCCGCCTGCCACAGCTCTTCCTGCAAGGCGCTCAGCCCCGCCGGCTTCGGCTCCTCGCCGCGCAGCAGCTCGCGCGTCAATTGCTCCAGCTCGGCGCGTAGTGCCCGAGAATCATTCGCCGTGTTCATGCGCGGACTCCGGAGGAATGAGGCGTCAGGACTCCAAGGGAGTCCCAGATTTTAGCCCAGGGTTGAGCCGCATCGGCGACACCCTGGGTCCAAGACCGCAGATGCAGCCCGACTCTGAAGGAGTCGCAGAACCCTTCCGTGACCCCCTTGGGGTCGACTCGTTGCGGATTGCGCAACCTAGGGTGTCGCCTCGTGCCTCGGCTCAACCCTGGGCTAAAATCCTGCACCCCTTTGGGGTGAACAAACCGGCTGGCAGCCGGCGCTCCCAGGGAAAAACCCTTCCGTGTCCTCCGTGCCTTCCGTGGTGGTAAATGCGCCCCTTCCGCGTCCTTCTGCGTCTTCCGCAGTGTTTCGCGGCTCATGCCTCGCACTCCTCGCTCTCGGGAGCGTCAGGGAGATGGCTCGGCGCTTCCGCTTCGAGATGTTCTCCCGACTCGCCGGCTTTGCGGATGCTGTCCATCTTGATTTTGTAGTTGAGGGCATCCAGCTCGTCGTCGTAGAAGCAGGTTTTCACCGTCGCTTCCAGCTTGGCGAAGAGGCCGCGACGGTTGACATGGGTGCGGTACTGGCGCTCGACGTCGAGGAGGTTGCGGGCCAGCTCGTAAACCAGCTCGCCGTGCTCCTTGTCGCACTCGGCTTTGAGAAGATCCAGGGTCTCCTTGTCGTACAAGAGATCCTCGTCGATGGCCTCGCCGGGATATGGGGTCTCCATCACCTCTTGCCAGATCACCGGCACAAGATCCTCGATCTCGTGCTTCTCGTTCACCCACAAACGCCGGATTTCCTGCAGCTCTGCCAGGCTGATCAACTCGATCTCGGTGGCTTCTTTCGGACCCAATTCCCGCACGATCTTCTGGGTCTCGATGAGCTTGCGCAAGATGTCCGCCCGCGCCGCTTGGGTGTAGGGACCATGCACCAAGTAGGTCTCGCCGACTTCCTGCTTGTTCTGGAGAATTTTCAGCCGCGCTTCGCCCTCGCTGCCGACGATGGGGAGGAATTCGCTCTTGGCTTTTTCCTGATAACGTTTCTCCATGATTTGGTGACGCGTCAAACTGCCGTTGATGCGGCGGAAGCTGCGACGCTCCCGTTCGCCCCGGCGTTCTGTCTCGCTGCGGAATTCCAAGGAGTTCCGCAAGTCCAGCATCGGCAGCATCCAGTCCTTGTCAGCGTCGTTGCGCATCATCGCTTCCATCGACTTGTCCTTGTCGACGAGGGTGCAGACGTAACATCCGAAACGGCTATTGCCGCAAGAAGGCGTCGAGGTGTCGACGACCAGCGGGCACTCGCCGTCTTCCGAGCCGGCGCGATACATCGCCATCAGATCGCCGTTGTTGTAGCCCCAAGCATTGGGAACCTGGAGGAGGAATTGCCAGACATCGTCATTGCTCCAGTCTTCGATCGGGGTGTAGATCAGGGAGTTGGCCAAACTGGCGCTCGGGGTGAGGCGTTCACGGACCGAATTCTGAGCGTGAAAAGCCAGCGACCGGGCGCGCGCAGCGCTCTCGGCCTTGCGCATGCCCAAGACCAGGATCGCTTCGCCGGCATCACTCACCACTTTTTTGATGAAGGTGTTCGAGGGCTTGATCTTCAGACGGTCGGTACACCAGCGGAACATGTTGCGTGGAGCCGGGTAGCCCTTGCCGATCAGCGTCACCCAGAAGGTGTCGCTCACTTCGGGAGTGAGGCGGTGCGCCAAGACCGGCAAGGCCTGCTCGCTCGCAGCCTGACGCATCTTCACCAAGGAGCCGTTGACCCAGGCAGCGACCACCGGGTTCTCGACCAGGGTGTCAGTGCTGATCACATGCACCGGCTTCTTCAGCTCGTCCTTGGGCATGCGCTGCAACGCCAGCCAGACCAGTTGCACAATCGCCGTCGAGTCCTTGCCGCCGCTGTAGCCGATTACCCAGGGAATGTTGTCCTCCCGGTAAAGCTGCTGGATCTCAGCAACGATGAAGTCGACGACGCCCTCCATGCCGTGCTCGGCGAAGGCGGTGCGACGCTTCTTGGCGGGGACATCCTCTACCCAGGCTTCGACTTCTTCGGGTAGCTCATTGATTCCCATTTGATTCTCTAGTGATTCATTTATGAATCGTTTTGATTCAAAATTGATTCAATTACGATTCATTCAAGGCGAGAAACTGAGTTATTTTTGATTCGTGCTTAGCTGAGCTTGAGAAATGGCTTTACGGTGGGGTATGCAACTCACCTCGGAAGAACGACAAGCTCTAGAAAAGTGGATGACGGCCAAGCGCCTCACCACAAGGGCCGTTGCGTCTCTTCTCGGCTGCTCGCAAAGCTCTGTCTCGAAGTGGCGCACCTCGGGCGGCATCGCCCGATCAGTCCACGCCAAGCTGGTCGAACAGATCTCCAACTACATGATGTCCGATACGGCTAAAGCCCTAGGGCCTGTGACAGGTCAAACCGTCATCGAAGTGAAACCTGGGCGCATGGACTCGGTGCACTCGATCCGCGAGCTTCTCCATGAGATTCGACAACGGCCCGCCATGTGGCTTAGTACCAAGTCGCTCACGGGCCTCAAGAGCCTGCTCAACGGATACGAAATGGCCTGTTACAAGCATGGCATTGCCAAGGGAACCAAGCTTCCCGACGATGTGCCGTGGCAGGGTTTCAGCGACTGGCTTAAGCTCCGCTATGGCAAGGTCAACTGGAATGTCGATTGGCACTGGCTTCTGGTTGAGAACTCGAAGTCCGAGGAAGAAGCCTTTGACCGTTTTTTCGAGTTGCTGACGGAATATGAAACGACGCAGTAATTCACTGCGCAGATTCACTTCGAATTGAAGCGCTTCCAATGCCATTCCAAGGCTTTTTTCGCCGGGTGGAGTTTCGCATCTTGCGGCAAGCGCAATTCGATCTTATTGAGCTGAAGGAAGTCAGCAGATGCGCGAAGTTCACTGGCATCAGAATGGATCTTGATTTTGTAATCCATTCCGACCGCCATCATGCCTTGGTCGAAGGCCCAGTGGTGGAGAGGACAAAGGCCGAGACCGTTGCGGGGATCATCATTCTTGGCAACGGAGAAGGGGATGATGTGTGCAGCTTCGAGGCAGGAGCGTCCGGCGGGGGTGCGGATGTGTGTGCCGCAGGCAGCGCAGGTGTGGGCGTAAGCTTCGACGACGACGTGGCGAAACGCAAGCTGACGCGATTCGCTAGTGAAGTCGGGGTTGATGCCATCAGGCCCCTCCCAGATTTCCTGAAAGGCTTGACGTGAACGCGTCGCTAGATCTTGACGAAGCTGAAAGGCCTCGAAGTTGATCTGCCGTCCTGCGGCGAGAAGCTTTGCGGTCTCCGCATCGAAATACTGAGTGAGAAGCAGACCACGCATCCGAGAGCGTCCCTCGGGGTCGCTCATCTCTTGAAATAGCTCGCCATCGAACTCAGCACCGAGAACGAGGCAGCGGAACTCCTTCATCGTGGGTTCGTCGCTAGCAAATTTCGCTGAGCTCGCGCCGCTTGCCGGAAGGAGCTGCCAGACATCGTCTTTCTGGAGGCGCCAGTAAGGCTGAAGGGGATTGGTTCGCCGCTCGCTTCCATACAATCGTGACCAGTAGAGATCGAAGGCTTCGAGCAGCTCGTCATCGTAGGGGATGAAGTTTCGGAGGAGAAGGCCTGCTTCCATCAAATCCAAAATGGCCAGAAGCATGAGAGGCTTGTGGGGGGCGCCGCCTCTGGTGCGCTCATCCCAACGATTGCCATGGTCTCGACCGAGTTTGATCTCGTGAATCTTCATATTAGACCTTCAGTTCAAGATTTGCTGAAATACCCCAATTGCCCTCAGCTCCGCCGCTTGACCTTCTTCAAGGACGATGGTCGGGTAGGTCTTGTTGAGGGACTGGAGCTCAATCCGTTTGTGCTGCCAATCATCGGTGCTGACATTCTTGACCGAGTGGTACTTCTTGAGGGTGAAGCGGCCTGAGTCGGCGGGACTGTCATCGAGTTCGACGAGGACGATTTTGCCCTCGCGTGAGCCGGCGAGGGCTGTGCCGGCTTGGCAGAGGGCGATGGAACCGTCGGGGATCTTCGGCGACATCGAGTCGCCAAGGACGCGAATGGCGAAGTGGTGTGGCGTCAGCTTGCCGGAAGCGGCGACCCAGGGCGTATCCTCGGTGATAACACCTTGACCCGTCCCCGCGAGGAAGGGGCCGGCGGCGGTGGCGATGTCGAGGAGCGGAACGCAATCGACGTAGCGGCGCGAGGCAGCGGGAGAGTAGATCAGACCCGATTCCGGCGGGTTTTGCGGCGGACGCAGTTCGAAGGGAAGTGGTTGGCGGGGTGAGCCGCGGAAGACCTCGCGTCCGTGCCAGTCGATGTGGGCGGGATGCGGTCCCGGTAAGGATCCTTGCGGAAGGCGCAAGGGCTGGGCGTGGTGCTGCAGTAGCCAGGCGTTGAGGCTGGTTTCGTCGCCGGAAGCCTTATCCGAGACGAGGCAGAGAGTTGCGGATTCCGCAGCATGGAGACGCCAGAAACCGCGATCGAGCAACTTGTGGTGCAGGACGCAGAGGGCAAGGCCGTTGTCGAGTTCGTCCGGGCCTTCCTGGTTGTGCCAGCGGATGTGGGCGGCCTCGATGCCGACCGGATGGCCTTCGTGCTCGAGTCCGTGGCCGCAGAGGGCGCAGCGTCCGAGGTAGGCGGCGACGACGCGGCGGCGGAAATCCGGGTCGCGTTTGCGTCGGGTGACAAGCTGGAATTCTGCGGGCAGCGGCGGCAACGAGGGGATGGGCGCATCGTCGTCGAAACCGAGCTGATCGAGCAGCTCTTCCTGCAGCGATTCGGCGACGTTGGCGCGAACGATGTCGCGGGCGATGAGCTGGGCGAGGCCGGGGTTCAAATTGAGCGTGGCGATCACCGGTGCGGGGAGTCCGCCGAGGATGTGCGGCTGGCGCAAGGTGGTGATGGCTGGGCGTTTTCCTGAAGCCTCAAGAGGGATGAGTTCGGAGCCGGGGATTTCCCACAGCTTGTCGCTCTGCAGGTACCAGAAGGGATAACGCGCCGAGGTCTTGCGGTCGGGGGCGTATTCACGGAGGAGGCGGTCGACTTCGGCTTCGATAAGTGCAAAGGGAGCGAGGCGGTGTTCGCCTTTGATCCAGCGCGACAAGGCCCAGAGGATGAGCAGATGTTTGTGGGGCGCCCGTTCGCCGTTGCGCGAGGCGCGATTGACCGACAGCACTGCTTGGCGGAGCTGGAGCGCGGCGGTGAGTGGCGAGGGGGAGCTCATCCAAAGATCTGGATCGCAAAGGTGAGCAAGGCCAAGGTGAATTGCGCGACGATCACGACGGCGGAGTAAGCGAAGAGACGGCGTACGACAGTTTGCAGCCGCTTCAATTCTGGAAGGGCGTGTTTCGTCTTCCAAAGCATCCAAGAGCAGTAACGCATTTGAGCTTTCATCCCATCCCAAGCTTCACGGAAATTCGCCGGCTGATTTCTGAAGCTCCAAGCTGGAGATCCCAAGCTGAGCCAAAGTGGGTGATCCAAGAGTTTTAACTGACCCAGCAAGCGCATGGCCGTGAAGAGGTAGATGGCAACGAGCGGCAGGCCAATTGCCCAAAGGGCGAAAAGAGCGACAGACAAGTGAGGCAAAAATTGCTTCATGAGGTTTTCCTGGCGATGAGATTGATGAATCCCGCGCCTTCGGTATCAAAGCTCGGGCGAGCGCACCAGATTCCCGGGAAGCCCAGTTGTGGCGCAGCTTCCCGAAGCAGGACTCGGATCTCGTCGACGGACCAATAGCGATAGAAGCGACCGAGAGAATCAAGGCTTTCACCTTGGCCTTCTTTGACCGAGAAATAGAGGTAGCCACCGGGCTTGAGGGCGCGACTGAGATTACGGAGGGCACAACAGACTTCGTCGCGGTTGAAGTGAACGAGGGAGGCGCAGGCCCAGACGCCGTCGTATTCTGCGTCGATCGCAAGGTCGAGGATGGAGGCGACACGGGCGGGAACGGAGAAGCGGCGACGGGCCTCCTCGCAGAGCTCGGGGCAGAGGTCGAAGGGGTCGACGGCGTAGCCGCGTCGGCGAAACCAGGCGCTATCGCGTCCCGAGCCGCAACCGGCGTCGAGGATGTAGGCCGGCGGGGGTAAGAAGTCGCGCATTTGGAAGAGTGCGTCGACAGGCTCGAGATGTGCGGTCGCTTCGGCATAGCTGAAGGCGTGTTGG
>CAMCSH010000152.1 GCA_945877655.1 Lentisphaera araneosa HTCC2155 | reverse complement strand
GCAGGCGACGGTAGAATTCACAGGGTGTAATCACGGCAGGAATGGACATTGTTGGGCCTTTTTTGGAGGTAAAGTCTGGGGACGCCTCAAAAAGCCCTCAAAATGCCGATTTGACAAATCCTAGCCACTTTAATTCCTGAAGGTCCAGAAATCCGACGGCAGGGATTCGTTGGTGAGGAACTGCGATTCCGCTCCGACGGGCAGGGTATTGGAACACTTGAAAATCGCCGTGGCTTCATCGACTTCGTCGAACATAGCCACGTAGATCATCCCCGCTCCGGCGCGCTTCGCCGCCGCGAATTGCGACCACAGGAACAGACCCTTTTGCCGCGGGATCTCGCCGAGGGGTCCGCCGTGCTGATTGTGCCAGCTGAAGCCTGGGAAGACCACCGGGAGGTAATCGAGCTTGGCCTTGGCGCACCACGCGAGATCAGGCTTGAGATAAGCCTCCTCATGCCGCGCCACTCCCGGCAGATCTCCGTAGCGGCCGACAGTCCACGGACTGATGACGTCGGCAAGCTGGATCACCTGATGCAGGGCGGGATCGGCGACGGCATCGTCCTTGAGCTCGCGCCATCCCTTCGGCACGCCGAGCATCACCGAGCAATCGTCCTGTTTCAGGAATTCGATCAGCCGCCGGCATTCCTCCAGGGTGTATTTCCGGCCGTCGTTGAAGCCGATGCCCCAGACCGCGACCAGAGGTTTGCCGCGGTGACGAAGGTAGGCCCGGCTTTCGGTGATGTGTTGGTCTCGGCGCAGGCTGCGCCAATCCTCGATGACTCCCTGGATCTGATTCAGTCCCATGCCGCTGAGATCGTACATCACCACGAAGGCGCGCCCGTTCGCCTCGGCGCCGCTGCGGCAATGATCAAGTACGGCGTTGTTGTGCCGCAGGACTTTTGGATCGCGCAGGTCAACGGTAAAACGCTGCACGAAGGCGCCGTCGATGCCGTATTCCCGCATCCACTGGAAATGCCGGACGACGCTGGCTTTTTTGAAGGAGCTGAAGACTTCGACGCTGCTGCCGTCGGCATGTTTGAAACCAGTGGCGAAACGCTCATCCGCACCGAGCTCGGAGACGTCCGGCAGAAGATCGATCCTGGCATTCCCGGGGGCTAGGGCGCCTCTGCCCTTGGTCCAATGCACCCAGCCACGCTGAGCACCGTCGCCGTCGCAATTGAACCAACCCTGGTAGCCGCACATCACCTTCCCTGTGAGGGTGGTGACATCGACAGGAGCGGCAGGCTGCTGCTCCGGAGAAACGGGGCCTAAAAGCAGCATGGCCAAAAGGATTTTGAAGCCTAGGATCATATGTCACCTCCGGATTGATTGAGGATAGCCGCGATTTCGGTAATCATCAGGGTCATGAAGGACGGAACTTTAGCCACTTGTCGTGCGTCTGCACTCTGGTGGAAAAAAACTGGAGGCATGGCGATGCGATATTTAATTTTACTGGTCTTGGTTTTGAATGTCGAGGCTCTCGCCGGTGAGACTTTGCATGTCGCACCCAAAGGTGATGACTCGGCGATCGGAGATGCGGCACATCCATTAGCGAGTTTTTCAGGAGCTCGTGACACACTTCGTCGGCTCCGGACGGAAGGGCGAGTTTTACCGGAAAAAGTGGAGTTCGCCGATGGCGTCTACCCACATTCGTCTTGTCTAAGCTTCGATTCCCGGGATAGCGGCAGTGCCGAAAAGCCGGTGATCTATGCCGCCGCTCCCGGATCACATCCGATCTTCGATGCCGGTCTCAAGATCGAAGGATGGAAGATCGCGGCGAATGCGGTTTGGGAGGCCCCGCTTCCCAAGGAACTCAGCGCTGGGATCGAAGCCTTGTGGATCAAGGATCGCCGCGCCACGCGATCGCGTTATCCGGCCACGGGTTTTGCGGTGATGAATGAGGTTGAGATCCTGCCCCTCGGCAAGGGACGGGAGAGGGAAGTCATTGCTCTTGATGCACAACTTTGCAAGCGTCTCGCGGCTTTGCCGGTGGCGCAATTGCGGCAACTGCAAATGGTGGTCTATCACAAGTGGGATGTCACCCGCCGCCGCATCCTGAGTTTTGATCCTGGAAAAGGCTCGATCACCACCGAAGGCGGTACCATGGCAAAATGGAACTCTTGGGGCAAGGGCGCCACCTTCTTGATCGAGAACTTCCCGAGTTGCGAACAAGCGGGGGAATGGAGCTGCGATGTCGATGCGCAGATTCTGCGATATCACCCCTTGCCAGGCGAGACCTTGGCAAATACCGAGTTGATCGCGCCGCGCCTGGCGAACTTTCTACGTTTGTCCGGAGAATCAGGAAAACCACTGCAACACTTGCGCTTTGAGGGACTGAGCTTTGCCCACGCCCAAGGCTTGCTGCCGGAGTCTGGATATGAACCGGCGCAGAGCGCTGCCGCGATGGGCGCGGTCATCGAAGTCGAGCAGGCACGACACGTCGACTTTGATCATTGCGTCATCCGCCATACCGGAAGCTGGGGAATCTTCTTCAAAAACGATTGCTGGGATTCCAGCCTGCGTCACTGCCACCTCGATGATCTCGGCGCAGGCGCGATACGCATCGGGGCCAATGATGTCAAGGTTCCCTTGTCGGGACGGATCATCATCGATGACAACATTCTCACCCGGGGCGGACGGGTCAATGCCTCGGCTTGTGGCGTCTTGCTCACCCATGGAAGCGACAATCAGATCACCCACAATGAGATTCACGACTTCTTCTACACCGGGGTCAGCGTCGGGTGGGTCTGGGGTTATGCCCCGAGCCCATCGAAGCGCAATCTCATCGCCTATAATCACATTCACCAGATCGGCCAAGGCCTGCTCAGTGACATGGGCGGCGTCTACACCCTCGGTGCCTCCGAGGGAACCGTGGTCGCCAACAATGTCTTTCATGACATCGTCTCGCATGGCTACGGTGGCTGGGCGCTTTACACCGATGAAGGCAGCACTGGGATAATCTTCGAGAACAACCTGGTGCGCGGCACCAAGACGGGAGGATTCCATCAGCATTACGGCAAGGACAACATCATCCGCAACAACATCTTCATCGAGGGTCAAGAGCAACAGTTGCAGGCGACCCGGGTCGAGGATCATCTCTCTTTCCGATTCGAGCACAACCTCATCTGGTGGGCCAATGTCTCCCCCGCGCTGCGTGGACCCTGGGACAAGATTCGCCACGAATCAGGTTCCAACTGCTATTGGAATGCAGCCGGCAAGGTCGACTTCCTCGGGCGTACTCTCGAGGCCTGGCAGAAGGCTGGCCATGAACAGGGCAGCCTCATTGCCGATCCACTTTTTGCCGCACCGGAACGCGGTGATTTCCGCCTCGACCCGAAATCGCCAGCTCTAAAACTCGGCTTCCGCCCCTTTGATCCGACCCAGGCCGGAGTTCGAGGACAAGGCGAGTGGCGGCGTTTGGCTGCGGGGGAATGAAACTAAAAACTGCTGTTGAAAGGTTGAAAGGTTCAAAGGTTGAAAGGATTAGCTGCAAAAGCAACAACTAACGACTATGAAGAAAAGCTTCGGCAGTCATCTTCGCCGCCCCTGAACGATGCTCTCTTGTTGCTGTTGTTCATGCGCTTGCGTTTCAACCTTTCAACCTTTCAACCCGGTTCCATTCCTATGCTGCGGTTTTTAGGATCACGGCTTGCGGGGAATGGCATGGCTAACAACAGCCGGCAGGACGCCGGGCGATCCAATAGATGAGCTGCTGACGCGATGGTTGCGAGCGTCCCAGACGAGGGTGTAGCTGGGCTTGGTCGTCATCTGGCCGTTGCTGTCGTAGGAGCAGGATTTACCGCGCGATCTTGTTGCCTTCGATCTTCACTTCAGAGCAGGCTTGCTGCTGGATCTTGAGCTCGCTTTTGGCCTTGGTGTTGCCGGTGATGCTGAGCCCTTTCACCGACTTGGCGGAGATGTCGGCGCCGTCGAAGAAGTTGCCTTCGATACGGATGTTTTCGTGCACCGGCAGGGCGGGATCGGAGTTGCGGTTCTGCGGGTTGATTTGAATGCCGCAGCCGATGAACTTGTTGTTGCGAATGAGTAGGTCACGGACGCAGCTCGATTCGAACCAGCCTTCGGCGTCGTCCTCGACCAGAATGCCGGCCATAGCGCAGCGGTGGAAGGTGTTGCCCTCAATCAACACCTTGCCGCGGGTGGTGAGGAGGAAGCCGCGCACCGGGTCCATGTCGATGAGGTTGCCGCGAGCGATGAGATTGGGCTGCCAAGTCATGTTATCGAGGACGTCGTCCTTGGCGAACTTCGGCGCCGGGCCGTCGAGAGTGAGTTGCCATTCCTGGTCGGATTTGCGCTCGATGGCGGTCACCTTGCGGCGGGGATTGCCGTCGATTTCGCGCAGGGTGTCGTGCTGGATGACGGCGATCTCATCGCCCGGGGCGTAGGCGGCGAAGCCAAAGGTCTGGCCGTGCATGAAGCGCATGAGGAGCTGATTGGGTGCGGGCTGGCCGATGATGCGCAGGTGCGTGCCGTGGCAGTTGATCGAGTCGTCCTGCATGCCGGACATGCGGCAGTTCTCGACCAGCAGATCGCCTTTGCAGTTGGAGAACTGGAAGATGTCGGCCCAGGCGGCGCAGGTGCGGATGGTGCCGGCGGGCGGCGCGACCTTGACGCGACGGAAGACGATGTTCTCGGTGAACTGCGACACGCAGCCCATGTTGGTCAGGGCGTAGAAATTGCAGTCCTCGAAGACGAGGTCTTTGCTGCGGGTGTTGTGGACGCCGCAGCTGTCGCGTTTGGTCTGACGGAAGTGGTATTGGTGCTGCGGCGTCAGACCCGGGGCCGCGGCGCCGAAGTCGAGGCGCACCTTGCGGCTACCGAGGTCCGTGGCCACGGCCTGCTGCTGCCCTTGAGAGCTCCAACCCGTCGCTGCGCCGCTGCGCCAGCACCGCCCCTCGGCGGGGATGGCTTCCTGGCAAAGGAGGCCGCCCTGACCCCAATCGCCTTGCCAGAGGAACTTGCCGTCTTTGATGGTGTAATCCGATCCCTCGGCGACCTGGATGAGAGCGCTGTGGGCGTCAGCTTCAAGGCAGCGGAATTCCGACACCGTCGGGCGCTTCAGATCGAAGGCAAGGCCGCGGAAGCTGATGTCTTCGGCATGGTCGTTGACGATCTGGATCATCCGCCCGCCGAAGACGATGCTGGTCTTGGTCGGGTCTTTCAGATCGGCGCCTTGGAGGCGGAAGTGCTGAACGTTTTCGAAGAGGAAACCGATCGGTTTCGGCTCCTTCGGCGCGTCGCAGGAGTTCGAGATGAAGTAGGGGCGGCGCAGGGCGATTTCGACGCCGAATTCATGGCGTCCGGGCCGGAATTCGATGGTCACCGGATTGCTTGCGGAACCCGCACCGGAGGGCTTCAAGGTTTCGCTGTGGAGACCGGGGGCGATGAAGATCTTGTCGCCAGGAGCAAACTTGATCGAGTTGAGCTTGGCGATGGATTTCCAGGCATGGTCTTTTGCGGTTCCCGCAGCCGCGTCGTCGCCAGTGGCGGGATCGACGAAGTAGCTGGTGTCGCCGGGCGAGGCGACGAGCTTGTCGGCGGGCGGGTAGAGGGCCGGATCTTCTTCGGTGGAGTTGGGGTCGATGCAGAGCGGCGCGAGTCCGCCGTAGCTGATCACCGCATCGGCCCAGTCGGCGTGATCGGAGCTGATGTCCCCGAGGGGATCGACCTCGAGGCGCAGCTTGCGGACGCCGATGAGCGAGACCTTGATCTCCTTCGCCGCGTCGCCTCGGGTCATCTCGCCGCTGCTCCACAGCGTCTTGCCGTCGGCGACGACGCGGAATTCGACCTTGCCGGCCTCATTGCCACCCTTGTCGTTGAGGCCGACTGAGGCGCGGAATTCACGGGCTTTGCCATCGAGCCGCAAGGTGCAGTCGGAGGCGGCGTGGACGCCGAGTCCATGGGCGAAGCTTTTGCCGCCGATGGCGAGCGGCTGGCCACCAACCGAGAGATCTCGTTTCGGCTGGCCCCAGCCGCTTTTCACTAGGCTGAGATCGCCGTCTTCGAGGCGCCATTCGGAGCTGCTTTCCGCGGCGGCGAGGCCGAGGCTGAGGAGGAGGCTGGTGCAGACGAAAAAGCGGTGCATGGCGATCCTTGGGCTGAATGCTGTTTGTGACGTTTCAGAATGCGCTTTGCGCCAGATCCCGCGCCAGGGCGTGGTTGGGATCGCGGGTGAGGACGTCGCGGAGGAGTTCGCGCGCCGTGTCGCTGCGGCCGAGCCCATGGAAGGCTTGGGCGCGGAGGAAGCGGGCGGTGGTGATCTGGCGCTCCTGCAGGTCCTCGTCGAAGAGCAGCAGGGTCGGCAGGCTGGTGGCGAAATAATCGATCTTGGCGGGGCTGGCTTCGAGCTCAACCGCGTAGGCGAGAAGCGACAAGAGCAGGGCTTCGGCTTCGTCGGCGCGACGGAGGCATTTGAGCGACAGGGCGGAGTACAGCGTCATCTCCGACAGGCTGCGCACGGCCATGTCCTGGAAGTCGCCCTTGAAGTCGGCGGCACGCGACCAGAAGGCTTTGGCGGCGCTGAGATCGCCGAGCTTTTCGCAGGCGCAGCCGAGCCAGTAGAAGATGTCCGAGTGGTTGGCCAGAAGATGCTTGGCTTCGCCGAGGTTTTGCGGCGGCCGCAAGGCGGCTTCGAAGCAGGCACGGGCGGTGCTCGCCTCGCCGCGGGACAAGGCCTCGCGGCCGAGCATCACTTGGCAACGGACGAATTGGCCGAGGGCGAGTCCTTCGCCGCCTTCCCAGGGCTGGAAATGACGCGAGGCGATGAGCTCGCGCGCTTCGGCGTGACGACCGCTTTGGTTGAGCAGGGTGGCAAACTCGAGGCTGAGGTCGTCGCGGCTGGCGATCAGATCGCGGTGGCACTCGAGTTCGGCCAGGCGTTCGGCCGGGCTGCGGCTGCAGCGCTTTGCCAGCTGGTCGCGCTCGTAGAGCAGGCGGGCGTCGGCGGGAGCCAGGGCGAGAGCTTGGGCGTAAGCCCGCTGCGCCAACTCGCGGTCGCCGAGGACGTTGAAGGCGCCGATGCCGAGGTTGCGCCAGGCGATGACCTGAGTGGCGTCGTGGAAGACGGCGCGCTGCCAGCAGTCGATGGCTTCGCGGTGGCGACGCTTGTCGTAGAGCAGATTCCCGAGCAGATAGGCGGCGCGGGCGTCATCGGCCTCGGCGGCGAGCGCGGCTTCGAGGACGACGAGGTCTTCGAGGCGGAAGGGGAAGCAGTAATCGAGCTTGGCGGCGCGGGCTTCGGCCCTGGCAGCAGCAGCGGCGTCGGGACGGCCGGCGAGGTCTTCCAAGGCAGCGCGATGATAGGCGAGCAGAGGCGCGAGGCCGTCGACACCGGAGGCTTGCGCTTGGCGCAAAATCGCGAGGGCTTCGTCGATCAATCCGACGCGGCGCAGGTCGAGGGCGATGTCGAGGCAGAGGCCGGCGTCGGTGATCGTGTCGCCTTTGAGAAAACGGGCCCAGGCGTCGAGAGGATCGATTTCCAGCGTGGCCGCGAGAGCTTTTTCGGCGGCCGCATTTTGCTCCAGTCGAAAGTGCGCGATGCAGAGCAGATTTCTCGCCCGCAGGTTGTCGGTGTTGAAGCGCAGCGACTGCTTCAGGTGTTCAGCACAGCTCGACCACTCGCCGCGGCTGGCGTCGATCTCGGCAAGGGCGTGGTAGGCGGGGGCCATCCAGGCCATGTTCCAGGCGGCTTTGTAGAAGGCGTCGTAGGCTTCGCGGTCGCGTCTGAGGAAGCGCAGGGTGAGGCCGAGGTGATACAGCGCTTCGCCGTCGGCGGGGTTGGGATTGCGTCGGGTGAGTCGGGAGATGGCCCCGCGGAACTGCTCTTCGGCGAGGGCGAATTCACCGCGTTTGAAATGCCATTGACCGAGGGATGTGAGGCAGCGCGAGTCGCCGGGATCGCGGCGCAGCGCTTCGCGCCAGTAGAGGGTGGGGCAACGGGTGGCGTGGCGGTACTGCTCGAGGTGGAGGCCGGTGATGTAGAGCTCGTCGTTGGACGGGATGTCTTCGGGCGCCGGCGGTTCGGTAGCGGGCGGCGGCACTTCCGCCAGCTTGGGCGCGGCGGGCTGGTGAGTGATGACCAGGCGCGCACCTTGGCGGAGCTCAAGGCGGCAGTGATGCAGCTCGGCGCCGAGGGGCAAAATGAGCTCGTTGGTATAGGGATGATCCGGGGCGAGATCGAGCTCGCGACGGAAGATTTCGCGGCCCTGACAAAACAGGCGCAGCGAGCTTTGCGGCAAGCGCGAAGTGACCGAGACGCCGAAGCGGAGAGAGCCGTCTTTGAAGACGAGATTGAGGGCGGCGTCGAGATTGGCGTGGCGGGCCGGGCCGATGTCGCGGATCGGGTACCAGAACTGGCTCCAGGTCTTGGTTTCGCCGGGCATGAGGAAGGAGAAATCAGGCTGGTTGTCGGTGTAGACGCCGGCCATCAGCTCGATGTAGGGGCCGTCTTCGTCGGTGAGGTGGCGGTCCCAGGCATAGCCGAACTCGTGGTTGCCCCAGGTCCACTGTTTCTTGCCGGGCGAGATGTGGTGGTTGGCGATGTGGACCAGACCGGCCTGGCGGGCGTGGTCGTAGCCACCGAAGAAGTCCTCTTGCGAGCCCATCGCCATGTAGGAGGTCGGCACCGGGATATTGGCGTACCAGGAGAGGTCGTTGGCGGCGTAAGTGCCGGGCGGGACGAAGTCGGCGGGGAGCTCGGCTCTGGGCACGCCGTCGCGAGCCCGGGCGCCGTAATCGACGCCGTAGTAGCGATCCTGGCAGAGCGGGAACTCGCTCATCGCCCGCTTGGCGTGGTCGGCGACGTAATTGACATCGGGCGGGAAGAAGGACTGGTACTGCTCGTGGACGCGGGTGGCGACGTTGGCCCACCAGAGGAAGGTCTGGGTTTGCTGGGTGCGGTTGTAAGCGTGGACCTTGATCTCCAGAAAAGCCTTGCCGGGGTGCAGGCAGACGCCGTGCATGCCCTTCATCCGGCTCATCGGGTCGTGATCGGAAAGCCAGACGGTGATCGAGCCGTCGTCGCCGTGTTCGATGTGGTGTTCCACCGGCATGAAGGTGGCGGGGCGGTGGTGTTGCGGCCAGTTGAACTCGACGCCGCCCGAGCACCAGGGTCCGGCGAGGCCGACGAGTGCGGGTTTGATGACGTTCTGGCGGTAGAACAGATCGTAGCCGTTGGTCTTGTCGCGGCAGGCGTGGATGCGTCCGCCGATCTCGGGCAGGAGCAGCACTTCGAGGAACTCGTTTTCGAGAGTGATCGCCTGCCACGAACGCGGCGTCTTGGTCTCGGCGATGCGACCGGTGAAGGGCAGCGGATAGACCTTGCCGGAGCTGCCTTGATAGACCCGTTTCTCGAGGAACATCGGGTGCACTTCCGGAGCGCATGGCTCGTATGTGGGGATGTCGACGCGGGACAGGCTGACGCTGACTTTGGACATGGGGGGTTATCCTGATTGATCTCTGATCCTCTCTGAGATTAGCCGGGATGTGATAATTGAAAATTAAGGATTTAGCCGAAGTAGATGCACGATCTTACTGAATGGGAGATGGGCTTATTGGACGCTTTTGCGCGCAGCGCCTTGGACTGCGGCAAGGATTGCCGCCTTGAAATGGCGGCGGAGCCGCGGCTGGGCTTAATGGCGCTACGCGACTGACCTGACTTAGTCGTTCGTCGCTTCGCGACGAGCGCAAAACAACCGGCACGGAGGCCGGTGCTCCCAGGAACACCGCAAAAAAAATCCGGAGCTCGGCTCCGGATTTTTCAGCTCATTTCTGGCTGGGTCGCAGTCGCGCGTATTCCTGCAGGGCGAGGTCGGCGAAGGCGGTGGGGTAGGTGCGTCCGACTGGAGGGATGGGGAAGTCGAACCAATAGCCGGCGGGGCCTTGGTTCTGGACGATCTTGTCGGCGACCCAGTCGGCGCA
>CAMCSH010000151.1 GCA_945877655.1 Lentisphaera araneosa HTCC2155 | reverse complement strand
CAGGGGCTGCTCGCCGACATGCCGAGGGCCAGTGCGGTTTCGGGCTCGGGGATGACCGCGGTGACGCTGTAATCGACGGCGCTGAGTGGTGCGACGCGGTGCAGGTATTCGCTCGGGGTCTCACGGCTGAAATCCTGCTCAAGGTAAGCTGGCACCAGGCTCGGACGGATCCAGCGTTCCTCAAGCTGCAGCGTTTGGCCGTTTTCGAAGTGTAGCAGACGGGAGTGGAAGAGCTTGCCTTTCTGCTCCTTACTGGTCAGGCCGAGGTGACGGATGACGAATTCCGGTGGCCGTTTCGCCTCCAGGGTGAGGATCTGCGAGCGGTGTTCGCCGCCGCGTTCGCGGATTTCTTCGGCGATCGAGCGGACACGCAGCAAGGTCGATTCGACCCGCAGCGGAGCGACGAACGTTCCCGAGCCCTGGATGCGACCGAGGACGCCTTCGGCTTCCAGGTCTTTGATCACCCGGTTCATCGTCATCCGTGCCACTTCGTATTCCCGCGCCAAGGCTTCTTCGCCGGGAATCGTTTCGCCGACCCGCCACTCGCCGGCTTTCAGTCGCGCCAGCAGAGCCGATTTGATCTGCCGCCAACGCGGCCCGGATTTGTCGCTCATGGTTCTTGTCTCCTGCGGACGAACTTAGCGCCGCGGCATGTCTAGACAAGGCGAGTTGAGGAGACTATCGCATGGGTCGCAGAGGGCCCAGCAACAAAGATGGCTTTACGACAGCAGGAACTCGATGTCTTCCTCGGTGACATCGCCGAGGCGGTCGGGGGCGTCTTCGAGGAGGTCCATGAAGAGGCCGCGTTTGCGGGTCTGGAGTTCAAGGATGCGCTCTTCGATGGTTTCACGGGCGACCAGCTTGATCGAGGTGACCGAGCGGGTCTGGCCGATGCGGTGGGCGCGGTCGGTGGCCTGGTCTTCGGCCATCGGGTTCCACCACAAGTCGTAGTGCAGGACGGTGTCGGCGCCGGTCAGGTTGAGGCCGGTGCCTCCGGCCTTGAGCGACAGGAGGAAGACCTTGTAGGTGGCGTCGTTGTTGTAGAGGTCGACGAGGGCTTGGCGTTCGCCTTGCGGGGTGCCGCCGTCGAGGCGCAGGTAGGGGATGCCTTCCTCTTTGAGCCAGGCTTCGGCAATGTCGAGCATGGTGGTGAACTGCGAGAAGAGCAGGAGGCGGTGCGACGAAGGGACGGCTTCGCGGACGATTTCTTTCAGCAGGTCGAACTTGGCCGAGGTGCCGTCGAAAGCGGGGTTGTTTTTTGCCTGCGGCAGGAGCTGCGGATGGCAGCAGACTTGGCGCAGTCGCAAGAGGAGGGCGAGGATTTCGAAGCGTTTGGCTTTGAAGTCGGCGCGGCCTTTCTGGAAGCTCTGGCCGGCCTGGCGCATGAGGGCGGCATAGAGGGCTTTTTGCGAATCGGCGAGCTCGAAGCGGATGATCTGCTCCTGCTTCGGCGGCAGCTGGGTGAGGATGTTGCTCTTGATCCGGCGCATGACGAAGGGGCGGATGCGGGCGGCGAGCTCGGTGCGGGCTTCGTCGGGAACCACCTTCTGGCCGTGGATGGCGGCGAAGCCTTTGCGCGAGCCGAGCAGGCCGGGGAGGAGGAAGTCGAAGAGCGACCAGATGTCCATCGCCGAGTTTTCCAGCGGCGTGCCGGTGAGGGCGAGCTTGAAATTGGCGTCGAGTGCCTTGCACGACAGGGCGTTCTGCGAGCGCGAGTTCTTGATGTTCTGGGCTTCGTCGATGACCAGGATGTTGAAGGCGGTTTCATTGTAGCCTTCGATGTCGCGGCGGAGCAGGGCGTAGGAGGTGATGACGAGGTGGTGGTCCTTGGCGGCGGTGATCAGGTCGTTGCGCTCGGAGCCTTTGACCATCAGGGTCTTCAGTTCGGGGCAGAAACGGGCCGCTTCGACGGCCCAGTTGTCGACCAGCGAGGTCGGGCAGACGACCAGGGCGCAGGGTTCCTTTTCGCCTTTGGCGCGGGCTTCGAGGACGCAGGCTTGCAGGAAGGCGAGGGCTTGCACGGTTTTACCCAGGCCCATCTCGTCGGCGAGGATGCAGCCGAGTCCGGCCTGGCGCATCAGTTGCAGCCA
Organism: Lentisphaera araneosa HTCC2155; assembly: GCA_945877655.1. Lineage (GTDB taxonomy): Bacteria > Verrucomicrobiota > Lentisphaeria > Lentisphaerales > Lentisphaeraceae > CAMCSH01. The sequence continues at coordinate 7,912 of CAMCSH010000151.1, read as the reverse complement.
GGAGACGCCGTCGCGCTGGTAATGGCGCAGCTGTTCCATCAGGACCGGTTCGACGTGGTGCGGAGCTTCGGGAGTCTGGCTGATAAGTTGGCGCAGCAGCAGCCATTGGCCGGAGTCGTCGCGCAACTGGCGTTCGAAGAGGCGCTGCATGAGCAGGGCCATGTGGCGGGGGAAACGCATCTGGCCATTGGCTTTGACGTGGATCTCGGGGAGGCGTTCGACCAGTTGGCGCAAGTTGTCGTCGACCCGGGCGAGGCGGCCGCCCTTGGTCTGGACGAAGGCGCGTTTCTGCTGCACTGCGAGGAGGACGTCGTGCCAGGAGCAGACTTCGTCTTCGTCGGTCTTGAATGTCAGGTCGAGTTCGATCCACGAGCCGTCTTCCTTGCGGGTGCGGGCGGCGGCTTTGAGGATGCGGGCTTCGCGGGCGCAGGAGCGGAAGCTGTCGGAGGAGCGGACGTCCCATTCCTTGTCGAAGCGGGGCAGTTCGTCGGAGAGGAAGGCGGCCATTTTTTCGAGGCCGAGGATGGACCATTCGCCTTCGGCGATTTCCGGCTGGTCGAAGCCGCAGAGGCGCATGCGGGCTTCGGCGACGTCTTCGGCGCCGCTGTCGCGTCCGGCGAGAGCGTGGCCGTTCCAGATCGAGTTGTGGCCTTTCGAGACCAGGGCGCCGCCGTAGTTGAAGAGGAGGCGGCCGAGAATTTTACCCTCGTCCCAGTGCAGCAGCAGGGTCGGTTTCGGCTCGATGCGGACCACCGTCATGGAGCGTTCCTCTTCGGTCATTTCGACCGGCAGGAGGCGTTCGACGCAAGCCTGGTTGAGGGTGCCGAAGGCCTGGGCGCCGAGGAGCAGGGTTTCGCCTTTGAGGAAGGCGAGGATCCAGGCTTTGGCAGCGAGGCCGGGGAGCCACCAGTATTCGCCGTTGCCGCCGAGCCAGTAGCCGTTGCGGCCGGCGATCACCGCCATGCCGGAGGTTTCGAGGAGGCCGCGGCCGGCGACCTTCAGGCGCGGCTGCACCTGGGTGTGGCCGTCGTCGACAGTCTTGGCTTCGAGGGCGAGCGAAGCGATTTCGGGATTGACCCGGACCGGGCGTTCCTGGACGAAGAAGCGGGGGAAGCCGACGAGGAGGTGGAGGAAGTCGGCGAGCATATGGGCGTCGAGCTGCCAGGCGTTGGCGTCGCGGTTGGCATTGGTCGACAGGAAGATCATCAGGGCCTGGTCTTGAGGCGGGAATTCCTGCAGGGCCATGCCGCCGGCGCCGGACCCGAGGTCGAGGAGGCGGCGGATGTTAGAGCCGGAGTAGCTGCGGCCTTTGTACATGATCTCGGCTTCGAGGACGATGTGGTTCCAGCGGCTTTCGCCGCAGGGCATGGCGGCGGCTTTGAGGCTGAGGGTGCCTTGCACGTGGCCGAGATGGGCGACCAGGTCGATCAGGCGGCGGAGCTGTTGCGGCACCAGTTTCGGCGCTTCCGGCGAAGCTTCGCAGACGACGTTGTTGGCGACCGGGAAGAACTTCGAATACTGTTCCGGATAGGCGTCGCGCCAGGAAATGAAGACGGCGAGGGCATGTTCGCAGATGGCGCCGCCGAGGCCGACGCCGCAGGTGCAGCGGGCGGTGAGCGAGTCGCGGCGGGGGGTCAGTTCCGGTGCCGCCATCTTGCCCTTGCCGCTGATCACTTTGGCACGGATGCTCTTGCCGTCGGCATGGAGATCAAGCACCGAGCCGCTGGTGGCGAGTTTCGTCGCCATTTCAATGGTGCTCGGCGGCGACATCCGGCGGATCGATTCGGGCAGTTCAATAGGCATCTGAGGGGCTCCGGGGAGTGAAAAACTGTTCTTCAAAGAATCAGTATATCGACCTCCAAGGGGGCAATGCAAGCGCTAGACCGGAAAAAGTCACATTTTCTAGCTGAATCTGTGCGAGGGGAGGACTCAGCCAAGGACGCGCCGGATCAGCACTGCGTCCTGGCCGTCTTCGTAGTAGCCGCTTTTGAGTCCGAATTCGGCATAGCCGCAGGCGGCGAAGAGGGCGCGGGAGGCGGCGTTGTCGACCCGGATTTCGGCGCGCAGCGAGGTGCAGCCGCGACGACGGGCTTCGTCCTCGCCGCCTTGCACCAGGAGGCGGCCGAGACCGCGGCCGCGAGCGGCGGCGGCGACGGCGATCGAGTAGATCCGGCCTTCATTGCTGCCGCGGCGGAAGAAGAGCACGGCGCAGCCGCCGAGCTGGCCGTCGGGGAGGGGGGCGACGATGACGGCGATGGTCGCGCTGGTCACGGCGCGACGCCAGGAGCGGCGGGACATCTTGTCGCCGCTGAAGCTGGCTTCTTCGAGGGCGACGAGGGCATCGAGATCGTCGAGACGGGCAGGGCGGGTGCTCATGGATTATTCCGTGGGATTCAAGTGGTGGACGACGATTTCGGGCGGGCAGCCGAGGCGGAAGGGGAGGGTGCTGCTGCCGCTGCCGGAATGGGTGAAGCCCGACATTTTCCCGACTTGGAAGCGGCCGTGATTGCGCTGGCGCGGGGCGCGGCTGTTGAGGAAGGGGGCGAAGGCGGGGAAGCGGATCTGGCCGCCGTGGGTGTGGCCGCAGAGATAGAGATCGGCGCCGCGGGCGGCGGCCTCGTCGGCCACTTCCGGGCTATGGGCAAGGAAGAGGCAGAAGCTGTCGGCGGGGCGGCCTGACAAGGCGGCTTCGGGAAGAGCGCTGCGGTAGTGGTGGGGGTCGTCGACACCGGCGAGCCAAAGTCCGGGAGCCGCTTCGACGCCCTGGTTGATCAGTATTTTGAGACCGGCGGCTTCGAGCAGTGGGACCTGCACGGCGAGGTCGTGGTTGCCGAGGATGCCCCAGGCGCCGAAGCGGGGAGGGGGGAGGCGGCGGAGCAGCCAGAGGGTCGGCTCCAGCTCGGCGGGGTCGAAGGCCCATTTGCGGAAGCGGAAATCGCCGGTCCAGACCAACAGGTCATGCGGGGACGCGAGGATGAATTCCAGCAGTTTTTTTTCCAGTCCCGGAGTGCCGTCGAGGTGGGTGTCGGAGAGATGCAGGATGCGCAGTCCGGCCACCTGAGCGGGGGTGGTCCAGGTCTGGTGGCGGACTTGGACATCAAGGGAGTTGCGGAGGCCGCGGGCGGCGAGGCCGGAGGCTTGCAGGGCGCTGCGGACGAGATGGTGGAAGATAGGCCAGCCGGAGCTGCGGCGGCAGAGGAGGACTTCGGCGCGGCGCCGCTTTTCCGCCGCTTCGGACGGGCTCACTTGCTCAGCATCTCCCAGACCATCCAGCCGCACAGGCCGAGGAGGAGGATGAGGAGCGGGACGAGCAGCCACATGCGGGTTTTCGGTTCGTTGTTCTTGAGGTAGAATTGCGGTCCGGTGAAGCCCTGGATGCCGGGCGCGGAAGTTTCCAAGACCGTCTGGGTGCGGGTATCGTAGCCGCAGTGGACGCAGATAACCTCTTTCTCCTCCATGCCGGAGTTGCAGTGGGGGCAGAAGGGTTTGCCGGGTTCGGCGGCTTGACGGGCGCCGCAGCCGGGTTCGGTGCGGAGGCGGTAAGCGTGGGTGTGGCCGAGTTTGTCCTTGTCGTCCCCTGTCGCCGGCAGAGAGACGGTGGATTTCGGTTCGCTCTTGCCGAGCTTGCGCATGCCGTGTTTCAGTTCCATGAGAAAGCTCCTAAAGAGGTTTGGATCCACCTCATTGTAGCTCCGATGACGTAGCAAGGCAAGGGGCGGACTTGCCGCCCGGCGATTTTGCTCTATCCTCGGGCAAGAATAAACCCAAGGATGACCAATTCATGCGAGCCAATCTCTTTGATGCAAACCTGTCTTTCCACTCTGACACCTTTTTCGACTCCGCCTATTTCCCCTGGCTGTGCGGCCTCGCCATCTTTCTGGTGGCCTTGCTCGCCGACCGCATCATCCTCGCCCGACTGAAGATCTGGGCGGAAAAGACGGAGTGGAAGTTTGATGATGTCCTGGTTGCCAGCATCAAGGGCATCGTCCCTTTCTGGGGCCTTTGCTGGGGCTCGCATCTCGCCATCCGAATGTCAGGAATCAATGAAAAATCTCTGCCTCTCGTCGTCAATGTCACCATCGTCCTGCTCATTCTCAGCATCACCGCAGCGCTGGCTCGTTTTGCCATCGGGGTGCTGCATCTCTACACCGAGAACCTCAGCAAGGGCAGCAGCTCGATCATTCCGCTGATCGTCCGCATCGGCACCTGGACCCTGGGCATCCTGGTCGCCCTGCAGTCCGTCGGCATCCAGATCGCGCCCGTCCTCACTGCACTCGGCGTCGGCGGTCTGGCCGTCGCTCTTGCCTTGCAGCCCACTCTGGCCAATCTCTTCTCCGGCGTCCAGATCATCATCGCCAAACAGATCCGCATCGGCGACTACCTGCGACTCGAAGGCGGTCAGGAAGGCTTTGTCCTCGATATCGCCTGGCGCAACACCACTCTGCGCCAGCCGAGCAACAACATCATCGTCATCCCCAATTCCAAACTCTGCGACTCGGTGGTCATCAATCACCATCTCCCCGAGGCGGCGCTCAACCTCGTGGTCAATTTGGCCGTGCCCTATGAGGCCGATTTGGCCAAGGTCGAAGCCATCCTGCTCGATGAGGTCCGGAGCTTTGCCGCGAGCCACAGTGGCTGTGTCGTCAACGACGATCTGCCCTGCATCCGCTTCGGCGAGTTCGGCGAGTCCGGCGTCAGCTGCGCCATCGTCGTCCGGATCACCGCCATCGAGCAGCAGAGCCTCGTCAAGCATCAGCTGATCAAAGCCTTGCATGCCCGCCTCGGTCTCGAGAACATCACCATCCCCTATCCGACTCGCACGGTCTATCATATTGACGCGGATTAACCTATTTAATTCGGGATTTTGCGTCATTAAGGAATCTTTGGCACTTGCTATTTTGACTGAAAATAGGTACTTTGGGAAGCGTCTCATAAAGGAGTCTGTCCCATGAAAAAGTACCAAGATCTTGCTGGCAAGCTCTGCACCTGGCTGAGCACCCTCAATCCCGGCGACATGTTGCCGCCGGAAGCCGACCTGATGATCAAGTTCAACGCCAGCCGCAACACCTTGCGCAGCGCCATGGCCCTGCTCCGCAAGGACGGCCTGATCGCCAGCCGCAGCGGCTTCGGCACCCAGCTGCTGCGCCGCCACCGCATCCCCGCCACCGTGTCGCTAGTCCAGGTCATCCTGCCCGACCAAGGCGACTCCTTCTGGTATGGCATCCTCGAAGGCATCAACGCCGCGCTTTTGTCGACCAATTACCGCGTCGTCTTCAACAACAGCTATGACGACCCGGTGACCAACCGCGAACTGGTCGAGCAGGCCGCCGTTACCGGCATGCACGGCGTCATCATGATCGGCCACCACCACAGCTACGAAGGCTGGGATCCCGAGGCGATCGAGGATCTGCCGCCGATCGTCTACGTTGATAACCCGCCGCCGAATCACCGCGGCGCCTACGTCGCCACCGATGACGAAGCCGGCGGCTATGCCATCACCCGCCACATCATCGAGGCCGGCCACAAGAAGATCCTCCACCTCGCCGGGCACAACTGCCCCTCGCACCAGGCTCGTCTGCAAGGCTACATCCGCGCCATGCGCGACGCCGGACTGGAGTTCGACATCGCCGGCGGCCACTCGAATCAGAAAGACGGCGAAAAAGCCGCCGCCTGGCTGCTCAAGGAGCGGGCCCAGGATCTGCCCACCGCAGTCCTCGGCTGCAACGACCACGTCGCCATCGGCCTCGCTCTCGGCCTCAAGAACGCCGGTGTTCAGATCCCGGAACAGATCAGCATCGCCGGCTACGCCGACATCGACGGTGCCATGATGAAGGCCGGCATCATGCTCACCACCGTCCGCCAGGACGCCCAGGCCATCGGCCGCTCCGCCGCTGAACTGCTGCTCAAGAAACTCACCGGCCAGCGCGCCGACCGCCCGGTTTTCCTGCCGGTCCACCTGATCGACCGCAGCTCCATTCGCAATCTCAAAAACGAAGCCAAAGCATCGAGGAAGAAATCATGAAATCCGTCCTGCAAATCCACCCCGCCGACAACGTCCTCGTCGCCCTGCGCGATCTCAAGGCGGGCGAAAGCATCCCCAGCCCCGACGGCGAGTTCGTTCTTCTCGAGCCTTGCGCTGCCAAGCACAAAGTGCTCTTCCGCGACTTGGCCGAAGGCGGCATCATCACTCAGTACGGCGTCACCGTCGGCAAGGCCAACTTCCCGCTCAAGAAAGGCCTGCGGATCAGCACCGAGAACGCCCACCATGCTGCCGACCCGGTCGACGTCACCGGTGCCGGCAAGTTCCAGTGGAAGGCTCCCGACGTCAGCAGCTTCAAGAACAAGACTTTCCAGGGCTTTGCCCGTCCCGACGGCCGCGTCGGCACCCGCAATAACTGGCTGGTCATCCCGTTGGTCTTCTGCGAGAACAACAACCTGCTCACCATGCGCGAAGTGTTCATGCGTGAGCTCGGCTACAACCGCACCGCCCCCTACGAGCTCTACCTGCGCCGCATGATCGAAGCCTTCAAGAAGGGCGAGTCGGTCGAGAAGGTCGCCTTCGAACCGCCCGTCGGCGAAGCCCCCGAAAAACTCTTCCCCAACGTCGATGGCGTCCGCTTCCTCGTCCACTCGATGGGCTGCGGCGGCATCGAGCAGGACTCGCTCAACCTGTCGCGCTTGATCGCCAGCTACATCGTCCACCCCAACACCGCCGGCGCCACCATCATTTCGCTCGGCTGCCAGAAGGCGCAGATCTCAGTGGTCCAGGACGCCCTCAAGGCGATCAATCCCAACCACGGCCGCCCGCTCTACTTCCTCGAACAGCAGAAGACCGGCACTGAAGAAGCCCTCCTCAAAGAAGCCATCCAAGTCACCTTCCGCGGCCTCGTCGAAGCCGACAAACACCGCCGCACTCCGGCCCCCCTGTCGAAGTTGGTCATCGGCGTCGAATGCGGCGGCTCGGACGGCTTCTCCGGCATCTCCGCCAACCCCACCGTCGGACGCGTCAGCGACCTTCTCGTCGCCCTTGGCGGCAGCTCGATCCTGTCGGAATTCCCCGAGCTCGTCGGCGTCGAATCCGAGCTGGTGAAACGCTCGGCCTCGCCGGAAGTCGCCGAGAAGTTCGTCGGCCTGATGCGCGCTTATGAAGCCGCCGCCCGCGCCTGCGGCGCCAGCATGGACTGCAACCCCTCGCCCGGCAACATCCGCGACGGCCTGATCACCGACGCAATCAAATCTGCGGGCGCCGCGAAAAAAGGCGGCACCTCGCCGGTCGTCGATGTCCAGGACTATCCCGGTTGGATCGATAAACCCGGTCTCAACTTGCTCAACACTCCCGGCAACGACGTCGAATCGACCACCGCCCTCGCCGGCGCCGGCGCCAACCTCATCCTCTTCACCACCGGCCTCGGCACCCCCACCGGCAACCCCATCACCCCGGTTGTCAAGATCTCCTCGAACTCGCGCGTCGCCAACTACATGCACGATGTCATCGACTTCGACACCGGCGCCATCATCGAGGGTCGCGAAACCCCCGACACCATGGGCGAAAAACTCCTTGACCAGCTCATTCGCACCGCCTCCGGCGAACTCACCAAGGCCGAACTGCTCGGCCAGGATGACTTCATCCCCTGGAAACGCGGCGTGTCGCTCTAACAATCATCTACCACGAAATACACGAAAGACACGAAATTTTGAAGCAGAAAAAGCCTACAGTTTATTTCGTGTGGTTCGTGTCTTTCGTGGTTAAAAATGTGAGTTCGTCACTATGAAACGTTACGCCAAGACCTGTCACCTCAAGGACGACCCTGAGGCCATCCGCTTCTACATCGCCGAACACGCCCGCGTCTGGCCGGAAGTGCTGAAGGCGATCGACGCCGTCGGCTGCCATGAGATGCGCATCTACATCCTC
>CAMCSH010000150.1 GCA_945877655.1 Lentisphaera araneosa HTCC2155 | reverse complement strand
CGCCTTCTGCATCTCCCCGTTTGCCGACAACCTGACCACGGCGATGGTGATGGGCTCCGTGGTGATGGCGGTGGCCAATGGCGACCGCCGATTCGCAGTGCCAGGATTCATCCATGTCGTCGTCGCCGCCAACGCCGGCGGCGTGCCCTCGCCCTTCGGTGATGTCACCTCGCTGATGGTTTGGCAGAGAGGCAAGCTGGCCATCGACGAATTTCTGCCGCTGATCCCTCCCGCTGTGATCGCCTGGCTTGTCCCGGCGCTGCTGATGAGCTTCTTCCTGCCCAAATCGAGTCCGCTGGTCGACGCGGAGCCTGCGCCGGTGTCGAAAAACGGCATCGTCGTGGTCATTCTCTTCGGCATCACCATCATCTTTTCGGTGATCATGAAGCACCGCTACGGTCTGCCGCCTTCTTTGGGAATGATGACCGGCTTTGGCCTCTTTGCCATCCATTCCTATTTCGCCACCCGCTCGGCGGTTCGGCAGTCTGAACTTGAAGAGGCCAAGCGCGCCGACATCTTCACCATGGTGGAGAAGAGCGAGTTCGACACTCTGCTGTTCTTCTTCGGCATCATCTTCGCCATCGGCGGTCTCAGCCATCTCGGCTGGCTGGCGATGCTCAATACCCAGGTGGTGGAAAATTGGGGATGCGCCAGCCTCTGCATTCTTGCCGGCCTCCTTTCCTGCATCGTCGACAACATCCCGATGATGTACGCAGTCCTTGAGATGAATCCGGACATGAGCCTCTGGCACTGGCAGCTGGTCACCTTGACCACCGGTATCGGCGGTTCGATCCTGGCGGTCGGCTCGGCCGCCGGGGTCGCCTTGATGGGCGTCGCCAAGGGCGAATACACCTTCATGGCCCATCTGCGCTATTCCTGGGCAGTCCTCATCGGCTTCTTCGCCGCCGTCGGTGTCCACTGGCTGATGCACTGACGAATAAGGCCCGGCCAAGACAGCCGGGCCTTTGCATTGCTTTCACCTTTCGCCGAGATTAAAGCCGTTGGGATTTGTCCGCCGAGACACTGCCAGAAAGTGATGCCGACGCCGATCAGGGAAGAGGGAAGGAGGATGAAGCCGATGTACGTGACATCGGCTTCTTTGCGGCTTCAGCAAGCCCGAGGAGGATGGCAGATGATGGCTTCATCGAGGCGGCCGATTCCTTCGACCGTCTCCTTGTCAGGAATGGTGACGTCAAACATCACTTCGCACTTGGCGCAATAAGGCAGGCAATGGTTGAGGTTGACCTGCTCGGATTGAGCCCTTGTCTTAAGATCAGCAGCCGAGCTTGAGGACTTCATATTGAAGGTACCACAAAGCGAGCGAGGCGAAGAAGTTGGCGAGGATGGCGGGGAGGAAGCGGAAGTGGGCGCCGAAGGTGTAGGTCTTTTCGAGCGACATACACATGACCCCGGCGGCGGAGCCGATGACGGTGAGGGAGCCGCCGATGCCGACCATCATGGTGTTGAGAGCCCATTGGGAAGGGGTCATGGTGGGTTGTGCCGCAAGAGCCGCGGCTTCCACCGGGACGTTGTCGAGAATGCCGGAGAGGACGCCGAGGATGGTGTTGCAGAGGGTCGGATTGACCTGTTCAAAGAGCTGTTTGATATAACCGAGCCAACCGCAGGCGCCGAGGCAGCCGACGCCGATGATGATGCCGACGAAGAAGAGCAGGGTGTTCCACTCGACCTTTTGCAACTGCTGCGCCCAAGGCATGTGAATGCCGTGGAATTTTTTCAGTCCCCAGACGAAGAGCATCAGGCAGCCGAAGGTGCCGCTCATGGCGAAAGAGATGTCGATTTTCAAAAAGACGTTGGCGAGGACACCGAGTAGAATAGCGAAGAAGCTGGCGATGGCTAATGGAATGCCGCCGCGTTTCACCGGCTCGTTGGCGCATCCCGGGTCGATCGATTCACCGCCGATTTTGCGCAGATAGAAATAATCGAGGACGAGGGCGGAGACGATCCAGCCGCCGAGAGCTGGAGGAATGAGCCAGAAAAGCTGGCCGATGGTGATCTTGCCGTTGAGGTAGACCATCAGGGTAGTGGCGGTGCCGATGAACCAGACGCCGGAGTTGGAAGCGAGGATGATGTTGCAAAACGCGACATGGGTATAGCGCTGATCCTTGGAGATATTCTGGATCGATTTGCCGAAGATCATGGCGGTGGTGATGTTGTTGAGGAAGGGCGACAGGATGGCCGACAGGAAGCCGCTGGCCCAGAACATGCCGCGACTGCGAAGACCCATTCGTAGTAGAAGGGAGTTGAGGCCGCCGAAGACATTGCGTTCATTCATCATCTCGACGATCACCCACATGATCGCCATGAAAATCAGCAAGGGGCAGAACTCGCCCATCGCATGCGCTTGGAAGTGATCCATGTGCTCTTTCAGATGTTCCGGATCGTTCAAGTAGTAATAGCCGGCAATAACAAAAACACCGGTGACCATGAACATCGCCGGCTTGAACTTGTCCATGTGCAGATAGGCTTCGGCGATGATCATCGCCATGCCGAGGCAGAAAATGCCGAGGACGAGATATCCAGTCAAGGTGTGGGGCTCAATGCCGCCAGAAGCCAGAAGAAGAAAAGTCTGATCCATGAAGTGCTCCAGTTTTCGGTTGACATGTCGATTGGCGGCCGCAATAATAAGGTCAGATTGAAAACTTGCGACATCAACTGCATCAACTTCGTCAACTGCGGGAGCCGCGAAAAGCCCAGTTCGGAATTTGGCTGCTCAAGGCTTGGCCTTGAGTGGCTTGCGAATGTAAACCTCGGTGCTTTGCTCGGGAAGGGATTGGCCATTGACATCAACACTGCCAGTAGAAACCCCGACAGTCAGGCGCCAATATTCGAGATTGGCTGTTTCATGAGCATAGTGAAGCAGGGCGGCGCTTCGGGCGCTGGCGAGTTTGTAATTCTTCTCATTATCAGCGTATTCGTTGCAATGGCAGAGGATGACGACGTGTTCATCGATTGAACGGATCAGCTTGCAGAAGTTCTTGAACCAGGCTTCCAGCTCGGCATCCATCTCATCGCTGCCGGGTTTGAAACGGCCTGAGCTGGGAAGGACAAGCTCGGTGCTGCTGAGGGAAATCTGGGTTTTCATCTCGGTATTGCCGCCGCCGCCGGCACCTTTGGTGTTTTCCTCCGGCAACATCGGCGGCATGGCGTCGTATTCCTGCAATTCTTCATTGTTGGAATACGAAGCGTAATAGCGGGCCTTTCCGTGCTGGCCGAACTTGAACACGCCTTTGCCGAGGACAACTCCGATGCGGTTTTTTTGGCGTGTTTCGCCTTCCCCATCGCCAGCAAATTTGCCCGGACCATCGGCCTTGGGAAACGGTGCCATGGTGGTCAAGACAATAAAAAACACCATGAGAAGCAGATAGAGAATCGTGAACTGCGCCATGTAGGCTGGGGCTCCTACCTGCTTGGCGATGATCAGTGGTTTCAGCTTGGCCATTTATTCGATCCTCAGGAATTCTTCCATAGAGATGCGTTTGCGTCCCTTGCCGTTGAGAAAGAGCATGCGGACCCGGCTGTCACCCGGGCGCGAGCTGCCGCGCAGATAGATGCGGCAGGCATTGGGGCGGCTGAGACCATTCAGAAGGCGCTTCTGAACCGTGGCCTGAGCGTTCTGCGCTGCGGAGAAATCAGGTTTGTCATCGCTGTCGCTGCGAATTCCCTTGATGAAGAAAGTCGCTTCGATGTCGATGTTCAATGACTGTTGTAAGGTCACGATCTCCTTGTAAACCAGCTTCGAGTCTGCGCTGTCGGCAAGCAGCAGGGCGAGCGGCATCTCGAGCGACACGCCCTCTTCGGTCTCGTTGGGGATGATGGTATGGGTGAAGCCTTGCTTTTTCAGCTTGTCCTTCAGATCCGTGATGTTCTTGATGATGTTGGCGTTGGTCAGTTTCTCGGCGGAGGGGTTGGGGGGTTGGAGAGGTTTTTTCACCTGGTTTTTACCGCGCAGAACCCCATCGGCTGGCGAGCCTTGCTCGACGTCACCTGGTTCGACATAACTTCCCATCAAGTCGGCGGCTTTGCCGGGTTTGTCGGAGGAGAAGACGACCATCAAGACGAAAAAGACCAGGAGGCAAGAGAGCATGTCGCCAAAGGAGAGCATCCAGTCGGGCGTACCGAGGATGATCTTGTACTTGATGGGTCTCTTGCCGCCCATAAATCACTTCATCTCAAGTGCGGCGCGATCGGCCGGGGGCAGGAAGATCAGCAGCTTCTCATTGAGCTGGCGCGGACTCTCGCCGGCGAGAATGGCGAGGACACCGGCCTTGACCATTTCCCGATAGAGAGCTTCCTCCTGGCTGCGCTGTGCCAATTTGCATTCAAAGGGAATGCACAAAAGGTTGGCAAGGTGAGCACCGTAATAAGTCGTCAGCAAGGCAACGGCCATGGCGCCACCGATCTTCGAGGGGTCGTTCAAGTTGGCCAACATCAAAACCAAACCGACCAGGGTGCCGAGCATGCCCATGGCAGGGAAGTAGTATCCGAGACGCTCCATGATCTTCTGGCCGCCCTCGTGGCGCTTGCCCATGCCTTCAATCTCCGCATCAAGAGTGCCTTCCACCGCTTCCGAGGCGACGCCGTCCACCAACATGCGGAAGCCTTTCGCCATGAAGGGGTCTTTGATCTCAGGGATTTTCTCTTCCAAAGCGAGGACTCCGTCGCGACGGGCAAGGACGCCGAACTCCATGATCTTGCTGATCGTTCCCTTCATGTCGGGCGAGGCGTTGAGAAAGACCTTCATCACGACTTTCGGGGTGTTGATGCATTGGTTCATCTTGAAGGAAGTCAAGAAGCCGGCGAGACCGCCACCGAACACGATAACCACCGATGGCATATCCTTGAAGAGGAGAAGCTTGCTGGGATCAATGGCTGAACCTGTCCAGCACATGGCCCAGAGGAAGCAGAGGGTGCCGATGATGAATCCGGCGATTGAGGTCAGGTCCATAGCGTCATTCCTTGTTTAAGGCTGGAGGTGCGCCGCACAAACGGCGGAAGTCGATGATCAGGCGGGTGATCTCCTCGGGGTGTTCGCGCACCATCATGGTGGAACCGGTGAGGAGGGAGATGACGGTGTCCGGCGCCGAGTGCAAGCGCTCAATCAGATCGGGATTGAGCCAGAGGGTCTGGCCACCGAGGTCGGTAAGGCGGATCATGGGATTCTCCGGAAGGGGTTCATGCGGCCGAAGAAGTCGGCGCAGTTGCGGCGGAAGCGTCCTTCAGTGACCTTGACCAGGCCCCAGGCGACTTGTTGACGGAAGAGGAGTTTGCCGTCTTTCCAAGCTTGTATTTCGCGGCCCATTTCGCCCGGGCGGCGGCCGACGCGGCGGGCCAGGGCGTGGCTCCAGGTGGCAAGGGGTGGCCCCTTCCGGCAAAGCATGCCGGCAATTGTTTCCGGTGTTTCCAAAACCAGGCTGCTATGGCCGTCGCTGGTCTGAATCCGGGTTTCCGGCTGGTTGATCATGGTGCTGATGCGATCGACCGCGACACTCACGTCCCGACCATGAAGATCATGCAGATCGAGGGAGGATCGGGCCTTCTCAAGGGCGACGAGGCGGCGGGGCAGGGTCAAGTTCATCTGGAGCCTCTTCGGTTTGTGACTTGTCGAAGTCTCCGAACTCAAGAATCATGCCAACAACAATTCACCCTAAAAACCGCAGTTGAAAGGTTCAAAGGTTGAAAGGTTGAAAGGATTAGCTGCAACAGCAACAACTAACGACTATGAAGAAAAGCTTCGGCAGTCATCTTCGCCGCCCCTGAACATTGCTCCTATAATCGGCTCTTGTTGCTGTTGTTCATGCGCTTGCGTTTCAGCCTTTCAACCTTTCAACCTAAAAACCGCTGTCGAACTTGATTGAGCTCAACTGCAGCTCGACCCCAAAGGGGTTTCAGATTTTAGCTCAGGGTTAAGCCGCATCGGCGACATCCTGGGTTGGAATGACTTATGAGTTCTGACCCTGAAGGGGTCGCGGAAGGTCTTGGGCTGCTGCGGTTTTTAGGTTCAACCCGGTTCCATTCCTCTGCTGCGGTTTTTAGGTTCACGTGCTTCCCTGGGAATATCCGGGGGCGGATCAGGCTTTCGGGATGGCAGGCTTGCGGATGAAAAAAACCGAGCTGTATCACTCGGGATTCAAATCTATCTCCAGGCTTGGGAGTGAGGGAACAAGGGAGTTGGGGAGTGTACTCATATGCGCTCCTGCCTTACTCCCTTACTCCCTACCTCCCTCACTCCCTGGTTCGACGCTGATGGCGAAGAGAATCCAAGCTCAAATCAGAATGATACACGTCGAAAAAAACCGCCTCCCGTGAAGGAGGCGGTTTTTGCGGATTCAGCAAGGAAGAGGATCAATACTCTTCTTTGTTGCGCGAGTAGCGTTTGCGGTCGTTCTCGGAGAGAAGCTTTTTGCGCAGACGCATCGACTTGGGAGTGACTTCGACAAGCTCGTCTTCGTCGACGTATTCAAGAGCGCCTTCAAGGCTCATTTTCTGGGCCGGGGCGATCTTCAGGGCGCGGTCGGAACCGGAGGCGCGCATGTTGGTCAGCTGCTTGGCTTTCTGCAGGTTGACGATCATGTCGCCTTCTTTGTTGTTCTCGCCGACTATCATGCCTTCGTAGCACATGACGGTGGGGTCGACAAAGAAAGTGCCGCGGAGCTGCAGGCCGTCGATGGCGAAGGCTTCGGCGGGGCCGGAGCTCATCGAGATCAGGACGCCGTTGCGACGGTGGGGGAAGTCGCCGCGCAAGGGCTGGTACTCGGTGAACGAGTGGGCGATGACGGCTTCACCCTGGGTGGCGGTGAGCAGCTTGGAGCGCAGACCGATGATGCCACGGGTGGGGATGCTGAACTTGAGGAGCTGACGGAGGCCGCCGCCGCGGTGGTCCATGCTGATCATTTCGCCGCGGCGCGAGCCGACGAGTTCGATGACTTTGCCGGCCATGCCATCGGGCACTTCCACGGTGAGGAGTTCGATCGGTTCCATCTTGACGCCGTCGATCTCTTTCATGATCACGTGCGGCTGCGAGATGGCGAATTCATAGCCTTCACGGCGCATGTTTTCGATCAGGATGGAGAGGTGAAGAACGCCGCGGCCGGAAACCTTGTAGGAGTCGGAGCTGTAGTCTTCGAAGCGCATCGCGATGTCCCGTTCGGCTTCGCGCTCAAGACGCTCGCGGATGTGGCGGGTGGTGACGAATTCGCCTTCTTGACCGAAGAGGGGCGAGTCGTTGATCTTGAAGAGCATCGAGATGGTGGGTTCGTCGAGCTTGATGGCGGACAGAACTTCCGGATTGTCGTTGTCGGCGATGGTGTCACCGATTTCGATGTCAACGATGCCGACGACGGCGCAGATGTCGCCGACTTTGACTTCAGTGACTTCGCGGCGGCCCATGCCTTCGAAGACGAAGAGCTGCTTGATCTGTTTCTGCTGGATGCTGCCGTCGCGCTTGATCAGTTTGACTTGACCAGTCTTGAGGGTGCCGCGGAAGACGCGGCCGATGGCGATACGGCCGATGAATTTCGAGTGGTCGAGCGAGGTGGCCTGCATCTGCACGGTGCCTTCGAGGGGAGGGGGAGGCGGAACGTGTTCGACGATGGTGTCGAAGAGGTCCTGCATGTCGGCCTTGACGACGCCGAGTTCTTTCGACATCCAGCCGCCGCGGCCCGAGCCGTAGACGACGGGGCAGAAGAGCTGTTCTTCGGTGGCATCGAGTTCCATGAAGAGGCTGTGGGCCTCGTCGAGAACTTCAGCGGGACGGGCGTCGGGCTTGTCGACCTTGTTGACGACGATGATCGGCTGACGGCCGAGGGCGAGCGCCTTGTCGAGAACGAAACGGGTCTGGGGCATCGGGCCTTCAGCGGCGTCGACGAGGAGCAGAACGCCGTCGGCCATTTTCAGGACGCGTTCGACCTGACCACCGAAGTCCGCGTGTCCCGGAGTATCGATGACGTTGATCTTGATGCCTTTATAGGTGACCGAGATGTTTTTGGCGAGAATGGTGATGCCGCGTTCGCGTTCCAAGTCGTTGGAGTCGAGGACGCAGGTGGCCATGGTCTCGTTGTCGCGGAAGATGTGCGACTGTTTGAGGATGGCGTCGACGAGGGTGGTTTTCCCGTGGTCAACGTGGGCGATGATCGCAATGTTGCGGATTTTGGAGGTGGGCATGTTGTTTTTTCCGTGTGCTGTGAGCGGCTCGGAAGGTAATGCAGGACGCCGTCTTGTCTTCGCAGGGCAACAAGATTTTCGCAAAAAAGAAGATATGAAGGACTTGTCAAGAATAGAAGAGGGAAGTATTTAGGTCCGAGCGAAGAGCTAGATGCCTACAATTCGTTGCTCATAAAAAATAGAAAAACAATGGAGAAAAATCATGGCTGAAAAAACCGTCAAGAGTGAAAATGGCGCCAAGAAAAGCGCTGGCCGAGCCAACCTGAAAAGCCTCCGCGAAGGCCTCAGCAAGCTCAACAGCGTGCAGCTGAAAAACTTCTACGCCGGACTGAAGAATATCGACAGCCACAAGCGCGCCGTCGACGGTGCTTTGAAAGATGCCGAAGGCAAAAAAGCCAAGAAGATCCAGAAAGAAATCGCCAAGCTGCAAAAACAGCTCGAAGCGACCAAGAAGTGATCCGCCCCCGATGAACAGCGAGGATCTCAACATCCTCCTGGACATGGCGCTGAGCAAGGGATGCGACGAACTTGAAAAACAAGGCTTCGTCCATCCCTTTGCTATTTCTCTCGAGCAGAGCGGCGAAGTCCAGGTGAGCGGTGAATTCAAGTCGACAGAACTCAGTGGCGATCCGGAGAAATTCATTGCTGAAATTCATGACACTTTGGCACTGTCATGTGCCGCCGGAAAATATCGGGGAACAGCAGTCGGATGTCAGGTGAAAGTGGTGCGTTTCAAAAATGAAGGTGCGGTGACCGCAATTGAAGTTTTGATCGAACACCAGGATGGCACCGCAGTTGATTGCTTTCTGCCCTTTAAAATCGGCAAGGACGGCAAACCCAGTTACGGCACGGTCTGGGCGATCGCCGCCGACAATCGCAAATTCCAGAAGAATTAAGTGATGTGGAAACAGCTCCTAGCCATTTCTCTCGGCGCCGCTTTTGGCGCCTGTTTGCGCTGGGGCTTGTCGGAGGCGCTTAACCGCCGTTTCCCCGACCTGCCGCTGGGCACTCTCAGCGCCAATCTCATCGGCGCTTACATCGTCGGCCTCGCCGTCGCTTTCATCAGCTCGCACCCTGATCTGTCGCCGGAATGGCGGCTGCTCATCGTCACCGGCTTCTGCGGTGGCTTGACCACTTTTTCGACCTTCTCGGTCGAAGTCACGACGCATCTGCAGAGCGGTCGCTTCGCCGCCGCCAGCGGCGTCATCGCGGCCCATCTTTTCGGCTCGCTGCTTCTCACCTTGGCGGGTTTTGCCACCGTCAACTGGTGCCGCGGCCAGTGAAAACCTGCCCGCGCTGCCGCTACCACAGCTCCGCCCAGTCCCTGGTCTGCGGACGTTGCGGCGCTCCCTTGCCCGAATCCGGCCCCCGCTTAGGCCAGCTCAACGACATCGCCGCCCTTCCCGTTCCGCCGTCGCCGGCACCCCTGCGCCCGGTCTCGACGACACCCTGGTGGTTCGACCAGATCGCGCCTCGCGCCCAGCCGAGGAGCGGCGATCGCCGCTGCCGACGCTGCGGCCAAAGCAGTTCCAACCGGGTCGAATGCATCGTCTGCGGCAATCCCTTTGCCGGCGAACCGCGTTGGCCGGCGCTCCTCAATGTCAATCTCGAAGTCGATCACCCGCCTCTCGAAGAAGCGCAACGCCGACTCGAGGATGTGCTTGGCCGCGCCCGTTTCCATGATCCCGTCCGAAATCTTCCCGGGCCCAAGAAATATAGCATAAATTATAGCTTATAAATGTTGAAATTTCTCCGCATGAATGTATTGTATCTAAGTCAAAGACAACGACTTGAAACAATTTTACGGAGCCAATCCATGTCCGACGACCT
>CAMCSH010000149.1 GCA_945877655.1 Lentisphaera araneosa HTCC2155 | reverse complement strand
CTGCGCCAGAAAATCAACCCTTTGCTGCAGGGCCCGTGTTCGACGTCGGTCAGAATCGAGGCGCCTGTGGTGGTGAAGCCGCTCATCGCCTCGAAAAAGCCGTCGGTGAAACTGACCTTGCCATCGGTGATGATCGGGAAGGGAATGGCGGAAACAGCTACCACCGCCAGCCAACCAAGGGTGACCACGGCATATCCCTCGCGCAAGCCCAGACTGAGCTTGGAATCGCGGGTTTTCAGGAAGACGATCAAGCCGACCAGCATGATGAAGAGGCTGCATTCAGTGAAGCGGAAGACCTGGTCATGCGAGTCGCCGGCAAGCTTACCGGCGAAAGCGGCGCCCAACATCGAGAAGCCGATCAGGACGATCAGCAGCGAAACTATGTTGATCACTGCGCGCAGATTCATGGTTTTTCTTGGTCCGTGGTCGAATCGGCGCGCAACTTAGCACCCTGCGGCTTCTTTGCCAGACAATGCGGCCAAAGGTTCCGAAGGCCCTAAGCTAGCGGTGAATTCAGGTCGGATTCGGCTTGACCCGCTTTTTCCGCGGCTTCTTGAGCTTGAGGCCCGGCTCTTCGCTGTTGGCGGGCAAGTTGAAGCTGAGGACACGGGCACCCTCCTGCAGGCGGCTGACGGTGGCCGCGATCGAGGCATAGGGCAGGCGGGAGGGACTGCTGGTCATGCCGATGGCGGCGATCACCTCGCCCTGGGCATCTTTGACCGGCACCGCGAGGCAGCGGTAGTCGTGCTGATATTCCTCGTCATCGATGGCGTAACTTTGCTCGCGGATAGCAGGGAATTGAGCCGACAGCAGATCCGGGCTGGTCAGGCTGCGCGGCGTCAGTGCCGGCATCTCCAGACGGGCGAAAAGCTCGTCACGCCGAGCCGCATCGAGATGGGCGAGCAGGACCTTGCCGGTGGCGGAGGCGTGCAGCCAGACCAAGCTGCCGGGACGGCTGGAGACGCGTTGCGACTGCGGCGAGTCGCAGACTTCCAGCAGCAGCGAGCGATCATCGCAGAGGATCGCCAGATGCACGGTTTCCCCCAGGCTTTTGGAAAGCTCGCGCAGAACCGGGACGCAGAGACGACGGATCGACAGGCCTTCGAGGGTTTTCAAGCCAAGGCGGACGAGGCCGGGGCCGAGGCGGTAACTGCTGCCATCGGCGAGGATGAGTTTTTCCTGGGCGAGGGTCTGCAACATCCGGAAGCAAGTGGTTCGCGGCGTCTCGATGGCGCGGGCGAGCTCGGTCGCCGTCCATTCCCCTTGGTGCTCGGCCACGAGTTGCAAGAGTCGGCAAGCCTTCGCCAAGGAGGGGATTTCATAAGGGCTTTTTGTCATGATCTGAAATTCCTGCTTCGGTTTTTTCAACAATGTCAAAGCGGTTGAAGTGATTTCAAGCCGGATCTGAGTTTATATGTGAACATCAATACGCTTGCGGTTTTGATTTGATCGCCGCCGCCAGAGCGGTGGGCTCCGGCTATATTGGCGGCGATCAATCAAGGAATCTGCCCATGGTGTCACTCGCTTCCGCCGCCGCCGAAATCCGCCGTCACGGCATCCATTGCGAAGTCCACGGCGAGGCCAACTTCGATTCCTTGACTTGCGACTCCCGCAAATGCGGTGAAGGCAGCTGTTTCGCCGCCCTGCCGGGGGTCAAGGCTGACGGCGCCGCCTTCATTGCGGCGGCCCGGGAAAAAGGTGCCGCCGCGGTGCTCGCTGAGGCGCTTCCCGAGGGGGTCCCGGGACTGATCTGCCTGCAGCCGCGCGCCGCCTTCGCGGTCCTGGCCTCGTTCCTCGCGGGCCATCCGGGTGAACGGCTGCTCAGCGCCGCCGTCACCGGCACCAATGGCAAGACCAGCACCTGCCTGATGCTCGTCCACATCCTCGAGCAAAGCGGACGCAAGACCGGCGTGCTCGGCACTGTCGGCTACGGTTGGTCCGGGATGCGCCGCGAGGCGCCATGGACCACTCCCGCACCGGAAGTGCTGCAGCCGATCCTTGCCGAGATGCTGGCCGCCGGGGTCACTCACCTCTGTCTCGAAGCCTCTAGTCACGCCCTCGACCAGCAACGCCTCGAACCGCTGCGCTTCCGCGTCGGCATCTTCACCAACCTCAGCCGCGATCATCTCGACTACCACACCGACATGGAGGAATACTTCCAGGCCAAGGCAGGGCTCTTCCGGAACATGCTCGCTCCCGGCGCCCTGGCGGTGACCCACGCCGACGACGAAGCTGGACGCCGGCTCGCCGCCGAAATGCCCCACTGCCTCGACTTCGGACGGGATCACGGCAAGCACCGCATCAGTGCCGAAATCGCCAATGCCGATGGAACTTCTTTCGTGCTCGACGGTGTTCGATGCCATGTCCCTGTTCCCGGCGCCTTCTCTGTCGCCAACGCCGCAGGAGCTCTCCTTGCCGCCACCGCGTTTGGGCTTCCGCTCGAGCAGGCCGCCGCAGCATTGCGCAGCTTCCCCGGCGTTCCGGGCAGGATGGAGAACATCCCCCTCGGACCCGGACGCCGCGGCGTCGTCGATTATGCCCACACTCCCGATGGTCTCGACAAGGCTCTTGTCGCTCTTGCCGGCTGTGCCCCGCGTCCCCTCGTCTGCGTCTTCGGTTGCGGCGGCGACCGCGATCGCGGCAAACGTCCCCTGATGGCCGCCGTCGCCACCGAGCACGCCGATGCGGTGATCGTCACCGACGACAATCCCCGGACGGAAGATGCCGCCGTGATTTTTGATGACATCCGCCCCGGACTCAAAGCTTCGGTGCCGGTGCGATTCCTGCACTCGCGCCGCGCCGCCATCGCCGCCGGGCTCGAGCTCATCGCCTCTGGCGGGACCCTGCTTGTCGCCGGCAAAGGTCACGAAGACTACCAGATCATCGGCACGGTGAAACACCGCTTCTCCGACCAGGATGAAATCCGGCGGCTGAGTTCAAGTCAGCCCACTTGCGGCCACTGATGCGGCTCTGATTGAAACTCTGCGTCTTTTCGATTTTCCGGGGTCCGGCTGGAAAGTGGCGGGAAAGAGCCGAGTTTAGGGGGCCAAACAGAAG
Source organism: Lentisphaera araneosa HTCC2155 (assembly GCA_945877655.1). GTDB lineage: Bacteria > Verrucomicrobiota > Lentisphaeria > Lentisphaerales > Lentisphaeraceae > CAMCSH01. The sequence goes on along the minus strand of CAMCSH010000149.1, from coordinate 7,022 downwards.
GAATTTCAGACACCATGCAACAAGGACTTTTCCAGGGCCAGCGGATGGGCCAGGAACAGATCATGGCGCCGCAGCAGATGCAGTCGCTGGAGATCCTGGCGATGCCGGTGATGGAGCTGCAGCAGCGGATCAATCAGGAGCTGTCGGGCAACCCGACCCTGGAATTGGAAGAAGCCGGTGGTGAGATTCTTGATGGCGATCCCCTTGCTCACGGTGCCGAAGCCGATCCGGAAGCGGCGGCCCGCGCGGTCGAGCGCGACGAATCGCTCGCCTCCATCGTCTCCTCCGAGCGCGGCAATTATCAGGTGCCGGACAATGACGCGGAGGAGCGTCGCCGCCATTTCTTCGATTCTTTCAGCCAAGGCGAAACTCTGGAAGAGATGCTGATGCAGCAGCTTCGCACCAGCGAAGTGCCGCAGCATTTGCATCCCTTGGCCGAGCACATCATCGGCTCGCTCGACGACGCGGGCTATCTCAATGGCGGTCCGCAGCCAATTGCCGCCGCGCTCGGGGTCGATTTGAAAACCGTGAAGGAAGTTTTGGCCGTGATCCAGAGCTTCGATCCGCCGGGCATCGGCGCCAGCGACCTGCAGGAATGCCTCTTGCTGCAGTTGAAGAAGCGCGGCCAACAGGGCAAGCTGCCGTGGAAGATCGTCGCCAAACACGCCGACTTGCTGGCCAAGGGCGACGCGGGAAAACTCGCCAAGTTTCTCAAGCTCGAACTGGTCCAGGTGCAGGATGCAATCGCCGAGATCCGCCGCCTCACCACGCCGTGGCCGGGCCTGGTGGTTTCCGATCGCAATCCCGACTTCATCAGCGCCGAGGCGGTGATCGAAACTCTTGAAGACGGCAGCCTCGCCGCCCGTCCGCTGCGCGATTCGATGCCGCGGTTGCGCCTCTCCGATCGCTGCCTCGCCATCCTGGAAGACCCCAAGGTTCCGGCCGAGGACAAGAAATGGATCCGGGAAAAAGTCTTCGCCTCGAAGTCGCTGATGCGCGCGCTCGAGATGCGCGAAAGCACCCTGATGCGCCTGCTGGTCATCGTCATCCGCGAGCAGGAAGCTTTCTTCCGCGAAGGACTCGCCGGACTCAAGCCCCTCACCATGCGCAGCATCGCCGAAGAGCTCGGCGTCCACGAAACCACTGTCTCCCGGGCGATCAGCGGCAAACATGTTCAGACCCCGCGCGGCCTGCTGGCCTTGCGCTTCTTCTTCAGCACCGGCTTGGAGACCTCCAGCGGCAGCCGACTGTCGACCGAAGCCTTCAAGCAGCGGCTGCAGGAAGTCATCCTCAGCGAAGACCGCCGCAGCCCGCTGGGCGATGGCGACATCGCCGACCTGCTGGCCGCCGAAGGACTTGAGGTGTCGCGCCGCACCGTCACCAAATACCGCGAAGACCTCGGCATCGGCTCGGTGCCGCAGCGGCGACGGTCCTGATTTAACTCCAAACGCGTCATCACCCTTGCGCAGAGTGTCTCAGTGTCGTAAAATACTGTCACGAACAACCATAAAAGATGGAGTGCTGCAATGCCGAAGATCATCATCCCGACCAAGCTGGAAACCGTTTGCAAAGAGCTCCTCGAGGCTCAAGGCTATGAAGTCATTCAAGATGGCAAGACCGAGCTGAAGGCTCTTCTCGAAAAGCACCGCGACGCCGTCGGCCTCGTCGTCCGTTCGGAGAAAATCACCGCTGAAGTCATCGACATGCTGCCCTCGCTGCGCCTCGTCGTCCGCGCCGGCGCCGGTTACAACACCATCGACATCAAGCACGCCCGCAGCCGCAACGTCGCCGTGATGAACACTCCCGGAGCCAACTCCAACGCCGTCGCCGAAGAGGCTGTCGGCCTGATGATCGCCGGCGCCCGCTACTTCGTCGAAGGCGACAAGACCACCCGCGCAGGCTTGTGGGAAAAGAATAAATACATGGGTAGCGAGATCACCGGCAAGACCGTCGGCATCCTCGGTTTCGGCAACATCGGCCAGCTCCTCGCCAAGCGCCTCCGCGGCTTCGATGTCAAGCTCAAAATCTATGACCCCTTCGTCTCCCTCGATAAGGCCCGTGAACACGGCGCCGAGATCGCCTCGATGGAAGACATCTTTGCCACCTGCGACTTCTTGTCGCTGCACCTTCCCGCCACCAAAGAGACCGAAAAAATCATCAGCACCCAGTTCTTCTCACTGATGAAAGACGGCGCCGTTTTGGTCAACTGCGCCCGCAGTGAAGTTCTCGATGAAGAGGCGCTTCGCGAAGCTCGCAAAACCAAGCGCATCGTCTTCTGCAACGACGTCTATGACAAAGACGAAGCCGGCCTGAAAACCTGCAACGACATCGCCGATATCATGCTGCCGCACCTCGGTGCCAGCACCTTCGAAGCCAACAACAACGCCGCCCGCATGGCCGCCAACCAGACCATCAACTTCCTCGATCGCGGCCTCGCCATGCACGTCGTCAACAAATCAATCCCCGACGGCCTCGCTCCCGAATATCAGCAGCTCAGCTCGGCCCTGGCCCGCTTCGCACGCTCCTACATCGGCGCCAAGGCGCCGGTCTTCGAGATCCAGGCCAGCTTCTACGGCAAGCTGAAAGACTTCTCGCGCTGGCTCATCCCGCCCATCGTCGCCGCCATTTCCGGTGACAACAAGATCACCGACATCGACCAGGCCGAAGAATACCTGAAGTCGCGCGGCATCACCTGCAAGATCCGCGACACCGATGAAGGCAAGCGTTATGGCGAATCTATCACCGTCGACCTGATCAGCGGCGCCCAGCAGATGGACCGCGTCTCGGTGCGCGGCACCTTGACCGAGGGCAACATCATCCTCTCCCGCATGGGCGAATTCGGCAAGCTCTACTACGAGCCCACCGGCCACACCGCGGTCTTTGTCTATGACGACCGTCCCGGTGTGCTCGCCCAGATCTCCCAGTCGATGGCATTGGAAGGCCTCAACATCGAAGACATCCGCTCGCCCCACAACGAAAGCGGCAGCAAATCGATCGCCATCCTCAAGCTCAATGCCGAGCCGGCGGTTGAATTGATCGAGAAAGTCGGACGTCTACTCCATTGCCACGCTGCGTTCACCGTTCATATTTGAGGCAAAGCCACGCAGGAGAGAGATGTCTTACAAAATCGGTGAAGTGATCCGGGATCATCTCGGACAAGAATTCTGCTATGTCCCTGCCGGGCCCTTCCTCGGCGGTTTGGTCGGCAAGGATCGCATCTCTCTGCCTGCAGCTTATCTGATCGGACGTCATCCGGTCACGGCTGGGATGTTCCAGGCGTTTCTCCGCGCCACCAAGCATTCCTACGGCCCGGATGATCTGACCCAGTTGCAACAGATGTCGCCGATGCCCGACTGTCCCGCCTGCAATGTCAGCTGGGACGATGCCAAGGCCTTCTGCCGTTGGTTGCGCGCCAAGACCGGCGAATATTACGCCTTGCCGCAAGTCGATGAATGGGAAAAAGCCGCTCGCGGTGAAGACGGCCGTCTCTACCCTTGGGGCAATTCCGCACCTGAGCACGACCTCGCCTATTTCGACCACGCTGATGCCGGCACCACTTCGCAGATCGGCAGACGCCCCGGCGGCGCCTCGATCTACGGCTGCCACGATCTGGCCGGCAATGTCTGGGAATGGACCCTGGATTCGTTTAATGACGAACGCGAACTGCATGTGCTGAAAGGCGGTTCCTGGCAGAACCCTGCCACCCACTTGGAAAACGGCGCCCGCCTCTTCTCCTATCCGCCGGCAAAACGCCGCACCTACATGGGCTTCCGCGTCGTCTATCTCCCGGCCGATCTCTACACCAACTACATGGCTGCCTACGAGCAGAGATAAGGTAGAAACTCTAGCGGATTGGCTACGCCAACGACGAAGCGGCTTATCTTAGTCGCAGGGAGGGAATGCCGATGAACAGCTTGTTACTGCGTGAGGTGGCTCCTCGTGACGGCCTCCAGGCGGAGCCAGTGATCCTCGATGTCGACAGCCGGGTGCAATTCTGCCTGGAGCTGATAGCCGCCGGTTGCCGTTTCATCGAAGTCGGCGCCTTCGTCCGTTCCGATAAAGTCCCCTCGATGGCCAGCAGCGCCGAAGTCTGTGCCCAAGTTCAACATGCCGCTGCCGACGAGGTGACGGTCAGCGCCTTGGTCCCGAACGGCCGCGGTCTGGTCGAAGCCCGCACCGCGGGCCTCAGGCATGTGGCCTTGGTCGCGGCCTTGAGCGATCCTTTGGCTCGCGCCAATCTCGGGCGAGACGCGGAAACCAGTTTGCGCGAGGCCTTGAAACTGGCGTCGGAGTGCCTAGAAAGCCGCATCGCCTGTCGGCTCTATCTCAGCGCTTCGTTCCACTGTCCTTTTCTCGGTGATGTCCCCGCCAGCTACCTCGAGCAGGCGCTGCGTCAGGCCGCGCTTTACCCCGGACTTGAAGTGGTGATCTCCGACACCACCGGACGCGCCTCTCCGCTGGAAGTCCGGCGACGCATGAAAATGGCACTCGACCTGCTGCCGCCAGAGCAGCTGTCCTGTCACTTTCACGACACCTGGGGACTGGGCCTGGCCAACGCCTGGGAAGCGATGCAGCTTGGGATCGAGCGGCTTGATGCCTCGGCCGGCGGTCTCGGCGGCTGTCCTTATGCGCCCGGCGCTGGCGGCAATCTGGCCACGGAGGACCTCCTGTCAATTGCCCGGGCTTTGCGCTGGTCGCACGAAATCTCGCCGGAAAAACTGGCGGCAGCGGCGACCCGGATCTGCCATCTCCTCGGCCATCCGGCGCGCAGCCGTTCCGGCTCAGCCTGGCTGGCGCAAACCAAGGATGCGAAGGAGTGAGACTTGTCGCTTGACGCTTGCTGGAGGCGGTGAATCGCCGCAGCGTCCGTGCTCAACTGGAGTACGAGATCAAGAAACGCGGCTATGCTCACAACTCCGACGAAGCCCGGACCTTGGAGGAAGAAGTCAAACGTTTCTTCGACGAAGCTCTCTGTCTCGGCAATGAGACTGCTGTGAAAACCTTTGTGGCGCGATTGGAGGCGGTAAAACATCCCTGCTTGACCCAGTAGATCCGATGCCTGAGTCTCGGCGACATGACGCTGTTCGTGGTTTGTCGGCGACGCTGCGTGGCGCACCTGACCTGAGCGGCGACAACTAAAATCTGATTTCCCTCAAACACGGACACCTCTCTCGTTCATGTCTTCAACGGAATAACGACATTCCTTGAGCTTGAACCTAAAAACCGCAGCAGAGGAATGGAACCGGGTTGAAAGGTTGAAACGCAAGCAGATGAACAACAGCAACAAGAGACGAATCTCAATGTGTCGCTCAGGTGTGGCGAAGATGACTGCCGAAGCTTTTCTTCAGAGACGTTAGTTGTTGCTGTTGCAGCTAATTCTTTCAACCTTTCAATTGCGGTTTTTAGCTTGAACCAGGCTGAAAACCGCGCCTGCCACGGCATTCCTTCATAATGCAGCTACGAGGGGGGCGCCCCCCCGGGCATCATTCCCTCCCCCGGGAAAAATCATCTTGAGTTATTATCCACATTTGAACGTATCAATTGGAACAAATGCGTATTTCTAGAGTATAATCAGCATATCTGAACAGATATTCATTCGAAAAATCCGGCTCAGCTCTTGCGCTTCAGCAAGGCGCTCGCCGGGGAAGCCTTCAACCCAAGCCAACAGGAGCCCCCAACATGATCCGCCTCAGCGCCACCCTCATCCTCGCCCTCGCCGCCGCCGCACCGGCTTGCACCGCCGCCGAAACCGCAAACGTCCAAGCTGAAACTGCACACGCAGCTGCCCCTCAAGCCGCCGCCACCATGGCCTTGATGAGCCGCGTCGCCGATTGGCAGATGGCTCACCCCTCCAAACACCCGACCACCGACTGGACCAGCGGCGCCCTCTACTCCGGCTTCACCCACTTCGCCCTGAGCTCGCCCGATGCCAAATACCTCAACTACTTGCGCCAGCTTGGCGAGCAGGAGAAGTGGCTGCTCGATGGCCGCCGCAAACGCTTCTTCGCCGACGATCAGGCCATCGGCCAGACCTGGATCGACCTGCACCGCCTCGACAAGCGACCCGAGCAGATTGCCGACACCCTCGCTGTCATGGAAGACTTCATCAAGCGCCCCGATGTCGAAGGCGACATGACGCACGACTACAAGAAGAAGAACCTGCACCGCCGCTGGACCTGGTGCGACGCCCTCTTTATGGCCCCTCCCGTCCTCGCCAAGCTCTACGCCGATACCAAAGATCCGAAGTGGGAAGAAGGTCTGCTGCGCGACTACAAGCAGACCACCGATTACCTCTTCGACAAAGACGAAAACCTCTTCTTCCGCGACCACAGTTACTTCAATAAAAAAGAAGCCAACGGCACCAAGGTCTTCTGGTCCCGCGGCAACGGCTGGGTCTTTGCCGGTCTCGCCAACATCCTGCGCGAACTGCCCGCCGACGCCAAGAGCCGCCCCTACTTCGAAGACCTCTTCAAGAAGATGGCCAAGCGCCTCGCCGAACTGCAACAAGCCGATGGCTCCTGGCACGCCTCATTGCTCGATCCCGCCTCCTTCCCCGTCCCCGAAACCTCCGGCACCGGCTTCTTCACCTACGGCTTCGCCTACGGACTCAAAGCCGGCCTTCTTGATGACAAAACCTACTCGCCAGTCGTCGCCAAGGGCTGGGCCCGCCTGGTCTCCTGCGTTGATAGCGACGGCAAACTCGGCTTCGTCCAACCCATCGGCCAGGACCCCAAACACGTCACCGCCGACATGACCGAGAACTACGGCGTCGGCGCCTTCCTCCTAGCCGGCACCGAGATCCGCGAGCTGCAGCTGAAAGGTTCGACCATCGCCACCCCTGCAGCCCCCGCACAAGTGAAGTCACACGTCAGCGCCCGCGTCGTCGCCGAACGCTTCGATGACTTCAGCTTCGAAAACGACCTGATCGCCGGCCGCTTCTACAGCCAACGCCTGAAGGACAAGGTCGCTCCCGTCGGCGCCATCGACGTCTGGTGCAAAAATACCCCCGCCCTAGTCACTGC
>CAMCSH010000148.1 GCA_945877655.1 Lentisphaera araneosa HTCC2155 | reverse complement strand
GCATTGGCAAGCGTTCCCGCTGCCTCGTCCTCCTCGTCATGCAATTGCACCATGTCGCGCAGAGCTCGTGAGCCGCCCTCGCTCATGGTGACGGCCAGCGAACTGAGCACCGGCTTGTCGTTGACTGGCTTGAAGACCAGGGTGCTGGTGTCGCTCGGGACACCGCAGCCTTCCCCGGGTATGGTACCGTAGATGTGGAATTCGGGCAGATCTGAACTGCCGCCGACAGCTTCGAAACTGAGCCTGCCTGCCTTCAGTTGGCTCAGGGAGAAGTTGCGGGTCTCGATGCCATCTAGCAGGAATCGTCCGTTCGCCACCCAGTCGATCTGGAAATCCACATTGTCGGGTGCTCCGACGAGCTTGAGCCAGCTTGCATTCAGCTTGAGGGTTTTGTGCTCGATGACCGTGATCTTGTTGAAACTGAAGCTGAAGGACATGTGGATTCCACCGATTTGGGTTGTTGCTAATTTCACAACTTAGTACACCTAAAAGCTAAATGCCAAGTAATGGCACCGCTCAATCTCCTAAACTCGTGCGAGATGGTCTACATCCCCGAAGGTCAGGCGATTGCAGAAGAGTAGTTATCGCCATGACGCTCGCTTCAAAGCGTGAATGAGCGCGGGCCTGCTTGATTGCTCTCCTCCGAGCTCCAAGAATTAAAATAATCTTGAGATTGAGTTTCATTTCGTATTGACGAAGACAAATTTCGGCATCTCTTGAGATATAATCTCAACAAAGACCAAGGATGCCCGCCATGAACCTGATCCAGAAAATCGCCCGCCTTCTCCGTGAAGAAGAAGCACGCCGTATGCCCTCCCTGCGCAAGGTCTGCCCGGTGGTGCAGGCGGCGCTGACCAGCCTCGCCTTCAGTCAGGGCCTGTATGCCGAGGAAGCGACGGCGGCGACAAGCGCCAAGGACGAGGCTTCGTCGGGGACTCCGTCGCAGGCCTTTAAGGTGCCGGCTCAGCCGCTGGGCTCGTCCTTGCAGGAGATCGCGCATCAGGGCGGGGTCAAATTGACGGTGCCGCCCGAGATGGTCGCGGGCAGGAACGCGCCGGCAGTGAGCGGCAGCCACTCGGTGGAGGAATCCTTTCGCCTCGCCCTCGCCGGCAGCGGTCTGATGGTGGCGAAGAAGGGCGGCGTTCTGTCGCTGGAGAAGATCGGCAGCTTGGACGAAGTCGAGGTCAAGGGACAGCGGATCGCGCCCAACAGCGTCTCCTCGCGCAAGTTCGAAGCGCCGTTGAAGAGCACCCAGACCACCAATGTCATCGACAGCGAGGTGATCCAGCAGCAGGGTGCGAGCAGCCTGCAGCAGGTGCTGCGCAATTCTCCCGGCATCACCTACCGCTCCGGCGAAGGCGGCGCGCCTCTGGGCGACAACCTCTTCATCCGCGGCGCCTCGGCGACTAACGACGTCTTTGTAGACGGCATGCGCAACAGCGGCGAGCAGAGTCGCGACGCCTACAACCTCGAGCAGGTGGAAGTCTTCAAGGGTCCGAACTCCGCCAACTTCGGCCGCGGCTCCTCCGGCGGCGCCATCAACCTGGTCACGAAAATGGCGAAGCTTGAGGACTTCAGCACCTTGAGCATCGGTGTCGGCTCGCACGAATACTGGCGCAACACCCTCGATTCGAACTACATCCTGTCGGAGAAGAGCGGCGCTGCGATCCGCCTCAACGCCATCAAAGCGCAAGCCGCCGTGGCCGATCGCGATCAGACCGAGAATGAATCCTTCGCCGTCAATCCCACCGTCGCCTACGGCCTCGGCACCGGTACTCGCTTGCATCTCGGCTACGAGCACATCCAGCAAGAGAGCCTGCCCGACAACGGCACCCCGACTCTCGCCTACGACAGCTACAAATCCGCCAACACCTCGACCACGGCCGTGTCGAACAGTCGCAAGGGCAGGCACGGCGTCGACCACAGCAACTTCTACGGCTTCCCCCACCGCGACGAACAGAAACTGGTCAGCGACAAGCTCAACTTCGGCATCGAGCAGGATCTCAATGACGATTGGACCCTGAGTAACAACAGCTCGCTGCAGCGCACCGAGAATTTCGCATGGGGCACCGTCACCCAAGGCCTCGGCACCGGCAACGCCGGCACCGGTGCGGTGACCGCAAACGACACCGGCAATGACCTGTCGATCGACGACAAAATCCGCGACACCGAAATCCTCACCCTCCAGAACAACACCCTCCTCACCGGCAAGTTCGAAACCGGATCGCTCAAGCACAGCGCAGTGACTGGGCTCGACCTCAGCTGGGAGCAGTTTGAGCAATTCGAGAACACCAACGCGACCTATTCCCGCGATGGCGGCGCCACTTTCCAAACCTCGACTTACACCAACCTGTACTCGCCGAACACCGGGGCGATCATCGCCAAGGGCGGCGGCCAGCGCACCGGCGGCAGCCAGAAAAGCAAGGCCGACGGCATCGGGCTCTACCTTGGCGACACCGTCGATCTGAATGAACAATGGTCGGTCAACGGCATGGGGCGCCTCGACTACTACAGCATCCGCCAGCAGGACGACCGCAAGCTCACGGCCGCCAACACTGACGATCTCGGCAGCGACGAGCTTCTGCCGAGCTGGCGCAGCGGCCTCGCCTACAAGCCGGCGGAAAACGGCTCGATCTACTTCGGCATCGGCAACTCCCTCAGCCCCGCCAGTTCAAACGCCGCCAACGGATACCTCCTTTCCAGCACCGCCAGCAGCACCGCGCGCGCCAAGCTCGATCCGATCGAGACCCGCAGCTACGAGCTCGGCACCAAATGGGAGTTCTTCGACCAGAAGCTCAACCTCTTCGCCGCCGTCTTCCAGAACGATGTCCAGAATAACCTCACTCAGGTCCCCGGCAGCAACCCGGCCGAGTACCTGCAGATCGGCAGTCAGACCACCCAGGGCATCGAGCTCGGGGCCTCCGGTAAAATCACCGAATCGTGGACCCTCCTCGGCGGCTACGCCATCATGCGAAGTGAGATCGACAGCCTGCAGCCCTATGAAGACGGCAACGAGGTGCCCTTCACTCCCGAGCAATCGGCCAGCCTCTGGACCAACCACCAGATCACCGACAAGTTCAGCTTCGGTCTCGGCGCCCAATACATCGGCATGATGACCTACGACACCCGCGGCACCGAGGCTCCCGATGAGGCGCGCTACATCCTCTACAACGCCATGGCCAACTATCAGTTCAATCAGAGCATGTCCCTGCAGCTCAACCTGAACAATCTGCTGGATGAAGACTACATCGCCGCCGGCGGCCCCAGCCGCGTCATCCCCGGCGCCGGACGCTCTGGCTTCCTCACCTTCACTTACAAGTTCTGAGGCCCGGGCATGATCCTCAGCATTCCCGATATCCTCAGCCCGGAAGAACTCGCCCTCGGACGCAAGATCCTCGAACAGGCAAGCTGGATCGATGGCGGCGTCACCGCCGGACACCAGTCCAGCCTGGTCAAGAACAACCTGCAAGTGCCGCAGGAAAGCGAGACCTCCCGCAAGGTCGGCGAGATGATCCTCCGCGGCCTCGCCCGAGCGCCCCTCTTCATGAGCGCGGCCCTGCCGAAGGAGATCTTCCCGCCTCTCTTCAACCGCTATGCCGCCGGACAAAGCTTCGGCAGCCATGTCGACAACGCCGTGCGCCATCTTCCCGGCGGCCGCGGCGCCATCCGAACTGACCTCTCCTGCACCTTCTTCTTCGCCGGGCCGGAGGAGTATGAGGGCGGCGAGCTCTGCATCCGCGACACTTACGGAGTGCAGAAAGTGAAGCTGCAGGCCGGGCAGATGATCCTCTACCCTTCATCGAGCTTGCACTGGGTCAACCCGGTGACTCGCGGCGCCCGCGTCTGCTCCTTCTTCTGGCTGCAGAGCCTGATCCGTCAGGACGAACGGCGATCGCTCCTTTTCGACCTGGATGTCGCGATCCAGCGCCTCGCCGGCGACAATCCCAAACACGCCTCGGTTCTCGAGCTCACCAACAGCTATCACAACCTTCTGCGCATGTGGGCGGAGCTATGATCAGCGCTTCAGAAAGCCAGAAAGACACCGCAGGCGGCGATGACCAGGCCGGCGCGCCGCAAGGTCACCTCCTGCCCGTGGCGCTGCAAGAGCCCAGCCGCGACAAAGCCGGCGCAGTGCAGCATCGCCGTCATCGCCAGGAAGCCGGCGCCATAAGCCAGGGCCGAAGAACCCGCGGCCATCTCCGCGCCGTGGGCATGGCCATGGAAAATGGCGAAAAGGCCGAGCAGCGGCAAGGCGCTGAGCAGCGGCAGACGGACTGCCAGGGCGATGAGCAGGCCGAGGATCAGCACCGAGGCGGCGATGCCCGCCTCGACGCCGGGAAGCGCCAGCCCTGCGGCCCCCGCAAAACCGCCGAGGGCCATCACCGCGACAAAAGCTCCCGGCAACATCCAGCGAGCCTTGCCGTTCTGCTGCGCCGCCCACAGGCCAATCGCCAGCATCGCGCAAATGTGGTCTAGCCCCCTCACCGGATGCTCCAGGCCGTGCATCAAACCGCCGGCATGGCCCGGATGAGCCTGAGCCAGCAAGGGCAGGCCGGCGACAAGGAGAAGAAAAAGAGGGGCTTTGGCAGGAGTCTTCATGTCATCCTTCATGGTTGGATAGCGAATTATTGACAATCTATCGGGAACCTCGCCAATGACAATAACTCCAAAATCGTCCGGACCTCTCTTTGCAAGCCTCAGAGGGAAAGGATAGTGATTTCCGCGCAGCTTTCCGACCAACCTGAGACCTGAACCAAGGAGCCCCTCGTGTACGCCTCCATTTTCCTTAGCCTCGCCCTCGCCGCAGCTCCCGCCAATGAAGCCAAAAAGCCTGCTGACGGCAAGACGCCCGAGAAGCTTGATGACGTCGTAATCACCGGCAAGGCGGAAGACATCGTCGGCCGGGCCCAATCTTCGTCCCAAGGCCAGGCCAACAACGAGGAGCTGAGCCAGCGCCCCACCCTGCGCCGCGGCGAATTGCTGGAAGTGGTGCCGGGGATGATCATCACCCAGCACGCCGGTGGCGGCAAGGCCAACCAGTATTTCTTGCGCGGCTACAACCTCGACCACGGCACCGACTTCCGCCTCACTCTCGACGGCATGCCGATCAATCACCGGACCCACGCTCACGGCCAGGGCTACGCCGACCTCAACTTCCTCATCCCCGAGCTCACCGAAGGGCTCGACTACTACAAAGGCCCCTACTTCGCCCAGGAAGGCGACCTCGCCACCGCCGGCGGCGCCGACTACCACAGCTACCACTCCTTCCCCGGCATGGCCAGCATCACCGTCGGCGCTCATGACTACTACCGCTTCATGGCCAGCGATTCCGCCAAAGTCGGCGAGGGCATCCTCTCCATCGGCGGCGAATACGGTCACGAGAACGGCCCTTGGAAACGCCCCAACAACTTCGAGCACTTCAACCTCGCCTCACGCTACCACCTCGGCGACGACGAGAACTACCTCGACTTCAGCCTGATGGCCTATCGCGGCGAATGGATGTCCTCCGACCAGATCCCCGAACGCGCCGTCAAGGACGGCAGCCTCGACCGCTTCGGCTCCATAAACCCAAGCACCGGCGGCACCAGCTCGCGCCAAAGCTTCAATGTCAACTGGCAGAAGGTCGAAGGCAACCAGACCACCCACCTCGACGCCTGGATCGGCCGCTACACCCTCGACCTCTTTTCTGACTTCACCTACTTCCTCAACGACCCGGTCAACGGCGACCAGTTCGAACAGCAGGACAAGCGCTACTTCGGCGGCCTCAACCTCTGGCGCCGCTACGATTACGACATCTCCGGTCTGGAAAGCCAGACCACCATCGGCGTACAGAACCAGAACGACGTCATACGCGGCATCGGCCTCTACAACACCAAGGACCGCCAGCGTCTTTCCACCGTCCGCAAGGACGAGGTTTACGTCGGCAGCTACTCGCTCTACGCCGACCATGAAACCCAGATGAACGATTGGCTCCGTGCCGGAGGCGGCCTGCGCGGTGACTTCTTCGACTTCAGCGTCGACAGCGACCGCCGCGAGAACAGCGGCGACCGCACCGCCGGCATCCTCAGCCCCAAAGGGCGCTTGATCTTCGGCCCCTGGGCCGACACCGAGCTCTATCTCAACGGCGGCCTCGGCTTCCACAGCAACGACGCCCGCGGCGTCAACAGCCACATCGATCCCGCCACCGGCGACCCGGTCGATCCTGCCGACCCGCTGGTGCGCACCGCCGGGGCCGAGATCGGCCTCCGCACCAAGGCCATTCCAGATGTCATCGCCACCACCTCTCTCTGGGCCCTGCGCAGCGACAGCGAGCTGGTCTATGTCGGCGACGCCGGTGCGGTCGAGCCCAGCGGCGCTTCCGAACGCTGGGGCATCGAAACCACCGCCTATTACCGCTTGCAAGACTGGCTCACCTTCGACGGCGAATACGCCTGGGCCAACGCCCGCTTCACCGACGCCGAGCCCGGCATGGACGAAGTTCCCAACTCGATCGAACACTCCGCCAGCGCCGGCTTCACCCTCGGCGAGAAAGAAGGCTGGCTGGCCGGCCTGCGCGCTCGCTATTTCTCCTCCCGCCCCCTGGAAGAAAGCGGCACCCACATGTCCGCCGACAGCCTGATCTTCAACGGCCGCATCGGCTACCGCAAGAAGAACTGGGAGCTCGACCTTGATGTCCTGAACATCCTTGACGCCGGGGACAAGGATATCGAGTACTACTACGAAAGCCGTCTTCCCGGCGAGGCCGCCGGCATCGAAGACACCCACTACCACCCGATGGAGCCCCGTCAGCTCCGACTCACCTTCACCTACCGCTGGTAAATTCATGAACTCCGAAGGCACAGTCTCGTCCGCCGGCGCCCCTTGGGTGCCGCTGGCGACCTGTGCCCTCTGGTCCCTGCTCCTCACCGCCAGCCTCGCCGGCGGCTTCCAAGTTGCGCCCGACGCAAAGGCTGAAGTGACGCCGCCTCCGCCGCCCCCGGTCGAGAAGATCGAAATCCCCCTGACACCCGAAGAGCCGCCACCGCCACCGAGCGCGACTCCGCCGCCGCCCAGCGCCGCACTCGTTCCGGCGCCGCCGCCGATTGAGCCGCCGCCGCCCGCTGCCGCACCGGTGCCGCCCGACGCCTTCACTCTGCCGGCTCTGCCTAAACTGCCCAAGAGTGTCGAAGTCCAAGCCCTCGTCCGCCCTGCCTTGATCGCCGCCGAAACCGCTCCCGTTCCCGCTCCGCCAACTCCTCGTCTCGCCGAAACGCCTGTGCGGGTGCTGGCGTATTCAGGCGAAGGCAAGCAACCGGCGCCCCTCTATCCCCGCGAAGCTCTTCGCCGCGGCCAGGAAGGAACGGTCGAAATCGTTGTCGACATTGGCCGCGAAGGACGGATCACCACCGCCGAAATCTTCAGCCCTTCTCCTTGGCCTCTCCTGAATCAAGCGGCCCTGCGCGCAGTCCGCGAGCGCTGGCACTTTCCGCCCGGAGAAGTCCGCCGCTACCTGGTGCCCATCCGCTTCAAAATCGAAAAGAAATAGGAAGTCCCTCCATGCCTCCAGCCCTCCTCGCCAACGCCGCCTATGACTTCATCGTTCAGGGTGGTCCGATCATGGCGCCGATCCTCATCAGCCTCTTCGTCGCTCTGGTCGTCATCTTCGAGCGCAGCCTGTGGTGGCTGCAGCTTCGCCGCCGCTGCTCGCCGGAAAAGCTCCAGCACGTCTGGAACGCCCTCGCCGCCGGCGACTTCGCCCAGGCCCTCGAGCTCAGCCGCGGCGGTGACGATCCCTATCTCGACACCGTCCACCAGGGTCTCGTCCACGCCCACAGCTCCTTCCTCGGCGCCATGCAGATGCGCGCCTCGGAGAGCCTCGAGCAGGCCGAGAAGCGGATGTGGATCCTCAGCACCTTCATCACCCTCGCCCCACTCCTCGGTCTGATGGGCACGGTGATCGGCATCATGCACTCCTTCAGCTTCGTCGGCAACGCCGATCTCGCCGCCGCCAAGGTCGGCGGCGGCATCGGCGAAGCCCTCATCGCCACCGCCTGCGGTCTCGGCGTCGCCATCCTCTGCCTCCTGCCCTACAACTTCTTCAAGCAGCGCATCCACCGCCTGCGCGACCACATGGAGCGTACCATCAACCACACCGAGCTCGTCGTCGAAGCCGCCAAACACCACGGCCACGACCTCGAAACCTTCTCGCGACGCCAGGCCATCGACAGCCTGAATCAAGTTGAAAGGTTGAAAGGTTGAAAGGTGAACAACATGAATAACATGAACAACATGAACGGGTTGAACAGCATGGACGGCCGGACTCTTCAGGGTGTATTGCTCTGGAGCCACCGCCGCTCCGCCTTTCAACCTTTCAACCTTTCAACCTTTCAACCTCTTCGCCGGAGCTGACCCATGCCGGTCAAGCTCGGCAGACGCCTGCCTCAGGAGGAAGAGGCCCGCATCGAGATCATCCCCTTGATCGACATCATGTTCTTCCTCCTCGCCGCCTTCATGCTCGTCAGCCTGAAGATGATCCAGCTCAACACCGTCAAGGTCGAGCTCCCCGTCTCCACCCAGGCCGCCCCCGACCCCGCCAAGGACGAACCCCTCGTCGTCTGCGTCGACAAGGCCGGCGTCATCAGCCTCGACAAGACGCCGCTCACCCCCTCGGAACTCAGTGCCCGCCTCAAGCCTCTCGCCGCCTCCGGCAAGCTCCGCGTCCTCCTCGCCGGCGACGCCGAATCCCGCCACCGCGATCTGATGCGCGCCCTCGACGCCATCCGCGAGGCCGGAGTCAGCAGCGTCGGATTTGTCACGCGGAAATGAATTCAAGATTCAAACATCTTGATTCGCCACACCAAACGGGCGACATTGTCCTGGGGCAATTTGCTTTACCCCGAAGGGGTTACATCCTCCAGCCCAGGGTTGGCGCCGAGGTACGAGGCGCTACCCTGGGGGGCTTTCGATTGTCTTCATACCCCAACGGGGTTTCATCCTGTTGGGGCTTCCAGAGTACACGGAACTACCCGAAACCCCGTTGGGGTTGAGCAGCCAGGCCGGTGCCACCGGCATTCCCATCCCATCTTGAATCTCCAAAAGGAGCCCCCATGCGTCTCACCTATCTCAATCTCGTCGGCGTCCTCCTGCTCGGACTGGTCTGCGTCTGGCAATGGCGCGGCAACAGCTCGCTCCGGGCCGGGTTTGCGGCGGAGCGGAGCCATGCGGACGAGCAGAATCGCAAGCTGGCTGCGGCAGAAGCGGAGAAGACCCGCCTTGCCGCCGATCTGGAACTCTTCCGCTCCCAGATCAAGACACAAAGTGAGGAGCTGGATCGTCAGAACCTTGGACGCAACGACGCCGATAAAAAGCTGCGCCAGATGACGGCGGAACGGGATCAACTCAAGAAGAGCGTCGCCGAATGGGCCGCTGCGGTGGAGCAGCGCGACACCCGCCTTGCGGAAGCCGCTAAGCAGTGCGCAGATCTCGTCGCTCGGCTCAAGGAAGCCGCCAGCGCCCACGCCGAGCTCAGCCGCCGCGCTGACGAAGCGATCGCCCGGCTCAACCAGCGAACCCAGGAAGGCAACGCCGTGATCGAACAGCTCAACGCCCGCAGCCGCGAGTGCCGCGAACTGACCGAGCAGCTCAACCGCCGCACTACGGAATACAACGAGCTGGTGAAGAAGCAGGCGGCGAGTCATTGACTCATCTTGAGCGATAAAAGTTGTTGTCGCACCCGGCAGATTAAGCGAAAGCGGTTATTTTCGGCCGCATGTTCCACCACTCGGCCAAACGACGCTTATTCCGCCATCTGATGACCTTGTCTCGGATGTTGGTCATCCTGTCGATGATTCACGCCAGCGGACTCGGCCTCAATGCCACTCTTCTTCTGGGCCTGGTTCACGGAATGGATCGTCTTCGTCACCGAAGTGGCGCTGATCCTCATACTACCTCTGCTGCGGTTTTTAGGCTGAACTTCCCCCCGATTCAAGCTCAATGCTGATGTCCTTATGCTTAAAATGTTCCCATGTAAATGTTTGTCATAATCTATTGAAATCAAGATTTGATAGCTCTATAATCTGGCCATGTATCTAGACATCGTACCCAACCGCAACTCG
>CAMCSH010000147.1 GCA_945877655.1 Lentisphaera araneosa HTCC2155 | reverse complement strand
ATTTCTGGCAAAATCTTGAGCATGGCGCGCTTTGTCTTGCTTATTCTCATTGCCTGCCCCCAATGCTCAGGACGCCAGCAATGGACTCCCGGCGCTTGGCTTGCTCGCAACGGCGCAAGGCTCGATTTTTGATGAATGCGATTTCTCCCTGAACCTGGCGCAAGGCTTCACCCTTTGTGAGGATTTCAGTCTCTTTTGCCTCAATTCGGCTCTGGAGATTGCCCAATACAGTCAACAGCCATGTGTCGAGCCCTGCATGAGCCGCGCCAGACAGAAGCTCATCAACTCGCTGATCAAGCATCCGCTTCAGGTCCGAAGCGGTGAGGCTGTCGGCGTCCAATTCACGGCGCGGCCAGATGGCAGCGAGCTGAGGCTCTGCCGCGATCTCTTCGTCACGGCGTTTGGCTTCGTAGATGTCGCGCAGGTCACGAAAGGCCGGGTCAGTGATGACGTGCGGCGTCAGTCTGTCGGGGCTCATGGGGTAAGCCCCCCCCTTCATCATGGCCGCCACGGCATCGGAGGGGATGCCAACGCACCGAGGCGGCAGATGAACAAGGAGAAGCTTGCCCTGCTTGCACCAGAGCCGCACGGTGTTTTGCGCCACAGAAAGCATCTTCGCAACTTCCTTCACGCGGAGAAGGCGAGCTGGCAACTCCTGAGGCCTCGACTCAGCCGGCGCGGTGAAAAGCAGGCGCAGGCCTTGCTCAACCTCGTCAAGCGTTGGCGGGCGGCGGGTGATCGCGCCGGCGGCGCCAGGCTCCTCGATGACACAGGACTTGAGTGCGAGAGGAACGAGCTGCTTGGCGTCGTCGGTGGGCTTGAGAAAGCGGATATTGTTGGGGCGGGTGCTCATGGTGTGTCTCCTGGGTTATTTCTTGGCTGCACGGGCATCGTCAGCGGCTTTGAACTTGGCCATTCGCGCCTTATTGCAGGCAATGGCGCCGGACGCCTCCTCGGCCAGTTTCTCCGGGTACATCGACATCCGTTCAAGGATGATTTCGCCTTCTTCTGAGAGCATTTCAATCGCATCAATGAGCCCGCCTGAATTCCTGCGGGCAAACTCCGCAATCTTCTCGTCGTCGCTGTTCCATTCCATGAATCTCAAGACTCGAGAACAATTGATCACGGCGCCCATGATCTTCATCACTCGGCTGATTTTGGGCGCTCCGTCCATCTTGTCGCACGGCATCGTGATCAAGGGGTGGGGGGATTCTTCTTGATCGTCGTCGGAATCCTTGGCAGGCTTGACCTCGGGTGCCGCTTCGATCTTTCCGGTCACCACCTGGTGCGGCGTCATCGGCGCCTTGGCCGCGGCGACGGGCGAAGACGCCACAGTGTTGCAGGTCGGGCAGGTCTTCTTTGCGTCTGAAGTGAAGTGCTTGTCGCACTTCAAGCACAAGAGCAGGCCGCGGCAGTTTATCGACTCACAGAGGCTGCAATGCATGCGGTCGCTGAAGTTGATCGGACGGGCGCCGGTGCAGCAGGTGGCCGCGCAGTGCTCGCAGCACTTGGACTGAGCTGCGGTAGGAGTTTTAGCAGTTTCAGGAGCGACGACCGCGGCTTTCTTGGCGGCGACGGGGCGAACGGGAGCTTTGACTTTTGACATGAGAATTTTCCTTCAATTTGAAATGGGGTTCAGAATTGCGATTCAAGAGCTTGGGCAGCTTCGTGCAGCTCGATTGCGAAGCTCCGGAACTCGGCGGCTTCAGCGGTGTCGAGCGTCAATCCAAGCTCTTTCGCGCCAATGCAGGTGACGATGGTTTCACCGTTGGCATCGGTCCGGGAGTAGTCGGCATTGTAACGGGTCCGGCGCTGGTACTCCAGGGCCTTGCGAGCCGCCTTGCCGTGGATGTCTTGCCCGCGCTTGGCTGCAGCAGCGATGGCTTCGCAGGTTTTGAACTTCGCCAGGAGGCGGTTCATGTCGCCGGCGACCTTGGCGTCACGCTTGAACATCTCCATCGACTTGTCATCGAAACGCTGATTGAGCGGAAGAGGCGGATAAGCCATCGAGAGCATCGAAGAAGCGGCGCGGCGGACTTCTAGCTGTGCGATTGTGGCGGTCATTGCGCCACCTCGCCGAGATCGGAGCCTGATTGATCGCCCTCTGCTTTGTTCGCGGAATCCAGATCATCATGTAGAGCTGCGATCAAAAGAACGCAACGCTCGTGCAGTGCTTGGGCGGACTCCTTGATGTCAATGCAGCGGAAAAGGAGTTCAGAGATGTGGTCAGCACAGGGCTCTTTATCAAGCTGAACGGTGAAGATCGGCAGCTTGTCGAGGTGTTGACGGAGGATCGCGATGCGGCGATGAAGATCCGCGAGATTTCCGGGTTGGCTGATCATTGTTTCGGCCCCTTGCGAGCGGCAAGGAATGCTCGGATTTGGGGTTCAAGAGAAAGAATGAACTTGCGGCCCAATTCGGTCCACACGAGGGAATTGGAAGTGCGCTCACCGCCGTTTTTGTGGTCAGGGATGATGCTGACCCGAATATCGTGGTAGCCCTTGCTCGTGTAAGGCTGAAGCAAAATCCAGCAGCCATCAACCTTGCGCTGGATCTTCATTCCCTCCAATGCGATATTCAACGCGATGGCAGAGAGCCCCATGTCACTCGCAATGATGTTGGTGACCATCCGGGACTTGCTGACGAGGGCTCTGTCATGGTATTCGCCCTTGGGGCCAAGGGTCTTGACCTGAGCTGCCAGTTGATCGGCTTCGATTTCCTTGCGCTCCAAGAGAAGCTGAGCCTGCTCGGATTTCTCCTCGGCAATGAGGCGAGCCGAGTTGGCCTTTTCTTTTTCTTCCTCAGACTCAAGCAGCAGGCGAAGTGCGTCCTTGAAGCTGCCAGGGAGGCGATGGACTGGGGCGGCGTTCCGTTGCTCAAGGAAGGCGTCTTCAACATCGCAGAAGTAATCACGGACGGCGTCGGCAAGGTCGCTTTTGGACATCATCACGATCTTGCGGGCAACCCGGAGGGTGATGAAATAGTCGGAGGCAGGGCGTCCGCGGACAGCCTCGGAATTAACGCTGCGCGGGAGCGTTAATTCAAAGTCCTGTCCATCAATGGCCTTCACCGCGTCGAAGTGCTCTTTTGAACGAGTACTGAAGTTGGCATAGCCGCCAAGGACATCGTAAAGATCGCGAAGACGGCAGACGGGCTGCATCTTGCCGCCAAGGATGCGCATCTCGGCGGGGATTTTTCCGGCCAGCGGATTGACCGGGTTGACTTGCGGGGTGACGCTGCTAAGTTCGCAGCTGTCGGGACTGTCGTTGGTCTCGTCGTACATTTGTCTCGTTCCTTTCTTGTTTTGGCCTCGTCCCGGGTGCAACCGGGGCGGGGCTTTTCAGTTTTTGACTTTCTTGCGAGCTTCGGCCATAGCGGCCTCGATATCCTCGCGCTCAAGCGATTCACGCAGCCTGGCTTCGACTTCGGCGCCCAAAAGCCGCTTGCCTCGGCTTCGGCTTTTGATTTGCTCTCCCAGCTCATAGCTGATCGTGATGCGCTTTGTTCCGTTTTTTTCCCCCATTAGGCTTGGCCCTGTGTTTTTGCTGTGATTTAAGCCAGGGACTAAACGCAGTCCATGACAAAGCGATTGTACAGTCGCTGTGGCCGGCCGTCAAGTCCAAAATACAGGAAAAACGCAGCCGCTGCGGAAGTATTTCACAGCAAAATCACAGAGAGAAACCGAGGCAGCCCGGATAATCAAAGGAGAAATACAGGAAAAATTGAAGCGCCCCATGTCCTTGACGGGAAAAAGGTGTATGCTCCCACGAACAAGAGGGGGTCATCATGGGTCGAGCACTAAATGAAACAGAGCAAAAAGCCTTTATGGACTGGCTCACTAGTTTTGAATCTACAGCCAGCGCAGCTGCTACCCTAGGAGTAGACCCCACCGCGTTCATTCGTTGGCGCAAGGGAACGGGAATGCATGTGTCACAATACGCAGCATTATTGAGACAGTTAAGTAGATTTATGCCATCGGAGTGGATTGATCACAAGCCTGGAACAAATATTTATTCAGTTGGATGCATTGACGAAGGCTTTGAAATAAGCCAGATAACTGTGAAAGACAGGGAAACCGCTGAAGCTATTTTTAATTCTATAAAGATGTATAGAATGGAAAAAGATATGGGCTTTCCAGATGAGATAATTAACTGCAGCAATAAAATTGGATCTGACCTTCTGAAGGGGTATTACAGATTCAGAATCATCCATCCTGGGGTCGAGAATTTAGAGCTACCTAAAAAGAATAAAATTAAAAAAAACAAGAGATCTTGGATAAAGAAAAATAAGGACGGCAGTTTTATTGTTGGATGCCTAAATGTCAATGGAGAGCCGGTTGAGATTAAGATCGATGACGATGAAGAACGGGCTAATTCGATCAACGCTGAGATTAAAACCTTATCTGATTTCAATATGCCACCTGAAGACCCGAAGCTTAGCTTGATCGGGAAACTTGCTTACAAAATGTACTGCGGCATAGAAAAGCCGCACATCCCATTGCCTGACACTAAAGAGGCGTCTATCTTACCTCATGCAAAAATCACAAAGCTTACTAATCAACATCCAATTTTAAATGCATTACATCAAAGACTCTGCGGGATTGAAGACTGCGGTATGATTGATGCATTTCTTGGCAACTTGGGAGGCCTCGCTAAGGGCCTTTATCAAGTGGCTGACTCAGCGCTGACTGAAGCGCACTCAAAAACTGTGCAATGGGTGTATTCCGAGAGTCCATCAAGCCTTCAGAAAATGATTCAAAATGTAGTGCCTGATGTTTGGACTGATAAATTGGGACAAAAGCGAATTGTCGCGTTTTTAGTAGATGGCAAAATTGAAGCCATTGAATGCGAAAGCGAGGAAGAAGCCAATGAGCTTCATATCTACTTGAAGGGACTGAAAAGAGCTGCCAAAGGCAAAACCCCATGACCCCCAATCTCCTCCCCCTTCTCCACTCCGCCGCCCAAGACGAACGCCTTTGGTCCGAGGTCAAGCGCTTCGTGTTTGAGACTGAGCTGAAGAAGATGGGCGAGAAGCAAGAGCAATCACGACAAGACGAGGTGCTGGCGCCCAAGGCGGCTGACTCGGCGCCCGTGAACTTCAATCGTCTGGAGCCTTGGCCAGAGAAGCTCATGGAGCGCCGCGGCGGCTATACAATACATTACCGCGACGAAGAGCACCGCCGTAAAATACTTGAAATAGAGGCGAAGAGGGGTCAAATGATTGCGGATAAGGCCAGGGCGGAGATTGAGGCTCCACGTGTCAAGAAAGGCAAGAAGCAATGAGGCCATGACATGAGTTCTGAAGGCGCTACCTCAGTGCGCAGGGCTAGAGAATGAAGCGGCGCGTCTGAGCAAGCATTGCACCTCGCTCAGGGCTACGCATCAGGCGACTCCGAGAGCCGTCGCAAGATGGGAGCGCTTCAGTCAGATGACGCAGGACACCCGCCACAATGGCAAGCTCTGCGGCAACGGGGGAAGATAGGGCGATCGACTCAGGATGCCAAGTAAGTGGGTTACGTCTTTTTCTTGGGGCTCTTTACTGCCTTGCTCCGGGCTTTCTTAGCGGGGGCTTCAACCGCGGAGTCAGTAGCCGATGACGGCAAGGCCGGTTGTGCATTCGCTTGATCCGGCATGAAGGCCACAGGAGGAAGAGTCAAAGCGCCAAACTTGGGACTGCGAATCGTCAGGCCAACAATCGTCTCCCGAGCAATCGCATAAAGCATACTGGGAGCGGAAAACTGCATCTGCAGCGTCTTCACATAATCAGGAGTCCCCTCGGCAAAGCAGAAGAATCCATAGACTGAGATTTTAATCGTGAATGCCGCCGGCTTATCAGGATCCTTTGCCCCCCAAGTGACAGTGAGCTTGGAGAGCCATCTGCCATCGATGTGTTGCGGTAACAGCATCTGTTCAACATGCAGCTCCCCCATGACATCGCCCGAGCTCGCGGGATTGATCTTGTAATGAAGATCATCAACCCATGAGTTGATGAGTTGTATCGGGGTGCCTGCGAACTGATTGATGCGGTGCTGCGGAGTGCTCATGCTGCCAAGCCTTCGAAGCCCCTCGATGAAGAGGGATTGACATGCGTCTCCAATCGGTTGATGACCGGAGGCAAAGAAATCGCATCAGGGAGATAGCGGTAAAGCTCATCAACCGGGCAGTCTGAATCCTGTGAATGAACTACGCCCATTGCGATGCAACTCCAACCCGAAGGACTGAACTCAAATTCAAGCTCGCCTTCAAATGCGCCAGTGATCTCAGTAAGAGGCTTCAAGGGCTGCTTCACGTGTTCTAGAAAAGCGTTCTTAAAGGCCGCTTCTCGCTGAGCATCGTACTTGTTCAGTTTGCCATGTTCCCATTTAGCAATCTGCTGGCCATCCTCGTACCCCAGGAGAGCCCCAAGTTCGTCTTGGGTCAGCCCCATGAATTCGCGCATCCCCCAGACCGAAGTGGGATCAAGGTGGAAGCGCGTTTGGCAAATCGCGATGAAAACCGCTTCAGCCAAGCCAACGCGATCCTCAAAAGAGATCACATCACCAAGGCGCGGGTGTTTTTTGAGATGAACGCCGCTATGAAGCAAAACGGGGGTTTGGCTGCAGCCGGTGTAGGCGAATTGTGGTGTGTTCATTTGCATTGCTCACGAATGACGGTTTTGAGTAGAACTGGATCTTCTAGGTTTTCGGAAAGTTTGATGACGATGGAGAAGCATTGTGGGTCTTCATTGCGCGCTCCGGTGTAGAGGAGCTTGAACTCATGGTATCGGGTCCCGTCGTCAAAGACCTCGGTTCTGTACCCTCCCGCGAAGCGCCCGAAATAGATGCACTTTCTAATCGCTTCGTCCGGAATGCGGCGTTCCTTTGCACGGCGATTGACGTGGCCATGAACCTCAGGATCCTCAACCCAGTCGGGGAAGGATATGAGGCGCTCGGCGAGTCGGGCTTTGAGAAAGCTTGCACTGTCAGACCAACGGGGTTGTGGTTTGGGGGCGCTAACCATACAAAGTATATCCGAAAGCGCAAGACTTCGCAAGTCTTGTTGTCGGTTGAATTGCGAGCACATGATTCATGATGCAGGGGCCCTGAGTGGAAGTTGGCGAAGGTATCGCCGAACTTAGAGATTGTGGCTCTATCTCATCCCCGGAGCTTAATTGCTCCGGGGCTTTATTGCGCTTAGTGTCGGGGGCGCCCATCGTATCGCGGGCCCCGGTGGAAGTAGTATGGGCGGTTGAGGAAGACGCAATAGGTCATCGCGAGCATCGCCAGGGCACACACCAACAAAAGGGCACACGCTAGCAAGAAAAGACCGCAGGCCAGCTGGCCATTCGGAGCTGCGCGGCACACTGCCTTGAGCGCTGCGGCTACAGGCACAGACATGAGCAAGGAGCAGATGCTCAGCGCCCCGAAAATCAGGACTCACTGCTCAGCTTTTTTATCGGGCAGTACGCTCATTTGTTGATCCCCCTTTTTTAGCGAGGAACCTATTGCTCGTTTTCCAGGCTGCCCACCTAGGCGGTCCAATCTGACCGCCTTTTTTTTGCTTCAGTGCGCTCTCGTCTTCAGCAGGTCCTGGATACCAAGCGGCTCGTCACCTGCTGCTCGCTCGATGTTGCGCATCATGCGGGTGGCGGTGGAGATAGGCAGGCCAAGGACATAGCCAGCGCCGTCGCCGATGTCGGCAGTGTTTTCAAGAGCTGGTTGGGGGTCGTCGGCAAACATCAAGTCCCAAGCGGCATCGACGGCGTTAAGCGCCTCGCTGGCAACCTGCACGGCTGTACTGCCGCGCTCGGGGTAGTTGCTGAGGCTGGCGTTGGCGACATCACGGACCACGGGCAAGCCGCCGACAGCGTAGAGCAGGGACTTGGTAGCGGCCCACTCTTTCCAGTCCTCGTCATCATCAGGCTCCCGGCCCAGGATGAACTCTCCAAGGACGGCGGGGATGATAGTGAGGAAGGCGGTGCGCATGATCAAGGCCGGCAGGACTTCGCGGGTGCGTTGCTCGCGCCAGGCAATGCGGAATTCATCGCTGGTGGCCATAAGGCGGTTGAAGATGGCATTCATTGGCCCCATGAACATCGACAGCATGCGATAGCCTTCGGAGCCGCGGAAGAAGGCGGCAAGCTCTTTCGGTGCGCCGCTGCCTTGGTCGTTGACAACGTGGTCAGCGTAGCGGATGGCGTCGTCATGGCTCTGGCCGTCTGCCTTGGCCTTGGCGTAGCCTGCTTCCCAAGCCAGGGTGGTGACGATGCGATCCATCTCGCGGATAGGGACAAAGCCCCAGCGGCGGAACTTGTGCAGGCCGGATTCACCGGTCATCGAGTTGTCGATGGTGTGGCGGATGTCGCGGTCCAGGACTAGGTGACGGTGCCGCATCTCGCCGGACATGTCCTTGATCTCCTCGTAGCGGGCCATGATCGAGTCAGGCGACTTCAGGAAAGACGCGAAGGCGCGGACGACTGGCATGACGCCGACGCGGCTCATTGTGGTGGCAAGACCGCTGGTCTGAATCAGGGCGGTCGACAGCTTGTAACCCAGCGCCATGAAGGTGACGTGTTTCCTGACGCCGCGGAAGAAGTTCTCAACGCCGCTCATGCCGCTGGGCTTGATGCGGTCATTGGCGATATCCTTCAGCCAGTGGGGGAGCTGCTGGTATGCCTCCTCACTGAATCGCTGCGAGTAGGCGATGCGGAAGCGCTGATCCTTGATGATCTTGTGGGCCGCGAGCAAGGGGCGATGGAAGGCCAGGTCATGCGTCACCTCGGCGATGTGCTAAGCGACGACGTTCAGGCGCAAGTCAATCGGATAGGCGGCGACGGTCCGGGCGTTGCTGTAGCCGTTGGCGGTCTTGGGGTTGCGGGTGGGGTTGCCGTCCATCATGCAGGCAATGAGGCTGTCGCCCAGGTCGTGCTGACGGCCGGACTTGTCGCGGCTCATGTCGTATTTGACCGGGTAGTAGCCGCCGCGCAGGTTGAGTTCCACGATCTCGCCGGCGTGATTGCGGGCGCGGACGGTCATGGCAACGGGCTTGACTCGGGGCGGCGGCGCGCCTTTGAGTTCGGTGTACATGGCTTCGATCTGCGGCCAGAAGAGGTCGATGTCGTCCCAGATGCCTTGCACCAGGCTCCATTCCTCGGCGGTGAGATTGGCGAGGGCGGCGTCCAGGATCTCGGCATTTAAGCCGGGTTCACCTCGGAGCATCTTGTCCAGATTGCCTTTGTTGCCAGTGTTCAGCGCGGCGGCGATGAGCTCTTCGCGGGTCTTGCTGGCCCAATAGGTGCCGGCGCCTTCGGGGATGGTCACGCTGTCGCGGAGCTTCTTGCGCTGCTCGGGCGGCAGGGCGTCGAAGCGAGCCATGAGGCGTTCATTGGCTTGGGCCTGCATGTCGTACTCCTTGGCCTGTGCGTCGGCAATGGCGTTCCAGACAAGCTTGGCAAAGGGGCCGGCAACGCCGTCGCCGTCGATCTGGCGCATGCGCTCACGGACGCTGCGGGTGGCCTCCCATGTCGAGCGAATGAAGCTGGCGACCTTGCCGCGGCCACTGCCGTCCTGCTTGGCTTGGGCTTCATCGCTGAGGGCGGCGGGGGCATGCTCAAGGATCTTGCCGGTGATCTTGGCCATGTCGGCGTCAAAGGCTTCTTGGGCCTCCTTGCTCTCGGCCTTCTGCTTGGCGCGGCCGACACGGGCAAGCGCGGTGATGGCAGAGTCCAGGTCGGTAAGGTCTGAGTCGGTGCATTCCTGCCAGGGGGAGACTTGGGCGAGGTCGGCAAGGATGAGGTCGGCGGGGATCTGGACCGGGGCGGACTTCTCGAGGCCGATGTCCTTCTGTTGATCGGCTTCAAGCTGCAGGAACTGGGCTAGGCTGGGGCCTCCGGCTTTCTTCTTGGCAATCTTGAACGCCGCCAAGAGGTTGTCGATCTGCTGCTTGTAGTCGCGATGGATGGTCTTCATCTCGCCATGGCGCTTCATGCGGCTCAAGCGGGCCTCGGTCATCTCGGAGATGCGCAGGGACTCGCGGCTGAGGGCGTATTGGGCGAGCTGAGCGCGCTTGAACTTCGCGGCTTCGGCCCACTTGCCGGAGAGAATGGCCTTGGTCGCGGCATGGCCGGCCTTGGAC
>CAMCSH010000146.1 GCA_945877655.1 Lentisphaera araneosa HTCC2155 | reverse complement strand
TTCTCGGCTTGGTGGCCCTGGCGACGGCAGTTTCCGCCGCGCTCGGCATTCTCGGCGGCACCTTGTCGCTTCTTGAGCGTCGTCGCCGTGAATTCGCGGTTTTACGGGTCATGGGCGCCCATCGCCGCTGGCTCGCGGCCCTCATCCTGGCCCATGCCGCCAGCGTCGCCTTCCTCGGCGCGGTCGCGGGCTTCGCCCTCTACGCCGGCTTTGGCTGGCTGGCCGCTTCGGCGGTGCAGGAACGCAGCGGCCTAGTGCTGGAAGTACTGCCGAAAGACCCCCTCCTCCTCGCCATTCCCGCCGGACTGGTGCTTCTTGCCCTCCTTGCCGCCATCATCCCCGCTTGGCGCGCCTACCGTGGCGACCTCGCGGCCAGCCTGAGTCAACGCGAATGAAAAAAGCCGCTCGCATCGCCCTGGGCCTGGGCATCCTCGCTCTCTTTGCCGCGGGAGCCGGATTTTTCCGGCCGCGTCCGGTTTTGCCCGCCGTCGTGGCCGAGGCCGACGCCATTCCTCTTGTCCTCGCCAAGTTGGCGGAGTGGAAACTGCCTTGTGCCGATCCGACCAACATCGACGCCAAGGAAGTCACCGCAGTGGCCGCCGCCATACCCGCAGAGCTCAAGGCGCTGGATGGCAAACGCGTCACCTTGAACGGCTTCGCCTATCCCTTCAACGACGACTCAGGCAAACTCATCGGTTTTCTCCTGATGCCGACTCAGGGTCTGTGCTGCTACGGCAAAGTGCCTGCAGCGCATGAAGTCGTCTGCGTTTTCCCCGGCCCAGCAACAGACATCCAGCTCGATGTGCCGATCCAAGTGACCGGCGTCTTTTCCGCCGAGGTGAAAAACACCAGCTTCGCCGACAATGGCGGTTGCCTGATGCCCTGGCGTCTTCAATGCGAAAAAGTCAGCAAGCTGGAAGTGCCGGTTCAGACGAACTGAGACAGCCCTTGAATGCCGACGGGTTCTTCGGCGAGAAGCGGCAGGATGTGGACGTGTCCCGGACTCCGCCGCAGAGTTTCGGCGAGGTAGCGTCGCTCCTGTTTCTGTCTTTCGATGAGCAGCGGATCGCGGCAATCGAGGCCGAGCAGGCATTGGTTCATCACCCAGGCGGCGGCGCGGATGCCGGCGCGTCCGAGATCGTCTTCAAGACGGGCGGCTTCGTGCACCGGGGTCGCTTCCGGCAGCGCGACGAGGAGGATGCGGCAGTATTGCGGATCCCGCAAACGAGGCAAGAGCTGGAGCACCTCTTCGGGATGTTGCTGGCGTTGCTGACGCTGCAATTCGCGCTGATAGGACTGGGTTGCGTCGAGAAGCAGCAAGGTGTGGCCGGTGGGCGCTGTATCCATCACCACGATGCGGTCGCGTCCCTGCGCCACGGCCCGGGCGAAGGCGCGGAAGACCGCGATCTCTTCGGTGCAGGGCGAGCGCAAATCCTCTTCCAGAAGCGCCAGGCTGTCCGCATCGAGACCGGCTCCTGCGACGCGTAAAACCTCGTCGCGATAGGCTGCGGTTTCCGCAATCGGATCGATCCGTCCGACTTCGAGCCCGGGCAATTGACCCGACAAGGCGGCGGCGACATGTGCGGCCGGATCTGTGGTGGTGAGCAACACCTGGCGACCTGACTTGGCGAGAGCGACGGCGAGGGCCGCGGCGACACTGGTCTTGCCGACCCCGCCTTTGCCCATGGTCAAAACCACGCCGTGACTGAGGGAATTGATCTCGGCGACGAGGCTGGAGAAATTCCGCAGTCCGCTGAGATCATCGCTGGAAACCGCCTCAACTGTCGCTCCGCTCTGAGCTCGCCCAAGCAGCCGGCGCAGGCCGTCGATCCCGAGGACCTGGCGTCCGAGAAGCGGCAATTGATAGACCGGCAGCGAGTCGAGAAATTCCTGATAGAAACGCAAGGCCTCGGCTTCGCGACGGCGCAAAGCCTCGGCGAGGGGATCGGTGATCGCAGCGGCGGGCAACAAGCCATTGAGGATGAGTTCTTGTCCGACGACTCCGAGCTGCGCCAGTTCGAGCGAGCTGCGTTGCGCCTCCCGCAAAGCGGCTTTCTGCGGACGGCTGACGAGGAAGAGACGGGTTGCGGCGGGATCGCGCAAGGTGGCGACGGCGAGTCGATACACTTCGCGCTGCTGCTGCAGACCGGCGAGAGGTCCGAGGCAGGAGCTTTCGGCGTTGGAATTGTTGAGGAAGTCGCCCCAGGCCTCGGCGAGGCTCATCAGACGCAAGGTGTGGCCGGTGGGTGCGGTGTCGAAAACCAAGTGATCAAAAGCCGCCGCCGGGCCTTGCCCCGCGAGCAGCGCGGCGAACTGGTCGAAAGCCGCGATCTCGACGGTGCAGGAGCCGTTGAACTGCTCTTCGAGACTGCTCAAGGCGACGGCCGGAATGACGCCGCGCAAAGGAGCGATCACCCGTTCGCGATATTCGGCGGCGGCGGCGTGCGGATCGATGTTCATCGCCGAGAGACCCGGACAGCCCGGAACCGGGCGCGGCGAGGAGGCCAGGGCGATCTCCAGAACTTCATCGAGATTCGAGGCCGGATCGGTGCTGATCAGGAGAACCTTTTTTCCCGATTCGGCCAAGGCGAGAGCCAAGGCGCAAGACAGCGAGGTCTTGCCGACGCCGCCCTTGCCAGTGAAAAAGAGCTGGCGCGGCAGCGACGCGAGATCGGGCGGGAAGGTTTTCATGATCATGCCTCCTGAAGACGTTGACGGAGCATCTGGCGTTCGATCTCACAGGGATAATGTCCTGACAGGAAGAGCTTGCCGTCGACAAAAATTGCCGGCAGACATTCGGCTCCAGACTTCTCCAGCAAGCTGCGGATCGGCTCTTCGGCGAACTTCAGAGGGTGCGACGACAGGCCGTAGCGATGAGTCGCGGCGAGTCCTTCCTGGCGCACATCCTTGAGCAAGGCGGCGGTCTGCACCAGATCGGGATCGACCGAGGGACCGCAGATGCCGCTGCTGCAGCACATCGCCGGATCATAGACAGTCAGGTTTTTCATAGGAAACTCCAAAAGGTTTGATTCACGCATCTTAGCTCCAAACATAGGCTGTGCATCGGGAGAAGTCCAAGGTCGCTTCTGCGATGGTTTTGGATTGCAGAAAGATCGCCAAAGGTTCATATCGATACTGGCCGATGTGTGCCCGGCATGTATCTTCGGTGATCTAAAAATTTGAGGAACGATGATGAAACTGCAAATCCCTCCGGCCAAGGCCGCTGTCCGATTTCTGGCGGGAGCCTGCTGATGGAACGCCTTGTCAAAACCATGCGCAATGTCCATTGGCTGCCGTTTGAGAACACGGTTGAGCATCTCATCTCCAGCGAATCGGCAAAAGCGGAAATCGTCACCACGGTGCACGGCTTCTTCTTCATCCGCGGACGGCTTCTCACCGTGCGTCACCGCGAGCGCGGCTGGGAATGTCCCGGCGGCCATCGCGAGCCCGGCGAAGGCAGTGAGTGCGCCATGCACCGCGAGCTCTACGAGGAATCGCAGGGCGTGGTCTCGGACATCTTCCAGCTCGGCATGCTCAGGCGCACCGCCATCGGCCCGAAGCCGGATAATTACAGCCGTCCCTTCCCGATCAGCGTTTCGGTCTTCTACTGGGGCAATCTCGGCCATCTCGATGATTTCACCGGCGACGACGAGATCATCGAGCGTCGCCTCGTCACCTTCCAGCAAGCCTTGATGGTGCCGTGGATCCATCGCTACCGCGAGCTCTTCGTCGAAGCGCACGACCGCTGCCTTGGCCGCATCGAAGCCCAAGGCGGCGACCTGAGCTGAATATTCGATCAAGCCAGTCACCGGCCCGGAAGAAATTCCGGGCTGCGTCGTTATCAAACAACAAGGATTGATCCTGAAAACCGCAGTTGAACCTAAAAACCGCTGTCGAACTTGTTTGAGCTCAACTGCAGCTTGACCCCAAAGGGGTTTCAGATTTTAGCCCAGGGTTGAGCCGCATCGGCGACACCCTGGGTTGGAATGAGTTATGATTTTTGAGCCTGAAAGGGTCGCGGAAAGTCCTGGGCTGCTGCGGTTTTTAGGTTGAAAGGTTGAAAGGTTGAAAGGATTAGCAGCAACAGCAACAAATAACGACTATGAAGAAAAGCTACGGCCGTCATCTTCGCCAACCTTGATCGATGCTCTTACGATTCGTCTCTTGTTGCTGTTGTTCATGTGCTTGCGTTTCAACCTTTCAACCCGGTTCCATTCCTCTGCTGCGGTTTTTAGATTGATCGACCCGTTGGAGTATTATTCTTCCCGCGCGGACGCCGGGAACCGCCGGATGCGATGAGCCTGTCCGGTGGTGTGAGAGGGGGTGGGCCGCAAGCTTCCCCTCTACTCGATTGGCGATCTGAAGTTCAGGGCTTGGCGGCGACCTTGGTGTCGGCGAGGAGCTTGACCAAGTCGGCGGCGACGGCCTCGCCTTCGCGGAGGTAGACGTCGTTGCGGATCTTGTTGCGGTTCTTGCGGAAGAGAGCTTCTTCGTCTTCGTCCTCTTCGCCTTTTTCGATGCCGGCGATCTGGTTGTACATCGGCCGCAGCTGTTCGCGGCGAACCTCTTCATCCTGGAATTCCTTGACCCGAGTCTCCTTCTGCAGGGAGAGGGTGCCTTTCTTTTCGCGCTCGTCGAAGCGGGCGATGTCGGTGTCGAGGGTTTTGAATTCCGGCGAGGCAGTGCGGCGGGCGAGGCTGAGCTTTGTGGCGTCGACCAGGTTCTTGATGAAGCTGCCGTCGATGGCGACGGGGATCGACGGGATCTGGTCGTAGGGCAGGTGGTGGCGGAGGTGGATCTCGCCCTCTTCTTCATCGTGGATGCCGGGAAGGACGATGTCGGGTTCGACGCCTTTCTCCTGGGTGGAGCCGCCGTTGACGCGGTAGAACTTGGCTATCGTCAGCTTTATTTCGCCCGGCGATTTCTTCAGCTTGGCGAGTTGCTTGACCCGCGACAGATCGATGACGCGCTGCACCGTGCCCTTGCCGTGAGTGCGGGGGGTGACGCCGACGACGGCGCCACGCTTGTGGTCCTGGATCGCCGCAGCGACGATTTCCGAGGCCGAAGCGGAGTGGTCGTTGACCATCACCACCAGGGGGCCTTCCCAGAGGGCTCCGGGATCTTCATCCGACAGGACTTCGATTTCGCCGCTGGTGTCGCGGATCTGCACGACGGGTCCCTGGTCGATGAAGAGCCCGGTCAGCTTGACCGCTTCGCCGAGGGAGCCGCCGCCGTTCTCTCGCAGGTCGAGGACGATCGCTTCGGCGCCCTGCTCCTTCATCTTGATGATCTCGCGCTTGACGTCGTCGCTGCAGCCCTTGGTGCCTTTGCCGTCGGCGGTGGCGACGCCATCGTAGAAGGCCGGGAGACGGACGACGCCGACCTTGACCTGACGGCCCTGGCTCTCGACGACGCGGATCTCGCCCTTGGCTTCCGACTCGGTCAGCTTGATCTTGTCGCGGACGATCTTGATGGTTTTGCGTTCGCCGTTGGGGCCGCCTCGGGCGATGATCAGGGTGACGGTGGTGCCTTTCTGGCCGCGGACGAGGGAGACCACTTTCGACAGGCGCATGTCGACGACGTTGACCGGCGTTTCATCGCCTTGGCCGACTTCGATCAGGCGGTCGCCGATCTGGATCTGTCCGCCGAGTTCGGCCGGGCTGCCGGGCATGATGTCGGTGATTTTGGTGTAGCCGTCGTCCCACTGCAGGGTGGCGCCGATGCCGGAGAGAGACAGCTTCATGGCGATGTCGAACTCTTCCATCGCCTTCGGGCCGAAGTAGCTGGAGTGCGGGTCGAAGCAGCGGGTCATGACGTTGATGATCAGCTCGGCAAGTTCATCGCCGCTGAAATCCTTCTGGCTCTTGAGGAAGTTGTCGTAGCGGCGGACGATCTGCTCCTGGGGCGGGCGCTTGGGCGCGGTGTCGACCGGCTTGTTTTTGGCCTTCAGGCGCTCCTGGCGCTTCATCTCGGCTGCAGCGCTGAGCTCGGCGACGATCCATTCGTTCTCGAGGGTGCGGCGCCAGAGATTGTCCTGCTCCTCGCGGTTCTTCGGCCAATTCGCCTTGTCGCGGCTGATCTCGAGCGATTCGTCATTGGCGGTTTCAAGTTGCTTGGCGAGAGTGGCGTGAACGAAATCGATGCGCTCCTGTAGGCGTTCGGTGTAGCGCTGGAAGACTTTCACGGCGAAGGTCAGGTCGCCTTCTTTGAACTGGTCGTCGAGAATCGCGCGGTAGGGAGTGAACTCAGCGATGTCGCTGGCGAGGAAGATGCGGCGCTGCGGGTCGAGGGTGACAAGGAATTCTTCAAAGACACGGCTCGACAAGGTGTCATCGAAGCGGATCTTGCTGTAGTGATTGCTTTCCATAATCCGCGACAGGGTCATGGCGACCAGCTGCTGCTGGCCGGGGATTCGCAGAGTCTGCGCAGCCGGGGCGGGCGCCGGAGTCGCTTCCTGAGCCTGCAGGGAAAGGCAGAGGAGCGAGGTGATCATCGGGGCGCTGAAGTGAAGGAAACGCATCGCGGGACTCCTGTTGGGTGGAATAATGAGTTCAGAAACCAGTGTACACCTGATGACGGTGGAAACGCAAGATTTCCGTCAGGCGAAAAAGAAGTTCAGGAACTGAGGGCCTTGCCGACCAGTGCTGCGGCATCTGGTGCGAGCTTCAGCTGCAGCGCCTGTTGATGCGCAGCTTCAGACATCTTGCCCCAGGTCTTGCGCAGGATGTCGATGATCTTCTCCTCGTCGTGGCTGCGGGCGAATTCCGCGAAGCCGTTCTCGAGGAAGACCAGGCAGGCGCAGTCTTCGAGGGTCTGGGTCTCGGCATTGCTTTTCAGCTTTTCCTTGCGGAGCAGGGATTTGACGTAGTCGCATTCGATCGGCGCGTAGCCGTTTTCCGCCATCAAGCGGGCGGCTTCGTCGCCATGCATGCGGCCGAGGGTGGTGCGCCAGAGGAAGTAGCCGGGGCGATCCATCGGGAAGTTGGCGCGCGGCAGTTTCCATCGGGCGATGTGCTGGGCCCGCACTGCGATGCGCAGCAGTTCGCCGGCGTCCGGCGCCAGCTTCTGCAGCCATTGGCTCATGCGGCGGCCATAGATCAGTTCGAGCGGCTTGCCGCCATCGAGACGGCTATCCTGGGCGTTGACCGCGTCAATCGCCTCCAATACGCTTGTGAGTCGTTCCATCATCATCCTCGGGCGGGTTGTTGCGAGAAACTAATCCCGTTTGCGCCAGCTGGCACCTCCAGGCGCCGATGATGAAGATAATTTCACTAGGGACGGGGTCATTCACCTGGATCCACCCGCGGCTACTCCCTCACGGCCAGAACTGCTCCTACGACGTCCTTAATCGCCGCACCTCTTGCGCCGACACCCAGGAACAGGCCGAAGGCAAATCCCGCTCCACCACCTACAACGCTTCCGGCGCGGTCCTCACCCAGGTCGACACCAAGGGCGCTGTCACCAGCAATAGCTACGACCTCCGCGATCGCCTCGTCACCACCACCGAGCGCGCCACCGGCGTCGTTGCCTTCGCCTACAATGCCAAAGGCCAGCGCACCTCGGTCACCGACCAGCTCGGCAAAGTCACCTCCTACCAGTTCAACCCCCGTGGCGAGCTGATCAAGACCATCAACGCCGACGCCTCGGTTGATGAGACCGTCTTCGACGCCCTGGGCCGCAAGATCAAGGTCATCCACCCCGGCGGCAATAGTGCCGTCATGGCCTACGATCTCGCCTCGCGTCTCCTCAGCCGCAACTACTTCGCCGCCAGCTCCGGCATCGCCGAATCCACCGACAGCTTCACCTACGACCT
Source organism: Lentisphaera araneosa HTCC2155 (assembly GCA_945877655.1). GTDB lineage: Bacteria > Verrucomicrobiota > Lentisphaeria > Lentisphaerales > Lentisphaeraceae > CAMCSH01. Next base: position 2,347 of record CAMCSH010000146.1, on the reverse strand, counting down.
CGCTTCGCGCCCGGTCACTGCCAACAACGCCGACGCTTTGATCAGCTACAGCTACGACTCCATCGGTCGCCGCAGCTCCTTGACCCAAACGATCGACGGCCTTGCCAAAACCGTGAACTTCGTCTATGATGCTGCCAACCGCCTCCTCTCCCGCAGCCCCGAGGGCCTTGCCGTGGAATCCCGCACATTCACTAACCGTGGTCAGCTTGCACAGGTCAAACTGGACGCCCAAGTCGTCGCCGACTTCGCCTACGACCAAGTTGGCCGCGAAACCTCCCGCACCTACGGCAACGGCCTCAACACCACGAGCGGCTATTCACGCGCCGACAACCTGATCACCTCGATCACCGTTGCGGGCAAGCCCGAGCTCAGCTTTGGCTACAGCTACGATTCGAATAAGAACGTCACCGCCGAACAACGCGGCGGCTCGATGGCGCTCTATTCCTGGAACGCCACCTTCGACGCCATGGACCGCCTGAACTCCCAGAACGACGGCGTCCAAACCCGTAGCTGGGGCCTCGACCTCGTCGGCAACACCACCAGCGAGACCCTGAACGGCACCGCCGAAGCCCGCACCTTGAACGACATGCACGCGCCCACCGCCGCCGGCAACAAGGCCTACTCCTACGACAGCAACGGCCAGATGACCGCTAAGCCCGGCTACAGCCTCGTCTGGGACGCTCGCAACCACCTCGTTAGCAGCTCATCTATTGGATCGCCCGGGGTCCCGCCGGCTGCTGCTGTGAGCTACCGCTACGACGCCTTCGGCAACCGCGTCAGCAAAGGTGCCACCCGCTACCTTCTTGTTGACAACCAAGTCGTCGCCGAATTCACTGGCGGCGCCTCCAAGCAATACTGCTACGGCTCCTACATCGACGAAGTTCTCGCCGAGAAGGGCTCTGCGGTCGTCGCTTATTACCACAGAAATCGTCAGTACAATACGTCCGCTCTGACAGATTCGTCCGGTGCTGTTTTGGAAATGTATTCCACTGACGCTATGGGCCGCGTCAAGGCCTTTGATGCTGCGGCGACCGCAAAAGTCGCGCCCACCGCAACGACTGTCTTGTTCACTGGCCGCGTCTTCGATGCCGAAACCGGACTTTATTACTTCCGTTCGCGCTACTTCGAGCCGGAGCTGGGCGTGTTTGTATCGAGGGATCCGCTGGGCTTTGTGGATGGGGAGAGCGTGTATCAGGGGTGGTTTAGTACTAACCTTACTAATGATCCTAATGGTGAGAAAAGAGGGCCTTGCGTTAGTATTACAGATAGAGGCAATACCACGACCCAGCGCACCACAAGACCTTGCTCAAAATATATTACAATTAATGTATGTCCTTGGATTGCTCTTGTTGGTGGCAGGGAGCCATTTGAAAGAGAAGGTACATGTGTCAGAGTCGGCTTCACGACTTCAGTTGTTTGGGATTGGGGCTGGTGGTGGTCTGTTGGCCCCTGCGTCTAAATTCTGAAAAAAGGAAAAGTTCAAATGCTGCATTACTTACTGTCTCCATCTTTCTATTGGTTTTTCATTCCAATATTGGTGGCGCTTGCCATTTGCTGGAAACTATCTGAAAAGCTGTTTTTTAAGGTAACTACATCCAATCAATTTGATGTTCTGTTGTTAATTGCTGCGTCTATTGTGTATGTGTCTGATTTCTCCGCATGGGTCACATCTTACAACAGATCACATATTTTTGAAGAGTTTTTCACATACTCAATTGCGTGTACGGCGATATTTGTTCATGCCATGGTTCTAATCTTCATCAGAAGAGCATTTTTTTTCATTAAAGACATATGAATGCCAGACTCAGACTGGGGAACAGCCAAAACGAAGCAGTCCGACTTGCTCAAAGGGCTGTCGTAGGTGTCACAATCCCGCAATCGGACCCGAGCACGAAGTGTCATACCGGTTTAGCCTCGAACCACAAACAAAACCCAGCCAGTTTTTCGGCGTCCCCTCCCGAGCCAAGCTCGCGTGGCCCGCAAAACCCGTGAAAACTCCCCAAATCCGGGCGTGAGCCAGCGCCGAGTCTTGCCCGAAACCCGTTCAAAACCAGCATCAAAAACCCTCAGGAAGGCTTGACTCAGTCAGACCTTCATCAATACTTGCACGTTTCACGTCCATAAGGAGCTCATTTTGAAAATCTTACGACATAATTTAACTCGGAATTAATCGCCACTATAAGGCCGCGTCGCAGTATTTGTCCTAAAATCTAGAAAAATCAAAAGTATCTATAAAATCTCCCTTGCCAAGCCCGAATAACGCATCTATATTCTGGGGTATCTACCAACCCCGGAGCCCCCATGTCCCACCTTCAGAAGCAGTCCTTGCCCAATGGCCGCGCCGCCC
>CAMCSH010000145.1 GCA_945877655.1 Lentisphaera araneosa HTCC2155 | reverse complement strand
CCTAAAAACCGCAGTTGAAAGGTTGAAAGGTTCAAAGGTTGAAAGTATTAGCTGCAACAGCAACAACTAACGACTATGAAGAAAAGCTTCGGCAGTCATCTTTGCCGCCCCTGAACATTGCTCTTAGAATCGGCTCTTGTTGCTGTTGTGCATGCGCTTGCGTTTCAACCTTTCAACCTTTCAACCTTTCAACCTTTCAACCTGGTTCCATTCCTCTGCTGCGGTTTTTAGGTTCATCACTTTTTTCCCGATGGTGTCGTTGGCGACGAGCCGGTAGACGAAGACCGGCTTGTCCTAGCCGATTGGGTGGGCGCGGTCGATGGCCTGGCGCTCGGCTTGCTCGAGTTCTGGAATTCATCGACCAGTTTCATCCGCTGCGGCAAGGGGGTTTCACCGGTGAGCAGCGTGGTCGAGTTCTAAGTCGCAAGCTCAGAACTGCAAAGGCCCCGGATGACTCCGGGGCCTTTTATGTCGTGCCCGCCAGCACGGCTCAGAGTCGACTTAGCGGCGGGATTTCATCTGCTCAATCACTTTGGCATTGGTATCGACGAGGACCTTTCCTGTGACGCTTTCGTAGCGGGTAGGATCAGCGGTGATGTCGAAGTTGCGGCGGATGCTGGAGCCGGCGCCCAAGGCGGTGGTCACGACATTGCTGGCCACTTGCAGGCTCTTGTCTGCTGTGCTGGTGACATCTTTGATCGTGCCGTAACTCTCTTCCGAGTAAATCGCCTGACCAAGCTGGATGCTGCCTGTGCCGGCGCGGAGGAAGCCGCCGCCGTCGCGAATCAAGGTCAAGGAACTGCCGATTTTGACGCTGATCCCTTGGCCTACGGAGACATTGGCGGTACTGGCGAAACTGCCGCCGCCGCCTTCATCGTTGACGAAGTCGACGAGGTAATTGACCGACAGGACCGGGATCTTCGTTTCATCGGCGAAAAGAGTCGCGCCATAGTTGGGATTGGAGCTGCCCCAACCGGCTGACCAGACCACGGCGGCATCTTGGGCAAAGAAGTGAATCTTGTTATCAAAATCACGAGGCACGAAATAGCTGACATCGCCGCCGGGAGCCAGGGCGAGGCTGTCGTCTTTGTAGGGAGAGGGATGGGTTTTCACTTCGGCGAAGGCCTTGTGAGTGATCAGCTGCTGACGCGGCACGACTTCGATGCCGGATTTCTGCAGGCTTTGGAGGAAGTCCTGATAGGCTGCATCGGTGAGCTTGGCGTACAAAGCGTCATCCGGTCCGAGCAGGGTGACATCGGCAGCGGCGACTCCGCCTGGGCCTCTTCCTGCTTTGCGTTTGGCGGATTTGCCGGTGACGAAACCAACCTTGAAGGAGCCGATGACGACTTTACTGGTGTCCTTGAAGACGTTTTCACCATCGACTCTAAAATCATCTTTTTTGATCCAAAAGAAGCCGGTCTGGGTCTGAGGCTTGGTGCCTCCCTCGACCGAGCGGACGGAACAGCTCGAGAAAAGTGCAGCGGCGACGAGGAAAATCAGGGCTATTTCATCTCAAATCTCCTAGCTTGTTGTGTGGAAGGCGTCTTGGCATTATAACGAGAAAGCTTAGCAAAGTCAAATGTGTCGAGGAAGCCCTCATAGTGAACTTTTAGTCAAGAAGTGCCGCCAGTTCCCTCGCATCGAGTCCTTCCGGTAGGCTGTGGTCGCCGCCTTCGATGACCTCGGCGAAGAGGCGGCGCTTGTCGTCTTGCAGCTTCATCACCTTCTCCTCGATGGTGTCGTTGGCGACGAGGCGGTAGACGAAGACCGGTTTGTCCTGGCCGATACGGTGGGCGCGGTCGATGGCCTGGCGCTCGGCCTGCGGGTTCCACCAGGGGTCGAGAAGGAAGACGTAGGAGGCGCGGGTCAGGGTGAGACCGGTGCCGGCGGCTTTCAGCGACAGCAGGAAGACCTTCGGAGTGCTCGAGTTCTGGAATTCATCGACCAGTTTCATCCGTTGCGGCAAGGGGGTTTCGCCGGTGAGCAGCAGGGTGTCGATGCCGTCGGCCTGGAGTTTTTCGGCGGCGAGATCGAGGGCGCCGGTGAAGGACGAGAAGACCAGTGCCGATTCGCCGCGTTCGATCAGCGGCGCCAGCATGTCGCTGAGGGCGTCCATCTTGGTGCTCAGGCGGCCGTCGCTGCCGCCGTCGCGACCGAGGCGGGCGTCGATACAAGTCTGGCGCAGGCGGGTGAGGGCGGCGAAGATGGCGAAGGGGCCTTTGCTTTTGACCTCGGCGCGGGCTTCGGCGAGCTGGCGTTCGTAGGCCTGGCGGTGGGCCTCGGCGAGGTCGAGGACGATCAGCTCCTCGGTGCGCGGCGGCAGCTCGGGGGCGACCAGTTCCTTGGTGCGGCGCAGCATCAGAGGACGCAGGCGGCGGCTGAGAACGGAGCGGGTGGCGGGCGACTGGAAGCGCAGGCCAAAATCCTCGCGGCTGGCGAAGAGCCCGGGGTTGAGGAAGTCGAGCAGGGACCACAGGTCGGCGAGGGAGTTCTCCAGCGGCGTGCCGGAGAGGGCGATGCGTCGCGGCGCCTTGAGGGCCTTGGCGGCGATGGTGGTCTGGGCTTCGGGGTTGCGGATCGCCTGGGCTTCGTCGAGGACGAGCACGGCGAGGCCGGCGGCCTTGAGGGCGTCGAGGTCGTTGCGGATGACGCTGTAGCTGGCGATCAGCAGATGCGCCTTGCCGAGCGCGGCGGCGAGAAGGCGGGTGCGGCGTTCGGGACTACCGATCAGGACGGTGACCGGCAAGTCGGGCAGGAAGCGCTGGCATTCGCGCTCCCAGACGTGCAGCACCGAGGCGGGCGCGACGACCAGGCCGGGGGCCTTTTCCGAGCGCAGCAGCGGCTCCAGGGCGCTGAGGGTCTGCAGGGTCTTGCCGAGGCCCATGTCGTCGGCAAGCAGGGCGCCGACGCCGAGGGCGAGGCGGCTGCGGAGGAATTCGCTGCCTTGGATCTGGTAGGAACGGAGGATGGCGAGCAGCGCCCCGGGTGGCTCGGGGAGGGGCGCGATGACGCTGTCGCGCAGGCGTCGAGCGGTCTCTTTCGAGTCGGCGCCGAGAGGCAAATCCGCGCCGATTTTCGCTAGCAGATCGCCCGAGGCGGCGCGGCTGATCCGCCCGCCGCCGCTTTCCATGCCGAGCTCGCTGAGCAGGCCGATGCGCTGCTCGACCGAGCCGAGTTCGAGGCGCAGCCAAGAGCCGTCGCGCTGACGCAAGAGGCCGCTGCCTTTGCGCTTGATCGACTCCAATTCCTCCGGCGAAATCTGTTGTCCGCCGGCGCTCCAGCGGACCTTGCAGTCGAGCCAGCCCGCGCCTTCGCGCAGGGAGATTTCCGGGGTGATTTCGAGGCCGTCGATGAGCGGCAGCAGGTTGTCGCCGGCGACCTTAGGGAACTCGTCACTTTTTTTCCAGCGCGCCAGGAAACGGACGACCAGCTCTTCATCCGCCGCGGCCTTCCAGGAATCGGGTCCGGCGGGTTTGATCTTGAGCTCGCTGGCGAAACGGCGGACCGCCTCGATTCCTTGCGGATGCCGCACATTGAAGAAGCGGCCGTCGTGGTCGAGCGGCGGCAGGGCCTGCCCCTTGAGTTGTGACTTCATTTCGAGGATCAATTCGGGGCCACGCAAGGAGGCGTGCAGGCAGGCCTGGACGCCGTCGCGCATGTGGCGGATCTGCGCTCCCCGCAAGAGTTCGAGATTGCCCTCGAGCAGGACCGGAACCACCTGGTTGAGCTTGCCGAGCGGGAAGCTCGGGGTCTTGCGTGCGAAGACTTCGCTGAGGGTGCTCCAGGCCACCGGCGAGGTGAAGCGGACGGTGCCGCCGCCGAGCTCGCAGAGCGACTTTTCGCGGACGCTGGGATAGATGGTGAAGAAGTCGACGGCATTGGCTTCGCTGGTGCCGATACGGCAGCGGAAGTTGACTTGTGACTCCTCTCGTTCGAGCTCGAACCAGATCTCTGCCTCGAGCTTGCCGGCGACCGGTTTCTGGGTGGCGCGGTCGATGAAGCGATTGGGGAATTCGGCCCAGGCGCGGATCCATTCGTCGAAGGTGGTGCGCGGCACATGCAGGACATTGAGATCGCCCTGGTAGTTTTCCGGGCGGGCCAGGGTCGGGAAGAGCCAGATGAGGAAGCGACGGTCGCGCTCGTCGAAGAAGTTGATGCGCTTGTCTCTAGCCTGGCGGCAGAAGGAGAGGAGGCGCTGCATCTTGACGATCTGATTCTGGCCGTTGGGCATCCGCACCATGAAGCGCAGGACGACATTGCCGATGCTGCCCTTGAGGTCGACTTCGGCGATCAGTTCCTGCGGCAGGACCTGTTCCTCCTCTTCCTCTTGGCTCTCCTGGGAGCGCGCCAGCCCTCTGGCGCTGTTGGACGGAGCTTCTTCTGGCTCCTCGCGTCGCAAAGGAACGATCTGCTCATCACGGCGTTCACTGCCTTTCAGCCCCATTTCGCGGAGCTTGTTTTCGACCATTCCGGCGAGCATGAAGGCGTGGACGCAGGTGTCCTTGGGGTAGCCGCAATTGCAACGCCGCTGCCATTGGCCGTCGCGCCAGTCCCAGCGGTTGCGGTGGTGACCATCGACGGTGAGCAGAATGCCATCGTCGTCCCAGAAGAAAGCGGTGACCTTGGTGGTCGAGCGCAGGCGTTGCGCCAGGCCCGACATGGCGGGCGGGAAAAGCGGCGCCAAGCGGCTGAGGCCGGGCCAGAAGGGCAGCCAGGCGGGCGGGGAGGGGAAGGACATATTTAAGCGCTCTGGGAATGGTGATGAGAGCCGGGAAAATACCCGGTGCGGCTGCTTTGGCGAGCGATTACCTTTGGCCGTTCATCTATTGGATCGCTGGCGTCCCGCCGGCTGTGTTGGGGCTCGTGTGCCTTGAATGTGGCTCGATCGAGACGATCGAGCCACATTTGGCGAAGTTGTTCATCCAACTCACTTCATCCCCTTCGCCTTTTCATGAATGCTCTGCGCCAGCGCCGCGGGGTTCTTGCGCAGATCCAAACACGAGACGCGCTGCACCTGCCAGCCGAGGCCGGTGAGGGCGGCGGGGCGGACGCATTCGCGGTCGGCGAGAGTCGGGGCGAGGTGAGAGGCGGGGCCGTCGGTGTCGATGCCGAGGAGGAAGCGTCCGGGCTCTTGCGGGTGATGCAGGGCGAGAGGCATCTTCCAGCCGCCTTGGCCGAAGCGGCGGGTGATCTTCCAACCCTTGTCCTCGAGATGACCGGCGAGGGATTCCTCCAGGGCGTCGCCGCGGTTTTCGGTCAGCGCAGCGGCGCTGCGGGATTCGGCGTAGGCGAGGAAGTCGCGCAGGTCGCGGACGCCGCGGGCGTTGCTGCGCGCAGGGTCGATCTGCTCGGGTCGCAGGGAGCAGTGGACGCAGATCTCGCGGCGGGCACGGGTGATCGCGACGTTGAGACGACGTTCGCCGCCGAGGCGGTTGAGGGGGCCGAAGTTCATCGCCATCTTGCCGTCTTTGTCGGGACCGTAGCCGATCGAGAAGAGGATGACGTCGCGCTCGTCGCCTTGCACGCTTTCGAGGTTTTTGACGAAGAAGGGCTCGGCCAAGGCGGCGTCGGAATAGGCTTCGAGGCCGGGTTCGTCGCGATAGGCCTTGTCGAGCAGGTCGAGCACCAATTCCTGCTGCGCTTGCGAGAAGGTGACGATGCCGAGCGAGGCCTTTTCGGGCGAGCCGGCTTTTTTGAGGCGGGCGATGGCGTCGGCGACGACGGCTTCCGCTTCGACGCGGTTGGCGCGGGTGCCGGCGCGGTCGTAGACGCCAGCGCAGCGGCGCAGGGTGAGCGCCGGGCTGGAGGCGGCGGCGGGGAAGGTGAAGAGCTTGCCTTCGTAGTAACGGGCGTTGGAGAAGGCAATGAGGTCTTCACTCTTCGAACGGTAGTGCCAGAGCAGGCGCGAGGAGCGGAAGCCGGCGGCGTGCATCTCGTCGAGCACCGATTCGAGATCCTCGTAGTCCTCGGCGTCGATCGAGGGTGCTTCGTCGTCGTCGTCCTGACGGGCGAAGAAGGAGGTCGGCGGCAACTGCTTCGAGTCGCCGACGACGATGGCGGCGTCGCCGCGGGCGAGGACGCCGACCGCGTCCCAGGGCGGGATCTGCGAGGCTTCGTCAAAGACCACCAGGTCGAAGGGCGGCATGTCGGGCGACAGGTGTTGGGCGACCGAAGCGGGCGACATCAGCAGGCAGGGCTTGAGGGCGGCGAGCAGGGCGGGAGCTTCTTCGAAGAGTCGGCGCGCCGGCTTGTGGCGGGTCTGTTTGCCGATCTCATTGAGAAGCACCGCCTTCTCCTTGCGCAACGCGGTCGAGGCGGCGGCGTCGCGGGCGCGGCTGGAGATGGCGGCGGAGGCGGCGTCGCGGCAGAGCTTCTGCAGCTCGTCGCGAAGCTGGCGGTAGTTGCTGCGTTTGCGTTCCTCTTCGGGACCGAAGAAGCTGGCGAGGCGGGGCGCGGCGGCGATGATGCCTTCCGCCTCGCGGCTGAGGATCGAGCGCAGCGCTGCATCCTTGAACTGGCCCGGGCTCAGGCGTCCCGCCTCGATGGCAGCGACCAGGGCGGCGAGCCCCGCGTCGAGCAGGCGCGAACGCAGGCGGTTCCATGCGCACCAGCCGGGGAATTCCGACGCGGCGGCTTGCCAGCTTTCGAGCTGGGCGATGCGGGTTTTTGCGAAGTCGACACAAGGGGCGAGCAGTGAGGTTTCGGGGGCGAGGGATTGGTCGGCGGCTTCGAGGGCGGCGCGGGCTTCGTTGACGGCGGCAATCAAGGCGCTTGCGGTGGCGCGGCGGTCCTGGCCGATGAAGGGGACGAGGCTGGCGGGCTCGAGTTTGAGCTTGCCGCAGAGGTCGCGGACGCCAACTTCCGCCTCGACAAAGTCGGCGGCTTCGGCTGGGGCAGCGAGCAGCGAGTCGACAAGAGAAGTGGGAAGATTGGCTGAAGCGAGGGCGCGTCGCAAGGCCGATTCGGCGTCGCGGGTGGCGCAAAGCTTTTCCTTGAGAGCGACGAGGGCCGGGCCATCCTCGGGCAGGGGCACCTTGGCGAAGCTGGCGAGGAATTTGCGGGCGGCGCGACGCCCCATCCAAGCGGCACCAAACCACGAGGTTTGCGAGCTCCGCAATTCTTGCAGTCGGCTGTCGAGATCGGCCTGTTGCAGGATCTTGAGGTCGAAGACGGTTTTCATCTCCTCAAGCTGGCCGGCGTAGTCGCGGAAGGCACCTTCGCAGGCCGGGTTGATGCCGGAGCCTTGCAGTAATTCGATCGGGAAGCGTTTGGCCAGAGGCGCGGCCAAGGAGGCGAGGGCATCGCCATCATCGAGCACTTGTAGTTTGGCCGGCAACCCGAGCGACGACACCGCAAGATCCAGATTGCTGAGTTTGGCGATGGCCGCAAAATCCGCCGGAATCTGCTGACAGCGCAGCGCGCCCAGCGGATGCCCTTTCACCTCGGGCAGGCCGGGCCAGGCGGAGTCGGTTTCGGCGAGGAGTTCGAGGAGGTTTTTCCAGTCTTGCGGCGCGAGTTGGGCGGGCGGGGTGTCGCCGGAGAGCGGGCCGTCGCCGAGGCGGCTGAGTTCTTCGGCGAGGCTGTAGAGGGAGAGGCCGTTGCGGCGAGGCTGGTGCAGTTCTTCGGCGAGTTTGACCATGTCGACGCGGGAGGCTTCGAGCTTGGGCAGGGCGGGGGCGCGGGGATCGAGTCCGGCGGCTTTTGCGCCTTCCGCAGCTTCGAGCGCGAGCTTGAGCTGGGCGACGACGGCTTTTTTGTCGGCCTTGCGGGCGTGCAGTTCAAGGCACCAGGGGGCGAGTCCGGCGGCGGCGAGGCGGCGCTGCACCACTTCCAGCGCGGCGTTCTTTTCGGCGACGAAGAGGACGCGTTGGCCGAGACAGAGGGCATGGGTGATCAGGTTGGTGATGGTCTGCGACTTGCCGGTGCCGGGAGGGCCTTCGAGGACGAAGGTGCGTTTGGCTCCGGCGGCGGCGACGGCGGCGAGCTGCGACGAGTCGGCGGGCAGCGGCGTGCAGAGGCGGGCGAGCTCGAGATCCATGGCGGCGGCGGCGGGCAATTCGTCGCCGATCAGGTGCTGCGGCGCTTCACGGCTGAGCAGGCCTTGGACTACCGGGTGCGACAGGATTTTCTGGTCGGGACGGTTGAGGTCGGCCCAGAGGAGGTATTTCTGGAAGGAGAAGAAGCCGATCCAGGCTTCGTCGCGCAGCTCCCAGCCGGCTTGCGCTGCGATCGCCTGGCGGGCGTGGGCGAAGATGCGGGCGACGTCGAGGCCGGTGTCGTCGGTGGGCAGGTCGGCGGTCAGCGTCGACAGGTCGATGCCGTAGTTGAGGCGGAGGAACTCGACCAGGGTGGCGTTGACCCGCGGCTCGTCGTCGCCGATTTCGAGATCGAATCCTTCACCACGGGCGCGGCGGCTGAGGTAAATCGGGATGAGCAAGAGCGGTGCGAGGCGGACCTTGGTGTCCTTGGGATTTTCGCGCCAGGCCAGCATGCCGAGGGCGAGGTAGAGCGAGTTGGAGCCGGTCTCCTCTTCGAGCGAGCGGGCCTCGCGGGAGATCTTGGTGGCCCGCTTGTCGAAGTCTTCGTCGTCGCAGGCGCTGAGGCAGCGTCCACGCGAGAAGGCCTCGGCGATCTGCTCCGGCGAAGGCAGTTCGCCGCCGCCTTTTTTCTTGCTGTCGGGACGCGGCAGCAGGCTGAGGGATTTCTCCGCGGCGAGGTGATCTTCGAGTTCACCGAGGCTGGGCGGCAGGAGGCGGAGGGTGCCGGCCGAGTCGCGGAAATTGAGCATGCGATTGCGCAGGGAGAGGTCGAGGAGGCGGCGTTTCCAGCGTTCGAGGCGGGCGTTTTTCGGCTCGGGCGCGGCAGCGGGCAGCGGCGCGGGACGGAGAACCGGCAGCGGCAGGTCGAGGATGACCTTGCCGGCAGCGGTTTTTGCGTCTTCCGCAAGGGCGCCGAGGGGCAGCGGTTTGAAGCCGCAGAGGCGGGCGCTGCTCAGGTCGATGGCGAGGAATTCGCCCTGCGGTTTTTCGAGGCGGGCGAGGCCGGCGCGGCGGGCTTCGTCGAAGCTGGCTCCGTGGCTGGTGGTTTCGAGCACTGCGATCTCGCCGAGGCGGAGCAGGTTGCGCAGGCGTTCGGGATCGGCGATCAGGGTCTGACCGAGGCGGCGCTGGCTGAGCCAGAAACCGAGCCAGGCGTGGTTCTGGTCGAGGAGAAGAATCGGCGCCAGTCCCGCCTGTTCCAGCAGGGCGGCCCAGAGCACCGTGGTGTCGAGGCAGCAGCCGAGCCCTTCGGCGAGAGTTTCATGCGGAAGGCGGATCTTCTGTCCCTGCGCCTCGAAGGAGGCCGGCGGCACGGCGTAGCTGAGCTGGCGCGAGGCGAGGGCGGCGTGGATCGCGGCGGCGATGGCCAAGGGACGATCGAGCTGGCCGGAGAGATAGCCATCGAGCGCGCCCGAGCCGGAGGCTTTTTCGAGGGCGGCCGAGGCCGACTTGAGCACTTCCCCGAGGGCCGGGTGATTGGGGGTGACGAAGCAGGCCAGCGACTCCGGATTGTGGACGGCGCCCGACCACTGGCCGGCGGCGAGCAATTCGCAGCGGCTGGAGGCGCTGGCGATTTCGCGTTCGCCGCAAAGGACGCTGAGCTTCAGGTCGATGAACTCGCGTTCGCGCTGGGCGGCGAGCGAACCGGCGGCGAGGCGGAAGTTGGAGGCATCAAAAGAGCGTTTCTCCCCGGCGGCCAAGGAATCGAGCTTGAGTTCCCAGGGCTCGGTGCGCTGCGGCGAGCTGCTCAGGCGCAGCGTCAAGCCGCTTTGCGCTTCGCCGCCGCTGTTGTCGAGAGTGAAGCCATCGACCAGGGCGAGGCCGGCGGTTTCGAAGGACCAGGAGAAGATCGGGGCGGAGGGAAGCGAGAGCTGGAGCTGGGTCATGCGTCATTCCTTGGCGATGGGATGAAGCCAATCTAAGCTCGGAAGGTACAAAAAGCCAAATCGCTTGGCGAGAAACGAGGCTCACGCGAAGGCGCAAAAGCGCGAAGAGAGGGATTGAGCCGATATCTGGGGGCCTATGGCGGCTTACCCCGAAGGGGTTGTGTCTCAAAGCGAAGGGTTGGCGCATCGCCTACCCTGGATTAGATCGCCGAATGAGGAACAGGCCGCAACCCCGTCGGGGTAGGAATGACCGGGATCGCTCATCCAGGGTAGGCGAT
>CAMCSH010000144.1 GCA_945877655.1 Lentisphaera araneosa HTCC2155 | reverse complement strand
TGATGGCCATTATGAATTCGTCGATTCGACTTCTGGCCCGAGCTTTTCCTCCCAGCGCCATGGGGGCGAACCGCGGTCCAGCTCCGGCAAGGACGAGCCGGAAGAATAGCGCTCAATCGATCAGCCATTCCACCGCCGGCAGGAGCTTCAGAAGCCTAGCCATGCACGACATCCGCGATGAAGACAGGAACGGCGACGCTAACATCGGTTTGCGACAGGCGCAGAAAAGTCTGGAGCGCGGCAGTCCGCGTAGCGACTGCGGCTGGAACGTCCGCGACAGGAACGGCGATGCGAACATCGGTTTGCGACAGGCGCAGAAAAGCCTGGAGCGCGGCAGTCCGCGTAGCGACTGCGGCTGGAACTTCCGCGACAGGAACGGCGACGCGAACATCGGTTTGCGACAGGCGGCCGAAACCCCGTTGAGGTTTGGAATCCAATCATCTCCTCCCCAGGGTAGGCGAGGCGCCAACCCTGGGCTAAAATCTGAAACCCCTTTGGGGTCAAGCTGCAGTTAAGTTAAGCTCAAACAAGTTCGACAGCGGTTTTTAGGTTCAACCTGGTTCCATTCCTCTGCTGCGGTCTTTAGAAATCGATATCTTTCGACACCGTCGATAGCTTTCGGTGATATCGTTAGGCATCGACGAAACTCAACTGCAGTCACGAAGGCACAGGACGCCCCCATGAACGACTTCTGGGACACCGAATTCTACCGCAGCCATGGCTGTAACCTGCCGTCGCCGCTGCTCTTGCACCAGGCCGACAGCTTCTACTTCGCCAAGGACGTTGAGCGGCGCTTCGTCTATGTTTCCCGCGGCTTGCTGCAACTGCTCGGCAAGACCGGGCCCGAGGTGCTTGGGCGTCGCGATGTCGAGCTCTTCAGCGCCAGCCTGGCGGCCAGCTTCGAGAGCGACGACCGGATGGTGCTCGAGACCGCGGCGATCCTGCAGGACAAGCTGGAGCTGGTGCCGGGCGAGACCGAGCTGCAGTGGTTCATCACGGCCAAAAGCCCCTTGCGCGATCCGCAAGGCCGCATCGTCGGGTTGGAAGCGGTGACGCGTGACGCACGCCTGACCCATCGCCGCCTCGAACCCTTCCATGAATTCGCCCGCTGTATGGACTTCATGCGGGAGAATCTCCATCGCTCCCTCAAGCTGGAGGATCTGGCCGCGGTCTCCGCCTTGTCGGTCTCCAGCTTCGAGCGCAAATTCAAGAAGAACTTCGGTTCCTCGCCGGGCCATTACCTGAAGCATCTGCGCCTCGAAAAAGCGAGCGAATGGCTGTTGCGCGGCCTCAGTCCGGCGGAAGCCGCAGAGCGCAGCGGTTTCTGCGATCAAAGCCATCTCACCCGGGAATTCCGCGCCACCCTCGGCCTGACGCCGAAGAAGTGGCAGGAGCAGCACGCGAAGAAGTGAGCTCAGCCTAAAAACCGCAGTTGAAAGGTTGAAAGGTTGAAAGGTTGGCTGCAACAGCAACAACTAACGACTATTCAGAAAAGGTTCGGCAGTCATCTTCGCCAACCTTGAGAGATACTCTTAGATTCGTCATTTATTGCTGTTGTGCATGTGCTTGCGTTTCAACCTTTCAACCTTTCAACCCGGTTCCATTACCTCTACTGCGGCGATATCGCTCCGCGGGCATGGCGCAGATGGAAGGCGACAAAGCCTTCGGCGCGGCAAGCGTCTTCGATGACGGAACTCAGGACGGCTTGCCGTCCCTCGGCGATTTCGGTCAGCTGCTGCAGGCGGGCGAGGCTTCTTTGTTGTTGCGCTTCCGGCAGGAGCGGGAGTAGGCTAAACAGGCGGCTTTGGATCGGCATGAGATCCGGCGCTTGGCGGCGTCCTTGGGTCGCGATGAGCCGGGCCGGGGCGCTGATCTCGGCCAGGGTGCAAATCACGTCTGCCGCCGTTTCAGACTCGAACCAGGCGAGGAAGAAGAGCAGTTCGGCGGTCTCGAGGAAGTCGAGGGAGCAGCCTTCGGGGAAAAAGGGATTGAGATCCGGGATGCGCAATTCCAGCCATTCGCAGCGGCCTTGGGCGAAGGCTTGGAGGAGACTTTCGCCGGCTTTTGGCAGAGCCTTGGGACGGACCGGGGAGTAGAGCTCGGCCTCGGTCTGAAGCAGCCCGCCGGCGATCTGGATGCGGTGCCCGTTCTGATCTTGCGTCTGCCGCAATTCCGGACGCGGATGGGGAGTGTCGACGGCATTTTGCAGAGACCGTCCCCAGGCTTGCGGCGAGGAGTAATCGAGGACAATGCCATCCTGTTCCTCGAGGCGGTAGCCATGCGGCCCGAGGCGGAGGCTGCAGGCGTCCTGGGCGAAGAAGTCGGGGCCTTCATCGACTTGGCCGAGGAAGCTGCGGTGGGCGCAAGGGCTGGCGCCGCCAAGCCAGACCAGGAGCCAGGAATCGCGGCTGAGGATGGCGGCGGCACGGACGAGGCGGCGGCTGATTTCTTCGGCCGGGAGATTCCGGGTCAAAGCCGGTCCCGGCGACCAGTTCAGATGGAGACCGCAGAGCGCTTGCCGCCGGGCGCCGCCGCGGAGCTTCAGACCTTGGCGATAGAGTTCGCGTCGCGGGCCGTCGCCTTTTTCGCCGTAGCGGGCGAGGATCAATTCCGGATCGGGACCGAGGATGCAAGGAGCCGAGGAGGGCCAAAGGAATTCGTCTGCGGGAAGCAGCCGCCGGGCTTGATCGGTCAGGCGTCCGAGTTCGCGATGCAGGGCGGCGGCGGAGTTTTGCGGCGTGGTGATGATTTCGATCTGGGCTTCAAGAAAGTCGGTGGTCAACCACGGACAGAGGAGGGGATTGCCCATGGCTTCCGGGTGCCGCGTCGTGGCGAGTCGTCCATCGGCACGGCAGCGCAGCGATTCCTTTTCGGCGCCGAAAAAGCTGAGAGGGGCGAATTTGTCGTTTGTCTGGTGCATTTTTCACTTAAGCGCTTTAGTTCCGGGCGTCACGGACTACCTTAGCGGCAGTTTTCAGGGATCACCGATGGTCATCAAGCTTCGTTGCAAGAACTGTTTCGCCAAGATTTCCGCTGAGGACGACCTCATCGGCAAACAGGTGTATTGCCCGGCCTGCAGCGCCGTGCTCAAACTGCCGACGCCGCAATTCGGCTATGGCAAGGTGATCGGCGGCTTCCAGGTCGAACAATGGCTCGGCGCCGGCGCCATGGGTGAGGTTTACCTGGCCCGCCAGGTCAGCATGAACCGCCCCATCGCGCTGAAAATCATGAAGAACGAACCGACCATCAGCAAGACCGAAGTCGACCGCTTCCTTCACGAAGCTCAGACCTTGGCCCGCCTCAACCATGTCAACATCGTCCCGGCCTACGCCGCCGGGGAGTTCGAGAACTGCCATTATCTGGCGATGGGCTATATCGACGGCATGACCTTGGAAGACCGCCTGCGCAAGGAGAAGCGCATTTCCGAGAGCGACATCCTGAAGATCGCCAGCAAGCTCTCGGACGCTCTTTGCTACGCTTGGGAAGAGTGCCGCATGCTGCACCGCGACATCAAGCCGGCCAACGTCATGATCGACGGCACCGGCGAGATCAAGCTGATGGACTTCGGCATCGCCAAAAATCTCGGCGATGACGGCGGTTTGACGCAAAGCGGCTTCGTCGTCGGAACGCCTTTTTACATGAGCCCGGAACAAGCTCAAGGCAGCCGCGACATCGACTTCCGTTCCGACCTTTATGCGCTCGGCGCGACGCTGTATCACCTCGTCACCGGCCGCATGCCTTTCTCCGGACCCAATCTGATCGCCATCCTGTCGCGCAAGATGAACAATCCGCCGCCGCCGCCGCACGAGATCGCCACTGATCTCTCGCCCGCGACCTCGGCGATGATCATGAAGCTGATGGCCTTTGACGTCAAAGATCGTCACAGCAGTTTTGCGGATTTGAATCGCGATCTCGCCGAGTGCCAGACGGCCTTGTTGAAGCATCAGCGCCGGCCGCAGCGCCCGACCACGCCCATTCCGCCGCCCGCGGCGGTGCCGCGCGCTGCCTCCCGGACCCGCGAAATGCCGATGCCGCATCCCTTGCTTCCTTATCGCCGCCAGATCATCATCCTGGTGCTCCTGCTGACCCTTCTCTTCCTCCTCCTCGCCTTCCTCCTGCTGCAAGACAAGAAGGCCCCGGACGATGCCATGCCGGCAGGTGATGCTGCGGGTTTGACGGTTGGAGCGGAAGCGGCGAATGAGGCGGAGCCAGAGGCCAATTTCAAATTCATTTGCTTTGGCTTCTCCGAGGCTCGAGGTCAGTTTTTTCGTAGTCACCTGACAACTGCGGGCGATGCCAAATTGCCACACAAAGGCCCGATGGAATTCCCCGGCGGAGGCATGATCAGTGGTCCTATTCAAATGAACAAGAGGTGCACCGCCGCTAGCGACATCGCCAAGGCGAATGCATTTAGCTTTACCCTAGATTTCAAGCCAATGGCCGAGTTACAAGATAAGACCATCACTTGCTTCACCGATGACAGCAAGCCGTACTTTTCATTGATTCAAAAAGGCAAGCGAGTCGGCCTGTGTATTTCGACGTCTGCCGGGGCAACTTGCTTCGATTTGGGCGAGATTAAAATCAATCAGATGAACAAACTGCGCTTTGACTTTGCGCAAGGCAAGTGCATGTGGAGCCTAAACGGCAAAAATGAATCAAAGCACTTAGCTGGTGATCTGAAGGCTTGGGAGAAGCTCAAGACTGTTGCTTATGGCATGGAGCCGAAGAACACGAAAACGGTCTGGAAGGGAATGATTCATGACGCCGCACTGAGTCCCTCTAAGAATGGCATCGATGAAAGGTGCAAATGGTCCGAGAGGAGAGGCAAGTGAGAGTCCTGCAAGGGATTTTTCTTTTTCTTGATATTGCGCACAATTGTAAATGATGTAGCTTGGTTTCGATCGAAACAGGAGCCAAATCATGAGAGTCATTGATTCCCACACCGGTGGTGAGCCCACCCGTCTTGTCGTCGAGGGTTTGCCCGCCGAAGTCTATTCTTCGAAGAGTGGACTAAACGTCAAACAACGCGCGGCTCGGAAGTGATGGTCGGCGCCTGCGTGGTGGAACCGCTCGACACAAGCTGCGATGTTGGCATCATTTTCTTCAACAACGTCGGCTATCTCGGCATGTGCGGACACGGCACCATCGGCCTAGGCGCTTCGCTCGCCTGGCTCGGCAGGGTCAAGCCCGTCATCCGCATCGAGACTACGGTCGGTGTGGTCAGCGCCACGATTCACGAGGGTGGCCGTCGCGTCACTTTGGAAAACGTCCCGAGCTTCCTGCAACAATCCGCCATGCCTCTGTTTGTGCCGGAACTCGGGCGCACTGTACATGGCGATCTCGCCTGGGCCGGCAACTGGTTTTTCTTGATCAGCGACCACGGGCTCAGCGTCGAACCGGCGCAGATTCCGGCCTTGCTCCAGGCCTCCTTGGCGATTCAAAAAGCGATCGATGATTCGGGTCTGAAAGGTCCGGCGGAATACAACGCCGGACGCATCGACCACATCGAACTCTTCGGCCCCCCGACTTCCACCGAAGTCGCCGATTCGCGTTCCTTCGTCCTCTGCCCGGGAGCTCAATACGACCGCAGCCCCTGCGGCACCGGAACCAGTGCCAAGGTCGCCTGCCTCGCCGCCTCGGGCAAGTTGCTGCCTGGCAAGATCTGGCGCCAGCAGTCGGTGATCGGCTCGGTTTTTGAGGCTTCCTTCAAGGCCACTTCCGCTGGCAAGATCACCCCGATCATCACCGGCACTGCTTACGTCAATGGCGATCTCCGCGTCGTCTGCGAAGACGCGGACGAATTCAAGCACGGCATCTGAATCAGCAGGACGCAGTGACTTCAGACTCAGTGACTCAGTTGCGGCTGTAGCCCTTACAACGCTTAAAACCCATTCAACCCTTACAACTCGGTTTTCCACATGCACACCATCATCATCGGCGGCGGCGTCATCGGCATGACCACGGCCTTGGAACTTCGTCGTCGCGGTGTCGAGGTCACTCTCATCGAAAAAGGCAGTCTCGGCAAGGAATGCTCGTGGGGCAATTGCGGACTTATCTGTCCCAGCCACATCTATCCTCTGGCCGTGCCCGGCGCCGTCACCAAGGTGATGAAGCTGATGCTCAGCAAGGATGCCCCCGTAGCCATGCCGCTGCGCTGGAATCCGCGTCTCTGGGGCTTCCTCACCCGCTTCACGATGCGCTGCAACGCCAAGGATGCGAAGCAGGCGGCTTTGGCGAAATATTCGCTCCTCGCCAAGGCGGAATCGAGCTGGACCGAGTTCTTCGCCGACGAAACAATCGATCCCGAATTCGAGCGCAAAGGCGGCCTCTTCATCTACCGCACCCAGAAAGGGCTCGACGGCCTGCGCGGTGAAGCGGAAGAGCTGACCCGTGACTTCGGCCAGCATTGGAAAATGCTCGACGAGAAACAGCTGCTCACCTTGGAACCCGGGATCAAACCCGGCTCCAGCGTCGGCGCCTGGGTCTGCGAAGAAGACACTCATTTGCGTCCCGACGTCCTGATGCAACAACTCGCTGCCGCCTTGGTGACCCGAGGCGTCAAAGTGCTTGACAACACCGAGGTCGCCAGCCTCCGTCGCGAAGCCGGCAAGATCGTCGCGGTCGAAACCGTCAATGGCCAATCGATCCAAGGCGACACCTTTGTCCTCGCCACCGGCGCCTGGGCGCCGAAGCTGGAAGAAACCGTCGGGGCGCGTCTCGACATCCAGCCGGGCAAAGGCTATTCGATCACCATGCCGCAGCCGAAAAAGGGCCCGGTTCTGCCGATGATCTTCAACGAAGACAAGGTGGCGGTGACTCCGTTCAAGACGGGTTACCGACTCGGCTCGACGATGGAGTTCGCCGGCTACGACACCAGTTTCAACGACAAGCGCATCGGCTACATCGTCCGCACCGCCCAGCGCTACCTGCTCGAAGCCACCGCCGAGCCGGTGCAGGAGAAGTGGTGGGGCTGGCGCCCGATGACTCCCGACGGCCTGCCCTTCATCGGCTGGGCCCCGGCCAGTGCCAATCTCTTCATCAATTCCGGCCACAACATGGAAGGCCTGACGCTCGGCGCCATTTCCGGTCGACTCGCCGCCCAGGTGATCAGCGGCCAAACGGCGGAAATTGATCTGGCTCCCTTCAAGGTGGGGCGGAAGATCTGAAGGGCATCGCGGCTGGATCCGACATCCGCAATCTTCGAAGAATTTCGACCTGTGCAACTCAGACGCCACACTGACGAAGCTCATTTTAACCGCAGAAAACGCAGAAGAACGCAGAATGAGCGAGATGGCATCTGGTACGGAAGAGGCCTATTGAACCACACGTCGATTCGATACTCTCATGATGCTGGTGAGTGAGAATTCTGCGTTCTTCTGCGTCTTCTGCGGTTGTCTGAGCTAGATCTCGAATTGCACAGGTCGAAGAATTTTCTTTGGCATTCACCTGCTCGCGGGTGTATCTTTGAGTGGGGAGAGACTCCCCGCAAAATCTCGCTAAGGAGAATGACTATGAAACGCCTCGTTGTCGGTGTCGATATGAATCAGGATCTTGAACAGGTTCTTTCGGTGGCCTTGAACGCTGCAGAAAGTCTGGGAGCCGAGCTGCTTCCTCTTCATGCCTGCAGCCAACCGCAATCTCATCATATCGCTTATGAGGAACAGGCCCGGGAGAGGATTGAAAAACACTTGCGCCATTTGTCGGCGTCCTCGCGTTGCCTGAAGCCGCATCTTCAGATCGGACCGTCTCATACTGTCCTCCTGGCGGCCGCGTCCGTGTTGCCGGAGTCCGTCATTGTCATCGGCTCGGGGCGCGATGAGCATCATACCTTGGGGGTCATGGCGCGGCGGATTGTTCGCAGCTGCACACAGCCGCTTTGGGTGATTGAGCCGAGTACCACGCAAGTGAAAAGGATTCTCTGTCCGATTGATTTCTCGGCGCATTCCGAAGTCACGCTTCGAGCCGCATTGAAGCTCGCCATCGCCTTCAAGGCGGAGCTTAGGATTCTCCATGTGATGAAGGAAGGAAAGGAGTCGGTCAGCGATTTCGACACCTTCCTGCACGATTTCAGCTTCGAACTGCTGGAGGTGCATCATCACTCCCGGAATATCCGGCATGGTGTCGTGCATCAGGAAATCGTCGCGGAAGCGAAAGCTTGGTCGGCCGATCTCGTGGTCATCGGCACCAAGGGGCACAGTGCCTTGCTGGCCAACTGGTTTGGCGGCACGATTGAACGGGTGATTGAACGCCTGCATTGCAGCGTCTTCGCGGTGCCTTGATGAGCGACGAAACGGTGCAGTTCTGTCCGCGCGAATGCGGCAGTTTGTCGGAGCAGGAAAGCGCTCCGCACTGCCGCGCTTGCCGCGGGCTGTGGATCTCGCAGGAGCGGATGGAGCGCCTGCTTGGGATGAAGATCAATAGCCAACGTGTCGCGTCGCTGGCCATCGACAATCCTGAGCCTCTGCTTTGCCCGGAAGATGCGGAAGAGATGCTTCGTTTTGTCTGGAAAGGCGTTGAACTTGATTATTGTCTCTGCTGCGACGGCCTTTGGCTCGATGGCGGTGAACTGGAGCAGCTTCGCCGACCTGTTGTCGAGCCGGTTTTGCAGGTGGCCCCGCAAGCTTTAAATTCACCAGAATCCGCTGAGACGGGTCGTGAGGTCTTGGATCTGGCGTTTCATGCTGTCGAGCTTGGCCTTGAACATGGCAAGGATTTGAGTGAAATGGTCGAGGTTGCCGATCTGGCGGAAGGTTTGGCTGCACTGCTGTCGGGCTTGGGGTGAATGAAGTCATGACTCAACCAGGAAACACCCGCTTGCCGTGCCCACTTGGCTGCGGTGGAATCGAAATGGATAAGCATCAATGTGGAGCTTTTTGCGGCGCTTGTCGTGGGATTTGGATCGCAGGAGAATCGATGCGGGCGCTTCAGAAGGATCTTGGCGACACTCAAATCTTCGAGGTAAAATCGGACTTGGAAGGATCTTGCTGCCCGGATTGCAGAGTTGTGATGAACTGTTTCGAGTGGGATGCCGTTTTGATTGAGATTTGTCCTAGGTGTTGTGGCTCTTGGTTGTCCGACGGCGAGTGGGGCGAATTGGACTGGCGTGCGCAGCAATTGGAAGGAGGAGGATTCAAGCTGGCTAACACTTCGGGCCGCTCAGAGGTGGAGTGCTTCATCGATCGATGGAGAAGCTTGAGCACCTCACAGCTTTAATCGCCAGGACGATCAGGCGAGGGTATGGTTTGCTCTAATCAGTCAACAGTCATCAGGCTCCCCATGAATTTCACCCGTCGTAATCTGCTCTTGATCCGGTCCATACTCGTCCTTGTCGTGCTCATCGCTTTCGGCATAAGTCGGTTGATCTTCCCAAATACCGATGAGCGTCCCGCGAGGACAACGGACGCGGAAAAGCCTCAAGCCACGAGATCGATCGTGGCGCCAAACTCGAAAATCCGAGAGGAGCAGGCCTCGGCAGCCAAAAAAGAGGCGAGGATTGGCCTCATCAGCGTCTTCTGCTACGATGTTGCCGATGGCGACACCTTGCGCCTCAAGGATAGCCAAGGCAAGACCATTAAGCTACGCATGAAGGGGATTGACGCTCCGGAATTCCGGCCCTTGCAGGCCTATGGCGCCGAATCCCGGCAAGCGATGATCAACAAGGTCAAGGGGAAGCAGATCGAGGTCCTCCTGATCAGCAAGGATCAGTACGATCGCGACCTAGGTATTGTCTACTATCAAGGCGTCAACCTGAACGAAGAGCAGATACGCCTCGGCAATGCCTGGAGCTACGCCTACAAGCGCGATCCTGAATACGCCCGCATGAGAGACCTTGAGCAGGAGGCGCGCTCGGCCAAGAGAGGGCTCTGGGCCTTGCCGGATCCGCAAAACCCACGCGAATTCCGCGATAGCCATCCCAAAAACTGAGCCCATCCGCCGCGTCCTAGCCGACGCGGCGGATTGTCTTTCGATGGGATCCTTGTCACTGCAATCATTTCCGACAATCTCCGAGAATTCTTCAAAAAACTACTGAAAAGCCCTAGACGCAACGAGCACTGGGGATATTCTATGAACCCGCCGCTGATGTGGCAAACGAGACGAGGGCCGAGCGAAAGCGAAGCAGGCGATCGAGCGAGGTTTGGGAGATCAAGAGGAGTGCGATGGAAAGAGAGCTTGGAGCGAGCGCGAAGGCGCTTGACTCGACCCTATAAAAGTTCCCGCAGCGATGTGGGAAAGTGATGGAGAGTTTGATCCTGGCTCAGAGTGAACGCTGGCGGCATGGATTAGGCATGCAAGTGGGACGCCCCGCAAGGGGAGTCGCGAAAGGGTGAGTAACACGTGAACAATCTGCCCCGAAGTTGGGAACAACCTTTGGAAA
>CAMCSH010000143.1 GCA_945877655.1 Lentisphaera araneosa HTCC2155 | reverse complement strand
CGACCACCGTCACATTACCTTGGAAGTGGGTCAGCCCCCACCAGGCGATGAGAGGATAAAGCCCCATCAAAATGACGAAGAATATTTGAAAAAGGCGGTTCATCATGGTCATTTGCCGTTCAATAAATCATGGATGGCGTCGACCAGCTGATCGACGCTGCGGATGGTGCGGAAGCGATCCGCATCGACCTTGCGGCCGGCCATGTCCTGGAGAGTGACGACGAGGTCGACGGCGTCGATCGAGTCGAGCCCGAGGTCAGTGTAGAGCTGTGCTTCGGGAACGACCTTTTCGGGAGGGATCTCGAATTGCTTGGCGAGGATTTCGCGGACTTTGGCGAGAATGGCGTCGCGATCCATCGGAGCGAGCTGGCTCATGATTTTCTCCGGGCTTGGATGAAGCTGGCAAGAGCTTTGACCGAGGCGAAGGCGGCTTTGGTTTCGGCGTCGCCGCCTTCGAGCTTGATGCCGTAGGTCTTCTGGATGGCGACGCCGAGCTCAAGGGCGTCGATGGAGTCAAGTCCGAGGCCGTCGCCGAAGAGCGGAGCGTCGCTGGCGATGTCGGCGGCGCTGACCCCTTCAAGGCTGAGGGTTTTGACGATGAGTTCTTTGACTTCCTGTTCCATCTTGGGATCCGGGGCTGAGTAGGTCTTCGAGTTGGCGGGTGAGGGTCTGGCTCGTGCCCGGTGAGGTCCTGGCGCAGTCGATTCTTTCCCGGATTTCGACCCGGCAGGTGACGGTGCAGGGTGGGAAGCGGAAGAGTGATTGACCCTTGGCGAGGACGCGATGGCTGAACTCTAAACGGACAGGCAGGATTTGGCAAGCGTGCCGGAGTGCGACAGATGCGGCGCTGCGATGGAATGGGTGCATTCCCTGGAGCGGCGAACGCGTCCCTTCCGGGAAAATGATGATCGGCAGGCCATCGGCGATGCGGGCGGCGGCGCTCTCCAGGAAGCCGGCGGCGTCATCATTGGCGATGTAGCCGGCGGAGATCAGCATCGGTGCGACAAAGGGGTTTCGCCAGAGGGATTTCTTGACCAGGCAGTCGGCTTCGGGGAACAGGGCGATGAGGATCATGATGTCGAGCAGCGAAGGATGGTTGGCGACGATCACCGTCGGGCCTTGGGCGGCTTGCAGCTCGACCCTATCGACGCTGAGGATGCGGCAGAAGCGGAGAAAGCCGAGAAAGAGGCGAAACTCACAGGAGATCAGCCTACGGACCTGGAGTCGGCGGCGTTTCGGGTCGCGGCAGCCGAGGAAGATCAGTGGCAGGAAGAGGATGCAGTCGAGCAGAACACCACCGCCATAAGCCAGGGTGATGGTGGCGATGACCAGACACTGCCAGCAGCGGAAGAGGATTTTCACCGCG
This sequence comes from Lentisphaera araneosa HTCC2155, assembly GCA_945877655.1. GTDB lineage: Bacteria > Verrucomicrobiota > Lentisphaeria > Lentisphaerales > Lentisphaeraceae > CAMCSH01. The sequence continues at coordinate 9,185 of CAMCSH010000143.1, read as the reverse complement.
ACCCCGCCAAGGCGGCGACGAAAGCAGCCGCCGTGCAGCGGCTGCCACGCCAGAGGCTTTCCGTCGGCAGCGGCTGGCCCTGGTCGCGATGGAGCAGCAAAGCCAAGCCGTAACTGGGCTGATCGTCGTCGGCCCAATGCTGGTAGCCTTCCGGCAAGGACTCGTCGCCGATGACCAGGAGAATGCGGGAGACTGGGCTGACGGAAAGCCGGAGGCGGGCTTCGGTCAAGGCGGCAAAAAGCGTGTCGCTTCCGGCAGCGATCGAGATCGACGGCGACTGGTCGCGGCGCAGCAGGCTCCACAGGCCGGCGACCGAGTTATGCACCGAGAGCGCAAAGCCCTGGGGCGATGGGCTATCGCCGGCGCGGATCTGCTCGAGCAGGCGCAGCGACTGGCCGACCTCACCGTGGCGCGAGGCGAAGATGCTGGGGATCTGCTCGCTGCCGGCGCCAGCCTGCTGCAGGCATTCATAGGCCGCTTGGAGCTGACGTCGGGCGAACAAGGACAATCGGCGGCGCTGCATCGGCTCGACGAAGCTGCACGGAGGCGTGTCTGGCGCGTCGGGTCCTGGAGGCCAGAAAGACCAGGCCTCGATCAACATCAGCGGACGCCGGAACGGGGTTTTGGCTTGGCCTCTTCCTTGGGTTTCGGCTGGCCGATCTTCTTCAGCGATTTGCAGATGATGATGTGGTCGGACATGCCGGCGCCGAGAGACCGGAGAGTGCCGGTGAATTGCACGATGTCGCCATCGGTGAGATGGACCTTGATGGTTTTGAGGTCTTTTTCGCAAGTCTTTTCGAGGTATAGCCGAATATCGGCCACGGTGCTGCGGCTAGGTTCCATCTTGACTCGTAGTTCTTCATTGAGCCAGTTGCCGCCGTAGCCCGAGCGCTCGGTGGTTTCGACGAAGGTGGCCTGCCCCTGCCAGGTCACCGTGTGCTCGTGAATGAGCTTGTAATTCTTGACCGCGTGTTCATTGCCGGCATCGCAGTATTTCAGGTAGGTTTCCCAGGTGAAGCCCTCAAGCTTATCCGTCGGCTTGATCGCATAGGACTTGGCCGGATCGAGGTTTTCTCCGCAGGAGGTGAAGCCCAGGGCGGCGGCGATAAAAAGGGTCAGCAGTTTCATGGTGAGGTCTCCGGTGTCCGCCAAGATACTGGGGTGCAGAGGAGCTGCAAGAGGCGCCTGCCGCCGTCTTCGGATACGGAATTTCTGGCATTTTCTCGGCAAAGGCGCCGGAAAGGTTTGCAAAGCGGTCTGAAGTTGTGCAGATTGGAGATAGGAACGAGCCAATTTTAAAGGAGGTCTATCATGATTGTGGTCACAGGCGGAGCAGGATTCATAGGCAGCGCGGTGATTTGGGGTCTGAACCGCCGCAACATCCGCAACATCATGGTCGTCGACCACCTCGATAAAACCGACAAATGGAAAAACCTGGTTCCCCTGCAATTCCTCGACTACATGGACCGCGACGCCTTCCTCGACGGCATCCGCAACGACGTCCTGCCCGACAACATCAGCTGCGTCATCCACATGGGGGCCTGCACCGACACCCTCAACGACGACGCCAGCTACCTGATCCAGAACAACTTCAAATACTCGCAGGCGATCGCCAGCTACTGCCTGAACAAGCACATCCGGCTGATCTACGCCTCGTCCGTGGCCACCTATGGCGACGGCACCCAGGGTTTCTCCGACCTGCCGGACGATCTCGACAAGCTCCGCCCGCTCAACCCCTACGGCTACTCCAAGCATCTCTTCGACCTATGGGCCTCGCGCAATGGCATCCTCGACGAGATGATCGGCCTGAAATTCGCCAACGTCTTCGGTCCCAACGAAGCCCACAAGGGCGAAATGGTGTCGATGATCCACAATTGCCTACAGCAGATCGAGGCGACCAACGTCGTCCGCCTCTTCCGCTCGCACCACCCGGAATATCCCGATGGCGGCCAGATGCGCGACTTCGTCTACATCAAGGACGTCGTCGACATGGTGCTCTTCTTCCTCGACAAGCCGGAGATCAACGGCCTCTTCAACGCCGGCTCGGGCCACGCACGCTCCTTCAACGAGATGACCAATGCCTGCTTCAAAGCGATGGGCCGGCCATCGAAAATCGAATTCTTCGACATGCCGGAATCGATGCGCGAACGCTACCAGTATTACACCTGCCTCGATCTGCAGCTGCTGCGCCGCGCCGGCTTCCGCCACCGCTTCTCCTCGTTTGAACGAGCCGTTCGCGACTACTACGTCAACTACTACGCCAAGGGCGCCCGTCTCGGCGACGAGCCCGCCAACGCCAAAGATTGAGAGTGCCTTGATGATCGCCGCCTTCACCGCTCTTCTCCTCTCCTTCGCACCCGCAACGCCCGCCAAGGAGAGCGAACCCGACCTGCACATGAAGGAATTCAATCGCCTTGAGGTCGAGCAGCAGAAGGTCGCCGTCGAGCACCTTCAGGACATCACTGAATGGGCCTTGACCCTGCGCGCCGGCAGCCTGAACTTCGTCGCCCGCCATCGCGCTTTGAAAAAGAGAAAAAAAGCCCTCGGCCCCGCCGACATCGAAGAGTTCTCCGCCGGCGTCGCCGAGCACTTGCTGATGCGCCGCGAATTCCTCCGCGTGCTCGATCATTACAGCATGATCTCCGATCCGGATCACCTGTCGCTGATCAGCGATGAATCGCGCCTGAAAGGAGGGCTGATCGCCCTCGCCGCCGGGGTCGTTCTCTACGACAACCACGCCTTCTGCTATGCCGCCATCCGCGATGATGCGCAGCTGCGCAAACTGGCCGAGCGCTCCGACTCCGGCTACGGCATCAAGTCTGAATCATTCTCGGAAGTGATGGAGGCGTACCACTCCCGCGAAAACCGCCTCCGATTCCGCCGCGCCCTGGATCTCCTGCAGGAACACAAAGCGCAATATGATCTGATGAGAAATCGCGACCCCCAGATCGACTATCTCCTCGCCTTGGTCGAAAGCTCGCCCTCGGTCACCTCGATCGGCAAAAGCGGCTTCCTAGGCGACTACGCCGGCAAGATCGGTCTCTTCGCCGAACGGGTCGATGTGAAAGGTTTCTTCCTCGGCGAGCAAGTGGTCGACAGCGTTTCCGGCGCCTTCGGCAACACCGTCGGCCTGATCCAGACCCGCCACGGCCGCCTCTATCGCCGCCCGGAAGTCACCACCGCTCTCAGCAGTAAGCTGAAACCCCTCGACATCCTCCTCGAGAAGACGCCCTTCCGCCTCACCGACAAGTTCATCCCCGGCCACTTCGGCCATGTCGCCATCTGGGTCGGCACTGAACCCGAACTCAAGGCCGCCGGGCTCTGGGATGACCCGTTGATCCTCCCTCATCAGGACCAGATCCGCCAAGGGCGCTGCGTCCTCGAAGCCCTTCGCGATGGCGTTCAGCTTAATCCCTTGGATCACTTCCTCGATGTCGACGACACCGCCGTCCTGCGCTGTGCCATCCTGCCTCCCGAGTCACAGGCCGAAACCATCCGCCGCGCCTTCCGCCAACATGGCAAGGCCTACGATTTCAATTTCGACGTCGGCACGCTTGACCGCATCGTCTGTTCCGAACTGGCCTATCAGACCTTCACCTCGATCCAATGGCCGACCGAAAGAACTCTCGGGCGAGCCACCATTTCCCCCGATAACGTCGCGGTGAAAGCGTGTGACGGCAAGGAATTCCAGTTGATCAGCTTCTGGCATGAAGGCAAGGAAGTGCCGGATGCGGCAGCATTGCCGCTTTATCGGAAATTGGTGGCCGAGCCGGCCAAGCCCTGAAAAATGACCTTTTCTATCAACCAAATGTGACAGAAGCAGGGCCTTGGGCGTAGTCGATTTTCTGTAAGTCTTGAAGAAAGGCGATGAGCTCTCCGCTGCTGCACTTTTTCTTCCCGATCAATTCGTTTTTGATTTCTTTAATAATGATTTCATGTGTATCACAATCTATTGAGGTGATCTTAAAATTGATAAGCTTTAAGACGCTTGAGCAACGTTTAGGATGCAAAGAACGCTCCAAAAGATATCGACTTTCTGAACTCAGAATGAGGACTGGGGATGAACCATCAATGTCGCCATCATGATTGTAGATGCAAAGGTCGTCCCACGACATTTCTCATTTCCGCCCAGCCGTGAGGATCCACATGCAGAAGCCGAGGCCAACGCCGAGGCCGGCGAGGAAGACCATGGCGAACATGCTCTTGTGATCTTCGAAGCCGTTGTGCAGATTCATTCCGAAGACCCCGGAAATAGCGGTCACGGGGAGGAAGATGGCGGTCAGGATGTTGAGTCGTTGCGAGCTGCGCAAAGCGCGGGCGGTGGCGGTGGTGAGGCGTTCCTGCTGGTCGGCACGCAGGTGCTCGATGCTGTGATGGAGATCGGTCTGAAGCAGTTCGGCGCTGCGGTGGCAGGCATAAATCAAATCGGCGATCTCGGCAATTTCAGCATCGTTTTTACAGTGATCACGAACCGTCTGGAGGACCATCGTGGCATTGCTCAAGGCGCGTGAGAAGGGCGCGAGATCGCCGAGGATGCCGAAGTGTGCCCGTAGATCGCCGTCGGCCTTGTCGTAGTGAGTATCGAGCTCGGCGACCCGCTTCTCGTAATCAGTGGCGGTGCGCCGGGCGAGCCCGAGGCCGCTCGTGTCGGAGCTGTTGTGCCAGCCGCCTTCGGTGGTTTTCCAGAAAAACAGGGCGTCGCGAGTCTTGTCGCCGCGGCGGGGCGGACGGTGCAGGACGAGGGCGTGCAGGCCGTTATGTTCGATGTAGCGTTGGCGCTGGCCGGCATTGTTGCCGAGCATTTGGCGGATGCCTTCAGGAAGGTCGCGGGTATTGGGCATGGGGAGGGTTTCCGGGCATAAAAAAAGGGACGAGAGTCAGTTGGCTTGTGCGGGTTTGACTTTAAGGCCCTGAGGCCTTGATGTGGGTCGTATGCAAAGCATGACTCTCGTCTTGCTTCACAATGCCGCCGACATCACTTCCTGCAAGGGTCTCATAGAGATTTGCCCAGCTGATTTCAAGCTACATCTTGGAGAAGGGCAAAAGCAAGCCTTCAGGGAGATTTTGTCGGGCGGGTCGCGGTAAACGATCGGCCCGATCATCTGTTCTGCGTGACGCAAAGAAGAAACCCCCGCCCTCTTCACAGAGAGCGGGGGTTTCATATCAGCTGAAGCCGGATCTTAGAGGATCGGCTTCATCGCGGTCATGTAGCCGCGGAGCTTGGTGCCGACAAGTTCGACGCCGTGGCCACGGAGGGCGGCGTTGACTTCGACGAGGCGGCGGTTGGAAACGCTGTTGCCGAGGCCTTCGCCGTAGGTCTTGCCGACGAGGGCGAGGTCAGCCTTGGCGACGTAGTCCTTGAGGAGGGGGACGGCTGCGTGGCTGAACAAGTAGCAGCCGTATTCGGCGGTATCGGAGATGACTTTATTCATCTCGTAGAGCTTCTTACGGGCGATCAGGTTGGCGATCAGGGGGGTTTCGTGGAGCGATTCGTAGTAGGCGCTTTCGTCTTTCATGCCAGCTTCGGTCATGACGTCGAAGGCGAGTTCAACGCCAGCGCGAACCATGGCGATCATCAGGACGCCTTTGTCGAAGAACTCCTGCTCGGTGATCTTGTGGTCGCCGGCTTCTTGACGCTCGAAGGCGGTCTTGCTAGTCTCTTCACGCCAGGTGAGGAGCTTGCGGTCGCCGTCGGCCCAGTCTTTCATCATGCCTTCTGAGAAGGCGCCGGAGATGATGTCGTCCATGTGCTTCTCAAAGAGGGGGCGCATGGTCTTCTTCAGTTCTTCGGAGATCTCGAAGGCCTTGATCTTGGCAGGGTTCGACAGGCGGTCGAACATGTTGGTGATGCCGCCGATCTTGAGGGCTTCGGTGATGGTTTCCCAGCCGTACTGGATGAAGCGCGAGGCGTAGGAGGCTTCGATACCGCCAGCGACCATGCGCTCGTAGCAGAGGATCGAACCGGTCTGCAACAGGCCGCAGAGGATGGTCTGTTCACCGAGGAGGTCGGATTTGACTTCGGCGACGAAGGAGGAGAGGAGAACGCCAGCGCGGTCGCCGCCGGTACCGGAGCAGTAGGCTTTGGCGAGCTCGAGACCACGACCCTGGGGGTCGTTCTCGGTGTGCACGGCGATCAGGGTGGGGACGCCGAATCCGCGCTTGTATTCGTTGCGGACTTCGGTGCCGGGCGACTTGGGGGCGACCATGATGACGGTGATGTCTTTACGGACTTGCATGCCTTCTTCGACGATGTTGAAACCGTGCGAGTAGAGGAGGCAGGAGTCCTTTTTCATCAAGGGCATGACGGCGGTGACGACGCTGGTGTGCTGCTTGTCAGGGGTCAGATTGGCGACCAGGTCGGCAGTGGGGATGAGCTCTTCGTAGGTGCCGACTTTGAAGCCGTTTTCAGTGGCGGATTTCCACGACTGGCGCTTCTCGGTGATGGCTTCTTTGCGGAGGGCATAGGAAACATCAAGACCGCTGTCGCGGAGATTGAGACCTTGGTGGAGACCTTGGGCGCCGCAACCGACGACGACGATTTTTTTGCCTTTAAGCGAGTCGCAGCCAGTGCTGAACTCGGCTTTATCCATGAAGCGGCAGGTAGCGAGCAGCTCGCGTTGCTTGCGGAGGGGGATCGAATTGAAGAAGTTGGCCATTGTCTTGTGTTTCCTATTGTTCAGAAGGCGATGTTGAAGATAATGTGGGCTCAGCAATTCTGCAACGCAACCCTTCTTCAAAGTTAGGTCATATGAAACATCAATCTTCCCGCCCCTCCGGCTCTGGTTCCGGCTCCGGCCGTCCCGCTCACAATTTCGGCGGACGCAACGCCGGCCACAAGCCCAAGGGCGATTCGAAAGGCGGCCACTCGAAGGGCCCCTCATCCGGCGGCCATTCCAAAGGTGGCCCGTCCAAAGGCCCCGCCAAGTCCGGCTTCCCCGGCGCTCGCAGCGACGAATCAAAATCTTTCGGCTCGAAATCATTCGACCGCGGCCCGCGCAGTGACGAATCAAAATCTTTCGGCTCGAAATCATTCGACCGCGGCCCTCGCAGCGACGAATCAAAATCCTTCGGCTCGAAATCGTTTGATCGCGGCCCTCGTCGTGACGAGGCCAAATCCTTCGACCGCGGCTCTCGTCGCGACGAGCCGATGAGCCGCGACGCCCGTCAGGAAGGCTACGACAACTACGAGCCCCGCAAGATCGCCTTGCCGAGCCGCGAAGGCAGCACCGGCGTCCGCCTCAACCGCCACAGCGCCCTGATCGGACGCGGCCTCGAAAAAGACGAGAGCTTCCTCGATGAACTCTTCACCGAAGACCGCACATTCCTCTTCCTCATCCTTGATGGCGTGCAAGACCCGCACAACCTCGGCGCCTGCATGCGCTCCGCCGATGGCGCCGGCGTCGATGCCGTCATCATCCCGCGCGACCGCGCCGCCCCGATCACCGAAATCGTCCACCAGGTCTCCTGCGGCGCCACCGAATCGGTTCCGGTCATCCGCGTCACCAACCTGACCCGCACCATCGAGAAGCTGAAAAAACACGGCGTCTGGACCGTCGGCACCTCCGACCGCGCCGAGCAACTGATCTACGACGTCGACCTCACCGGTTCGATGGCCTTGGTGATGGGCGGCGAAGGCCCGGGCATGCGCCGTCTCACCACCGAGAACTGCGACTTCCTCACCAAGCTGCCGATGGCCGGCAAGGTCGAATGCCTCAACGTCTCGGTCGCCACCGGCGTCTGCCTCTACGAAATCGTCCGTCAGCGCCTAGGTAAAAAGGCCTGAGAGCGTTTTTTCAATCCTTGGAAATCCCCGCCCCGGCGGGGATTTTTTTATCGCTCACTAAGCGAAGCGCAGAAGGAGCGCGGCACCGGAATGTCCGGGACAGGAAAGGCGAAAAGAACGCCGATCAGCACACCGATCTCAACGTTGTGGAAAATGCCGGAAATAGAGGAGCTGCAGTCGCTACGCGGACTACCGCGCGCCAACTTGCTTTGCGTCACCCGCAAACTTCGCGGATGGCAGCAGTGAGCGCAAATTCGAGTTGCTGGAATTCGGCTTCGCTCGCGATCAGCGGCGGCATCAGGTAAAGGGTGTCGCCCAAAGGACGCAGCAAGGCACCGTGGCTCGCGGCGGCGCGACAGATGCGCCAGGCTCGACGCTCGGCCTTCGGCCAGGCTTTACCTGTTCCATCGTGCAGATCTGTCGCGGCGACGAAGCCGCGTCCACGGACGGGGCCGAGACGACCAGTCGCGGCGGCGACGTTTTTCAGCACTTGGCGGAGGAGCGGCGCCTGGTCGCGAACATGAGCTAGGGTGTCGCCTTGGCGCAAGATGCGCAGGCTCGCCAAAGAAGCCGCGACGCCGATGGCGTTGCCGCAATAGGTGTTGGAATGGAGGAAGCCGCGACCAGTGGCGTAATCGTCGTAAAAACCCTCGTAGATGGCGTCGCGGGTGAGCACGGTCGAGAAGGGGGAGAAACCGGAACTCAGGCCTTTCGACAAGACAGCGAAATCAGGGCTGACGCCGGCGATATGGGAGGACATTATTTCACCAAGACGTCCACAGCCGTTCATAATCTCGTCGGTGATCAAGTGGACGCCGTTTTGCTCGGTCCACAAACGCAGACGGCGGAGCAATTCGGGATCGAGGCAGAGCATGCCGCCGGCGCCTTGGATCAGGGGTTCGAGGACGATACAAGCGAGCTCATCTGCTTGGGCTTCGAGCTGAGTCAGAATCGGCAACCACCAGGATTCGGGATCGGGGCGGACGAAGGCTTCGTCGCCGAGATCGTGCGGCGGATTTTCGAGCTTGAGAACGGGCGGCAGCGCGCCGCGGAAAGGGCCGGAATAGAGATCGCAATCGCCGAGGGCCATGGTGAGCAGGGTCTCTCCGTGATAGCCGTGGCGCAGACTGGCGAGTTGACGTCGTTTCGGAGAGCCGTTTTGAGCATGGAATTGCAGCGACATCTTGACCGCGATTTCGACCGCGTCGGAACCAGAGTCGGCGAAGAAGCAGCGTTGCAAATTGGGATCAAACGAGGCCAATTCTTCGCCCAGTTCGACGATGTTGCGATTGGTCGTGCCGGCGAAGATGACGTGCTCGAAATCCTCCATCTGGAGAGACACTGCGGCCAGCACTTCGGGATGACCGTGGCCGAGACTTTTGCACCACCAGGACGACAGGCC
>CAMCSH010000142.1 GCA_945877655.1 Lentisphaera araneosa HTCC2155 | reverse complement strand
CATGAAGGAGATCATGACGACGACGACGCCTCCGCCCCAGATCAATCCGGCACGGCGGGCTTCGGGGCTCATCTCAAGGGTTTTGGCAGCTTTCATGGGGTTTCCTAGATGGGGGGGATTGAGAGCAATGACGGTCATTTTTCTGGTCCGAGGAATCGGGTCGAAACGGTTTCGACGATGCGGCCATCGGCATCGGTGAGGGTGACTTTCAGGTTGATGCGTTCGCCGCGGTCGTGGCTGCAGGCGGCTTTCGGCAGGGCGATGAGCAGGGTGCTCTTGGCCTCTTGACGGGCCTTGACCGGGAAGGGGGCACATTCGACTCGTCCAAGGCCTTTGATCGCCGGAGTGAGCATCAGGTCGCGGCCGCGTTTGGTGAGGACGCGCATCTCGTAGACGTTGAGAGCCTCGTCGCCGCGGAAGATGCAGGTCGAGCCTCGCATCCGCAGGAGAGTCGATTCGGTGTCGCAGCGGGTGATGGCGAGGAGCAGGGTGACGCAGCCGAGGATGACGACGGCGACGCTGTAGAAGATCACTCGCGGGGTGATGTGGAAGCCGCGTCGTTCTTCAATCATTTCGCGCGACTTGTAGCCGATCAGGGCGAGTGGCTTGCCGATCGATTTCATCACCCCGTCGCAGGCGTCCATGCAGGCGGTGCAGTTGACGCATTCGAGCTGCGGGAAGCCGTTGCGGATGTCGATGCCGGCGGGGCAGACCTGGACGCAGAGGCCGCAGTCGACGCAGTCGCCTTTTGGCTTGGCCGGATCGGCTTCGGCGGCTTTGCGGGCGGCACCGCGAAGGCGGGGTTCGCCGCGGACCTCGTCATAGGCGACGCCGACGGTGGCCTTGTCGATGAAGACCGATTGCAGCCGGGCGTAAGGGCAGAGGAAGGCGCAGAGCTGTTCGCGGAAGAAGGTGAAGTGGCAAAAGAAGACACCGCTGAAGGCGAAGACGGTCCAGAACAAGGGCCAGTCGTGGGCAGGGGAATGGACCATCAGGGCGAGCAGCTTGTCGCCGCCGACGACGTAGCCGAGGAAGACGTTGGAGAGCAGGAAGGAGAGGGTGAAGAAGAGGACGAGCTTGGTCATGCGACGGAGCAGGCGCTGGCCGCGCATCGGCAACTTCGCCTGTTTGCGTTGCTCCGGGCCGTCGCCTTCGAGGAACCACTCGATCCGCCGGAACATCATCTCGAGGAAGATCGTCTGCGGGCAGGCCCAACCGCAGAAGACCCGTCCCCAGACCATGGTGAGCAGGGCGATGGCGACCAGACCGGTGATCATGGCGAGGGCGAAGAGGTGCAGATCCTGTGGCCAGAAGCAGCAACCGAGGAAGCTGACGCGGCGCTCGAAGATGTTGAACATCAGCATCGGTTCGCCGTTGATCTTGACGAAGGGCGCGACGATGAGGAAGCTGATCTGGAAGAAGGAGAGCCAGCGGCGGGCATGGGTGTAAAAGCCCTTCGACTGACGAGCGAAGACCCAAAGGCGTTTGCCGTCCTTGGTTGCGGTGGCCGCACAATCGCGGAAGTCGTTGTTGGGTTCGGACACGGTGAGTTGCTTCCTGAATTCGGAGGGATTCCGAATTCAGTGAGCACAGGGGGTTGGGAGGCTTTAGGGGGATTACCTTAACGATCTTAAGAAGAGGAGTTAAGAAATTTCTAACGAGGTGAATTCATCCGTTTTCGGAAGTTATTCCCGCGTGTATTTCCTAGGAGCGCGGCTGTCCTCTGCAGCTGTTTTGTCCAGCCACATCCGCAGCTCCGGGCATTTGTCCTTGTCACTGCTGCTTGCGCCGGTCGCCGGGATTTTATCAAGCTCGAAGGCGGCTTCCTTGGGCTGCGTCGTTGCGGATTGGACCTTGAGAAGAACGAAAACACCAGTACCTGTGGGATCAAAACCTGCGGAGGCTGAATCATGAGCGGCATGGATGCGAACGAGAAGAAGAAAACCATCATCGTCGGCATTTTTGCCGCCATCACTTTACTGGCTCTCGCCGCCTTTCTTGTTTATCAAGTGATGTGAGGTTTCTTTGACTCCTTCAGGGTCGGAAATCATACATCCTCTGACCCAGGGTGTCGCCGATGCGGCTCAACCCTGGGCTGTATTCTGCGACCCGCTTCGGGGTCGACCTGCAACTCATACAACAACTTTAAACCTTAAACTTTAAACTCATGAGCTCCCATGGCCCGCCCTCCACGACTGGATCAGACACTTTCCCGCTTCGGTTATTGTTCGCGTCGCGAGGCGGCGGGCTTCATCAAGGCGGGACGCGTCTGCCGCGGGACGCTGATCTTGCGCGATCCGGAAGAGCGGATCGAACCGGTCGAGCTGCTGGTCGATGGCCAGCCGATTCCATTTATCGAGCGCCTCTTGATCGTCGTCAACAAGCCTCTCGGCCTGGTTTGTTCGCATGACGAGAAGGAAGGTCCGGCGATCTACGACATCCTGCCCGAGCAGTGGCGTCGCCGCGATCCCCAGGTCTCTTCGATCGGTCGACTCGACAAAGACACTTCGGGCTTGATCCTGATCACCGATGACGGCGTGCTCAACCACCGTCTCTGCTCGCCCAAGCATCACGAAGCTAAGACCTACGAGCTTGAAACCGACCGCGCCATTCCGGTCTCGGCGGTCGAGCTCTTCGTGAGCGGCACCCTGGTTTTAGCGGGCGAGGACAAACCCTGCCTGCCGGCGACGCTGGAAATCACCGCGCCGAACCGCGCTCGACTGATCCTCACCGAAGGCAAATATCACCAGGTCCGCCGCATGCTCAGCGCCGTCGGCTGCACCGTGATGAAACTGCATCGCTCCCAGCTCGGCAAGCTCACCCTTGGCGATCTCGCGCCGGGTCAATGGCGGGAAGTGCGGGTGGACGAGATCTGAGTATCAATCCCTGAATTTCTGCCGCAATCCGGTGTAGCGGAGGCCGCTTTCTTCGGGCCATTCGGCGGCCTTGCCGGGCCAGGATGGGGGTGGGGAGGGGAGCAGGCCGATGCGGACGGCGCCAGGTTCGCAGCGCTGCTCGAGGAAGAGGCCGTCCATGCGGGCACCGCAATATTTTTGCTGAGATTGCAGGACCATGCCGTCGACGCGGACATCGGCGGCGCGGCGGAAGCGCAGGGGCGGGGCGTCGAGATTCCAGGCAGCGCCGTCGCGTATGGCGATGCCGCTGCTGCCGCTGTCGCAGAGCCAGGCCTGGGCGGGGCCGGCGGCGCTGTAGCTGCGCAGGTCGTGGGCGGTGTTGCGCAGGAAGATGGTCGGGCTGCCGTCGTGGAGCTCCTGGTTGCCGCGGGTGACGCAGGCGCCGCCGTCGCCGAGCAGGGTCATGACTTGATGGATGTCGCAATCGTTGATCAGGTGGCCGCCGGCGTTCATGAAGCGCGAGCTGTTGGTGCCGCCGATGCTGAGGCCGGACCAAGGGGACTTGCGGATTTCGCAATGGCTGAGGGAGCAGCGGCGGGCGTAGCCGATCCAGACGGCGCTTGCGCCGTGGAGCAGCAGGCCGCAATCTTCGATCAGGCAGTTGTCGATGCGGCAATCCTGGGGCAGGGGCTGGGACTCGGTGAAAGGAGTCTTCTGGTCGGCCAAAGCCGAGCGCAGGCCGAGGTTGATTCCGTTGCCACCGGTGCCGGAGATGCGGCAGCGGCGCAGGACGATGGAGCGCGAGCCGTCGGCGATCTCGATGCCGGTGCCGCCGAGGTTGCGGAAGAGGCAATTATCGATCCGGCAGTCGCGGCAGAATTCAAAGCGCAGGGCGGCGGGCAGGCAGGCGGCGCGTCGCGGCGATTCGCTTGGGGCGAGGGCGGGGTAGGCGCCGTCGGCGTCGCGCGGTTCGAAGAAGGCGGCGGTGCCGGGGTGGAGGCCGCCGGGAGTTTCGGGGCAGGCGGTCTCTTCGAAGATCAGGTTTTCGAGGACGATGCCGGAAAGGAGTTTGCCGGGAGCGCCTTTGATCTGGATGAGGGAACGGCTGACCGGGACATTGATGGGAGCGGGTTTGCCTTCCTGGCGCAGCCAGAGCTGGCCGTCGCGGCGTTGCGCCCATTCCCCTGGCTGATTGGCGAGGGCCCAGGCGCCATACCAGGCGAAACGCGGACGCGCCTCGCTGGCACTCATCCGGCGCTCGGGAGCGCGGTCGCCGAGAGGGGCGGCAAAACGGATTTGGCAGTTGTCGCGATTGAGCGAGGCGACCGGCACCAGACTGGAGGCATCGAGGTGGAGGAAGTCGACCATCAAGCCGTCAAGATCTCCGGCGGGCGGCAGTTCGGGGCTGTTGACGGCAAAGCCGCTGCGCTGGTCGGGCGCGGTGGCTTGCAGGCGGAGCCAGCCGGTATCCGGGTGGCGGGCCGGGGCGAGGCGACGGCCTTGGCGGAAGATCGACCAAGGAGCGACGGTGCTGATCGGAGCGGTCAGGGTCCAGATTCCGGCGGCGGGGCTGGCGGATACAATTTCGACGGAACCCGACAGCCGGGTGGCGCCGTTGCCGCTGCCTCGCAGTTCCAGTTCGCGACCGACGAGGAGGCTGGGGGAAAGGGTCAAGGGGCGTTGGAAGCGCCAGACGCCGGCGGCGAGGCGGAAGCGCAGAGCCTTGCCCGGGGGTGCGTCGAGAATCGCCTGTTCCAGCGCGGCGGCGGCATCGCCTTCCGGCACGGGGAGATCGATTTCGGTTTTACTCGGGAGAAGGATGGCAGGCTCAGCAAGCGCCGGCGTCCGGCTGAAGCAGCCGGAAGACAGGATCAGGGCGCAGAGGCTGAGGACGAAAGGTTTCATCGGGGGTGGGGCTTGATGTTGATGACAAGGTGGACGCGGCACGTCCTCTCCGGGTTCCGGGTTCTTCGTGCGATTTCTTGGTAATTGTCATCGAATGGTGTTACAATAGCCGTGGAGGCCAGTATGAGATCTAAAATTAAAAACATGATGGATCTTGCCATACCCGCGGTTTTTCTCTTGGCGGGCCTGCTTTTGACCTGGGTGACCTGGTCGGTGATGGAGCGCAAGGAGGAGGAGAAATTCCAGCTGGTCTTTGAATCCAAGGCTGAACTTCTCCGGCAGAAAATTGACGAACGGATGAGCGATCACGGCCGGGTGCTGTTGGGCGCCAGAGGCTTGTTCGAGGCCAGTAAAAGCATCGAGCGCGGCGAGTGGCGGGCTTATGTCAACATGTTAAGCATCAGTGAGCATCCCGGCGCTCTCGGTTACGGCTTTGTTCACTATGTGCGCGACGAGGAGATTCCCGCCTTTCTCAAGGCCACCCGGGCTGATGAGGCGCCGAAATTCGAAGTCAAAAAACTGTCGCAGGAAAAGCATCACTTCATCATTGAGTTTCTTGAGCCGCTGGCTCCCAATGCGCCTGCGGTGGGGCTGGATCTATCCTTCGAGACGAATCGGCGTGAAGCGGCTTGGGAGGCGGCATCGAGCGGTAAAATAACCTTGTCGCGGCAGATTCGTTTAGTGCAGGGTGATGGTAGCATCCCGGGATTCCTGATGTTTTGCCCGCTTTACAAGAAGAACTTGCCGCTGAGCACCGAGGAGGAGCGGCGCAAGGCCTTGTTCGGTTGGGTTTATTCACCGCTGCGGATCGACCGGATACTGGAACATCTGGACATCGATGTCGATTTCCGCCTGGAGGAAAATCTCGACAATCCGGAACTCATCACTGAAACCGCCAAGCTCAGTTCTTATGCCTGGATGAAGCCGCTCTGTGACGGACGCTGGCTTCTCCGTTGTGCGCCGCGCGGCCAGGCGGAAGGCTTAGGAAAGCTCAAAGTGATTAGCACACTCGGCATCGTCATCAGTTTTCTGATGGCATTGGTTCTCTGGTCTTTGCAGCGGACCCAGCGCCGCGCGCAGGTCCTGGCGGAAGACATGACGCGCGATCTGCGTCGCAGCGAGGAGCGCCTCAACGAGGCCCTGATGGCGCGCGAGATCGCCCTCCAGAATGCCCGAGCAGCCAACCAGGCGAAAAGCTCCTTCCTGGCCAACATGTCGCACGAGATCCGGACGCCGATGAACGGCGTGCTGGGGATGACGGCGATGGCGATGGAAGAAACCCAGGACGAAAACCTCAAGACCCATCTGCGGCAGATCCAGGATTCAGCGGGGAATCTGCTCAGCATCATCAACGAGATCCTCGACTTCTCCAAGATCGAAGCCGGGCAGCTCGGACTTGAGCATATCCCTCTCAACCTTCGCGAGGTATGTAAGGCTCCGCTTCACATGGCTCAGCTTCAGGCGGAGCATAAGGGCATTTTGCTGCAGGTGAAGATTCCTGAATCGCTGCCCTGGGTCGTCGGTGATCCGGTCCGGCTTGCCCAGATCAGCAACAACCTTTTGAGCAACGCGGTCAAGTTCACCGAGCGCGGCACGGTCTCTTTCGAGCTCGAGGTGCACCTGCAGTCCGAAACCCGCCTGCATTTCATCATCTCGGTCCGTGACACCGGCATCGGCATGGGGGCGGAAGTGATTGCCAAGCTCGGCCAGGCCTTCACCCAGGCGGATTCCAGCACCACCAGGCGTTTTGGCGGCACCGGGTTGGGCCTGTCGATCACTCATTCGCTGATCAAGATGATGGGCGGCACCTGGGAGGTGGAGAGCAGCCCCGGCATCGGCACCTGCTTCACCATCACCCTCGATCTCCCCATCACGCATGAAGTCAAAAACGAATCCAGCAAAAATCCCCTCAGCGATTGGCGCGGCCGCTTTGCCGGACGCAAGGCTCTCCTGGCCGAAGACAACAAGGTGAACCAGATGCTCGCCAAAAACCTCCTCGGCAAGCTCGGTTTTGAGGTCGTCCTGGCAGTTGATGGTTGCCAAGCCGTCGCCGCCTGCGCGGCGGAAAACTTCGACATCATTTTTATGGACATGCAGATGCCGGAGATGGACGGGGTCGAGGCGACGAGGGAGATCCGCAAGCATCATCCTCGCGGCACCTTGCCGATCATCGCCCTCACTGCCAACGCCTTCGAGGAAGATCGCAAAGTTTGCCTCGAGGCCGGCATGGACGGCCATATCGCCAAGCCCTTCGAGCTTCTGCGGCTCGCGCAAGTCGCCGGCTCGGCCCTCGGTGTGACGCATGCCTGAGGATCAAGCCGTTTTCATGATTGGAATCGGTGTCCTCCGGCTCGTCTGAGTGGGACAGTTTCTTTCCGCCGAGCCCTGTCACCAGTCTTGATTTTTGCGGCCCGGGCGTTCCCTTCTGCGGATTTGTAAAGAAACCAACCAGGACCCATCATGCCCAAGCGTACCGACATCAAGAAAATCCTCCTGCTCGGCTCCGGCCCCATCGTCATCGGCCAGGCCTGCGAGTTTGACTACTCCGGCACCCAGGCCTGCAAGGCCCTGAAGGAAGAAGGCTACGAAGTCGTCCTGGTCAACTCCAACCCGGCGACGATCATGACCGACCCGGACTTCGCCGACCGCACCTACATCGAGCCCTTGACCACCGAGTACCTCGAAAAAGTCATCGAGCGCGAGAAGCCCGACGCCCTTCTCCCCACTCTCGGCGGCCAGACCGCGCTGAACTGCGCCATGAAGCTGCATGAAGCGGGCATTCTCGAGAAGCACAAAGTCATCATGCTCGGCGCCGTGCCCCATGTCATCGAGAAAGCCGAAAACCGCGAGCTCTTCCGCGCCGCCATGCTCAAGATCGGCCTCGACATGGCTCGCTGCGAAGTCGCACACTCGATGGAAGAAGCCCACGCCGTCAAAGCCCGCATCGGCGCTTTCCCCCTGATCATCCGCCCCTCCTTCACCCTCGGCGGCTCCGGCGGCGGCATCGCTTATAACGAAGAAGAATTCGAAGAGATCGTCGCCCGCGGCCTCGACTACTCGCCCACCCGCGAAGTCCTGATCGACGAATCCATCCTCGGTTGGAAAGAATATGAACTCGAAGTCGTCCGCGACTCGAAGGACAACTGCATCATCATCTGCTCGATCGAAAACCTCGACCCGATGGGCGTCCACACCGGTGACTCGATCACCGTCGCACCGGCCCAAACCCTCACCGACCGCGAATACCAGATCATGCGCGACGCCTCGATCGCCGTGATGCGCGAAATCGGCGTCGAAACCGGTGGTTCCAACGTCCAATGGGCGATCAATCCCGACAACGGCCGCATGGTCATCATCGAGATGAACCCCCGCGTTTCGCGCTCCTCCGCTTTGGCTTCGAAAGCCACCGGCTTCCCGATCGCCCGCGTCGCCGCCAAACTCGCCGTCGGCTACACCCTCGATGAACTGAAAAACGACATCACCAAGTCGACCCCGGCCTGCTTCGAGCCCTCGATCGACTACGTCGTCACCAAGATCCCTCGTTTCACCTTCGAGAAATTCAAAGGCGCCGAAGACTACCTGACCACCCAGATGAAATCGGTCGGCGAAGTCATGGCCATCGGCAAGACCTTCAAGCAGTCGCTCCAGAAAGCCCTGCGCTCGATGGAAATGGGCCGCTTCGGCTTCGGTGCCGACGGCAAGGACGCTCCCTATGAAGCGATCCCCGACGAAGTTCTCGCCAAGTCGCTCGCCCGCCCCAACTCGCTCCGTCTCTTCCAGGTCCGCGCCGCCCTCAAGCGCGGCTGGAGCGTCGAGAAGATCTTCGACCTGACCAAGATCGACCGCTGGTACCTGCGCCACATGGAAGAGCTCGCCGCCTACGAAGACGAGATCCGCTCCGCCCGCGACATCGCCGGCCTCAAGTCGGATAAAAACCTCTTCCGTCAAGCCAAGGAATTCGGCTACTCTGACCGCCAGATCGCCCACCTCCTCAAGTGCAGCGAAACCGAAGTCCGCAAGGCCCGCAAAGAGATCAATCTCCAGCCGGTGTACTCGCTGGTCGATACCTGCGCCGCCGAATTCGCCGCCGCCACCCCCTACTACTACTCGACCTACGGCGACGTCGATGAGTGCACCCCTTACACCACCGAAAAATCGGTGATGATCATCGGCGGCGGCCCCAACCGCATCGGCCAGGGCATCGAGTTCGACTACTGCTGCGTCCACGCCTCCTTCGCCCTGCGCAAGGCCGGTTTCCGCACCATCATGGTCAACTCCAACCCCGAGACCGTGTCGACCGACTACGACACCTCCGACAAGCTCTACTTCGAGCCCCTCACCCTCGAAGACGTCCTCTCCATCTACGAGCGCGAAAACTGCTGGGGCGCCATCGTCCAGTTCGGCGGTCAGACTCCCTTGAACCTTGCCAAGGCCCTGAAAGAAAACGGCGTCAACATCATCGGCACCACCCCCGAGTCGATCGACCTCGCTGAAGACCGCGAGCACTTCCAAGTCCTCGTCAACAAACTCGGCATCCTGCAGCCGCCCAACGGCATCGCCCGCACCGCCGAAGAAGCCCTCTTAATTGCCGCCCGCATCACCTACCCCGTCCTCGTTCGTCCCTCCTTCGTCCTCGGCGGTCGCGCTATGGCGATCGTCTACGACGACAAGGAACTGGCTCACTACATGGCCACCGCCGTCGAAGTCTCCAACGAGCGCCCGGTCTTGGTCGACAAGTTCCTCGACGACGCCACCGAAGTCGATGTCGACTGCATTTGCGACGGCGACATCTCGGTCATCGGCGCCGTCATGGAGCACGTCGAACCCGCTGGCATCCACTCCGGTGACTCGGCCTGCATGATCCCGACCATGACCCTGTCGCACAAAGTGCTGGAGACCATCCGTCACCACACCCACGCCCTCGCCAAGGCGCTCGAAGTGAAAGGTCTGATGAACATCCAGTTCGCGGTCCAGAACGAAGCGGTCTACATCCTCGAAGTCAACCCCCGCGCCTCGCGCACCGTGCCCTTCGTGTCGAAGGCCATCGGCTTCCCTCTCGCCAAGCTCGCCGCTCTGGTGATGGCCGGCAGCAAGCTCAAGGATCTCGGTTTCACCCAGGAAATCATCCCCAGCTTCTACTCGGTCAAAGAAGCCGTCCTGCCCTTCGCCCGCTTCCCCGGCACCGACGTCATGCTCTCCCCCGAGATGAAGTCCACCGGTGAAGTCATGGGCATCGCCGAAAAAGCCGGCCTCGCCTATCTCAAGGCCCAGATCATGGCCTTCAACCCGATCCCCACCGCCGGTGTCATCATGGTCTCGGTGAAGGAATCGGACAAGCCCAAGATCCTCGCCTCGATGCAAGCTCTCGACGAGATGGGCTTCACCATCATGGCGACCAAAGGCACCGCCTCCTTCCTCTGGCAGAACGGCGTCAAGGCCCAGGCCCTCTTCCGCATCAACGAAGGTCATCCCAACACCATCGACCTGATCAAAGAGAAAAAGATCAAGTGGATCATCAACACTCCCGCCGGCGGCCAACCCCGCCGCGACGAGATGGCGATGCGCACCGCCGCCACCATCCACGGCATCCCGATGACCACCACCGTCCAGGCGCTCACCGCCGCAGTTGAAGGTCTCCGCGAAGTCAAAGCCGGTCACGCCCAAAGCGTCAAGTCGCTCCAAGAGCACCACGCGGCCCGCAAGAAATAAGCGGACGTCGCAAAATTCTCAGTTGCACGGGCGCCGGGATTTCCCGGCGCCTGTGTGCTGACAAGCTGGAACAGCGGCGTTATTCTGAAGCCAGTCTTTCAACTCTGGAGATTTTCATGCGACTCGAACAAGTCTACCTGCGCGACATCGGCCCCTTCGATGAGCTTCACCTCAAGCTCGAGGCGGGCAAGGACCCCAAGC
>CAMCSH010000141.1 GCA_945877655.1 Lentisphaera araneosa HTCC2155 | reverse complement strand
CGTAGGCGCCGAGCTTGATCGCCTCGACCGCGGTCTCGATGGTGCCATAGGCGGTCATCAGGACGAAGAGGCTGGCGGGCGACTTGGCGCGGTAGTGCTTGAGCACATCCATGCCGTTGGCCTTGCCCATCTTGTAGTCGCAGAAGATGAGCTGGAAATCGTGCTTGTCGGCGAGCTTCATCGCCTCTTCGCCGTTGGCGGCGGTGATCACCTCGACGCCGTGGCGCGAGAGGGTTTCGACGAGCACGTCGCGGATCATGAATTCGTCGTCGCAGACGAGGACCTTGTCAATCATTTGAAGCGCCTCAGTTGAAAGGTTGAAAGGTTGAAAGGTTGAAAGGTGAAGCGGCAAGAATCAAGAGCCTCGACGGACTCAGGTCTTCGTTCCTGCGTTTGCCTTTCAACCTTTGAACCTTTCAACCCGGTTCCTGTGTTATACGAGATCATGGCTTGGGACCTTTGGCGGGGATTTCGAGAGTGAAGACGCTTCCTTCTCCGTCGCGGGAGCGGACTTTGATGGTGCCGGCGTGGGCGTCGGCGATGCGGCGGCTCATGGCCAGGCCGAGGCCGATGCCGCCGTCCTTGGTGGTGAAGAAGGGTTCGAAGAGCCGTCCGAGCTTGGCCTCGGGAATGCCGCAGCCGTTGTCCTCGACTTCGACGACGAGGAGGCCACCGCGTTTCTTGCGGGCGCGGATCGTGACCTTGCCGCCCTCGCGGACTGGGCAGGCCTGGACGGCGTTGATGAAGAGGTTGAGGAAGATCTGGCGGATCTGGTGGGCGTCGATGATGCAGCTCAGGGTTTCGGGGGCGTCGATGTCGAAATCGATGCCGCGGTCCTTGGCCATCGGGACGGCGAGTTCGGCAGCTTCGCTGATGACTTGGCAGAGGTCGGCGGGAAAGGCGGAGAGGCCGCGCTGGCGAGTGTAGTGAAGCAGGTTGGTGACGACGGAATCGAGCTGGCGGGTGGCCATGACGATCTTGCCGGCCATGCGTTTCTGGTTGTCGGTGAGATCGCGTTCGAGCAGCCGGGCGAAGCCTTCGACGGCGGCGAGGGGGTTGCGGATCTCGTGGGCGACCGAGGCGGCTACTTGACCGAGCGAGCGCAGGCGTTCGTCGCGGCCGGAGCGTTCTTGCAGAGCGCGATATTCGGTGAGGTCGTGGAGGACGACGACGCTGCGCGGCTCGGCACCGTGCAGCGGGATGAGGCTGGCGAGGAAGACCCGGTCTTCGCCGTTGATCGGAGCCTGGACTTCGTGGTCGCGCAGGGTGGCGCCGGCGGCGAGGGGCGCGGCGAGCGAAGCGAGGGCGGTGGCGAGGATCGGCAACTCTTCCTCGCGGCGGGCGCCGAAAAGAGCGAGGGCGGCAGAGTTGGCGGTGAGGATACGGCCGGCGGGATCGACGAGGAAGACGGCGTCGGCGATGGCCGAGAGGACACTGGTGAGACGTTCCTTGACTTCGCGGATCTGCTCTTGCAGGGCGCGATGGTTCTCTTCGAGCTTCTGGCTTTGCTGCTGGAAGGCTTCGAAGGCGCGCAGAAGGCTGTCGCGCGAACCGTCTCGGATGGGGGCTGCTGCGGTCATAAAAGGCCGAAGTTGAAAGGTTGAAAGGTTGAAAGGTTGAAAGGTCGAACGGCAAGGACGGTGACTGAGGCGACAGCAAATGCCGTGCGCTGTTCTGCCTGAAGCATCAGGGCCGTCGATTCGATCTGTTTCGTTGTGCTGGAGATCATGCTTTTTCCTTTCAACCTTTGAACCTTTCAACCCGGTTCAGGCCTGTCTGGGTCATTTGTAGGCTTGCAGCTTCATGCGGGCCCAGGTGCCTGGGGCGGCCTGGGCTGGGGCGGCTGCGGCGGAGGTGGCGGCGTCATCAGCTTCGCTGGCGGGTGTGGGAGCAAGGGGAGGTGGGCTGCGGCGTTCGGGGCGGAAGGGCTGGCCCGGCCGGGCCGCGCGGAGATCAGTGGCCGGGCCCGAGGCGGGGGGGCGGTTCTGGCCTCCGAGTAGATTGCGCAGCAGGGATTCGTTTTCGGCGTCGATGACGAGGAGTTGCTCGAGCAGGGAGCCGAGCTCGCGCACCAGAGATTTCTCGCGGCTGTCGCCATCCTGGGCGGCGGGGGCGATCAGCTGCTTCTGCGACTCGAAGGCGGCGAGGATCTGCCGTTTGACCTCGAGGATGCGGATGACCTTCTCCATGTCGAGATGGCCGTCGCCGAGGCTCAGCCTTTCGTCGCGAAAGACGTCGAGGAGTTTGCGGCAGCAGCGTATCTGTTCTTCGATGACTTCTTTTCGGCTCATGGGGTCCTCCGCTTCGATTCCTCTTCGGCCTGCTTGATCAGTGCGGCGGTGGCTTTGACGCTGCGCTGCTGTCGGTTCAGGAGCTCCTTGAGGGCTTCATCTGCGTCCAATGCAAGAGCCGTGCCAGGTGCCACTTCGGCGATTTGGGTGCTGGCGGCGGTGAAATCGCCGGAGCCGATGTCGCTGAAAGTGAGGAGGGCATTGCGTGGCCAGATCTCGGCGGGGAAGCGCCGGACGGCTTCGGCGGCCAAGGCGCGGCCGGTCGGCCGGTCGGACTTGGCCAGTCGGGTGAAGAGGCCGGTGTAGATCGGTTTCATCCATTTCGCCCATTCGTTTTCAGGCAGCGAGACGATTTCCTTGAGGCTGTCGCCGGCCGAGGCTTCGGCATCGGGGGAGGAGCCGAAGAGGTTCTGCGCGGCCCGGAAGGCGCGGAGGCGGATAAGGTCTGAGGAATGCTTAAAGTAGGGGGCGGCGACATTCAGGCGTCGCACTGCTTCGGCATGCTGGCCGCGTTCGGCGGCGGCAGAGGCCCAATTGTAGTAGATCTCGAAGGATCGCGGATGAATGATGAACTGGCTCTTCCAGATCGAGAAAAGCTGATTGGCGGCGTTGCTTTCCCCCAGCTTCTCGTAAGCTTGGGCGAGGATGGCGATCGCCATGACCGAATTCTGGGTCGTCGAGGAAGTGCTGTTACCGAGCTTGGAAAACTGTTTCTTCATCACTTTTTTGGCGGTGTCGACGCAGTCCTCCCAGAGCTCCATTTCAGCGTAGGCGTCGAGGAGGATGAGGATGACCTCGCTGGTCCGGGTCTCGTCGAAGCTGCTGTTGATGTAGAGCTTGGAGCGGACGGCGCGGATGGCGGGGCCGGAATGGGCGCGGACGGCACTGTCGACGTAGAGCCTTTGGATCCGTTCGAGGTGTTTGCGCCAGCCGAGGTTGGCGAGGTAGCGGGCGCAGAGGCGGTCGGCTTCCTGCCAGTTTTCACATTCGAGGGCGAAGGTGGTGCGGGCGACGTGAAGGCTTTCGAGAAAGTCGCTGTCCAGGGCGTCGCCGTCTTTTTCGATCGAAACGAGGATGTCTTCGATCTGCTTGCGTCGTTCGTCGGCCTGGGCGTCGCCGCCGGCGAGCTTCAGGTGGGAGGTGAGGCAGGTGTCGCCAGGCAGGAGGGTCTTGAGGATGTCGAGGCGGCGGCTGTCGTGGGTGGCGCTGCGGCAGATATGGGTGCCGATCTCGATCGCCTCATTCCAGAGGCCGCGTCGAACGAGCATCAGGTAGTGCTGGAGTTCGGCGACTTTGACGAAGTCATGTTCGGGGTAGTCGTGGACGCAGGTTTCGAGGTATTCGCGGGCGGTTTTGATGTTGTCGCGCGACTCCTCGAGGCGGGCCAGGTGGACCAGGCTTTCGGCGCCGTAGGTGGCTGATTTGGCGACGTCGCGGAGGTGGTTGGCGATCTCATAGGATTCGGTGACGACACCGCGATCGCAGAGGAGACGCAGGAGCATGGTCTCGCCTCGCAGGCGTTGCGGGGCGTCGCCCGGCAGGTTGCTCATCAGGGCCCGGCAATCCGCTTCGCAGAGTGCGAGCTGGGTTTTCCGGAAGGTCTCCGGGTTGGAATCCTTGGGGGCTGCTTCCTGGTCGGCGGCGGTGGCGTGGAGCTCGGCTTTATGGGCCAGACTGTCGGCCCAGAGGGCGACGCTCTGCGGGTCGTTGTTGATGCTGGCTTCTTCGGCGATGCTGCCGAGGAGGGTCGCCGCGGCGGCGAAATGTCCCTGTTTGGCGAGGCATTCGGCCTGCATGGTGCGCAGGCTCCAGCGTTTTTCCGCCGACAGGGCGAGGCGTTCCAGTTCACTCAGCTGCTTAATCGCTTCGTTCCAGCTGCCGGTGCTCATCTGCAGCCGGACGGAGGCGCTGTCTTCGGTTTCCCGAGCGGCGCGGGAGAGACCTTCATGCCGGGCCAGCTCGATGGTGGAGAGCGCGGCGTTGGCGAGGGCGTTGCGCTTTTCCGGGTCGTTGCTGCGTTCGCTCTGCAGCCGGAGGCATTCGGCCATGGCGGCGTACCAGGGGCCGCGATGGTGTTGCGGCAATTGATCGACCTTGAGGCGGTGGAGTATCTCCATCGCCGCTTCCGGGCTTTTCCGGTTGGCGACGCGGCGAGCACTCTCGATCCAGAGTCCGAGGTCGCCGTCTTTGATCTTGGCGCTGTTGTCGATGGCTTTGCTCTGGGCCTTGGCCTTGGCGCTGGAATAGGCGATGATCTGCCAGGCGGCGACTCCGGCGACGGCGCAGCAGCAGAGGGAGATGGCGGCGGCTTTTTTCATGGCTTGGGCTCCTCGAAGCTGGCGAGCAGGATGCGTCGTTCCTCGGCGCCGATGCCGCTGCGGCTGCCGGGGGCGCCACTGCGGCCATGGCTGCCGAGCAGCTCCCGCAGGGTCGCTTCATGGACCGGCTTGGGCATCACCCGCAGCACTCGCGGATGCCGGGCGCAGGCGGCGAGAATTTCGGGTGTGGCGGCGGAGAGGTAGATCAGCGGCGGCGGCTCGGCCTGTTTGGCGAGGCGGTCGAGAATGGTCAGGCCTTTGCCGTCGGGCAGGTCGTGGTCGCAGATGACGAGACTGAAGCTGCCGGAGGCGAGGCGGGCGAGCGCTTCGCGCAGCGTCCCGGCACGTTCGTGACGCCAACCTTCGGATTCCAGCAGGTCGCCATAGCTCAAGGCCAGGAGCGGGTCGTCCTCAATCACCAGGACCGTGCCGCGTTGCAGGGGTCTCATGGTTCACCGTTGCCGGTTTCAAGCTTGATCTGGGGGATGATGAGATCCATGCCGGCCGGCACCGGCTTGTCCGGGTCGCTGATCTTGTCCTTGTTGGCGTCGTAGATCTTCTGCCATTTCGATTCGTCGTCGTAGACGGTCTTTTCGGCGGCGATGCTGCGCAGGGTCTGGGGTTCTTTGGTCGAATAAATGAAATAGTCGGAGGGGAGCTTGGATTTTGTCGGCGCCGGGTCGTCGACACGGGCCTGCTGATGCAGGAGGGCGGCGGTTTTCATCGCGGCGATTTTGGCTAGAAGCTCGGCTTTTTCTTTTTCCGCCGCTGCCAAGGCATCTCTCTGCATCTCGCTCAGCCGGAGCTCATCGAGACGCTTCCGGTTGGCCTGGATGAGGGCGTTGATCCGGGAGACATCCGCCGCCTTGAGGGAGATCAGACGCTGCCGTTCATGGAGGACGGCGTAACGCTCGGCCCGCCGCACCACTTCCGCCGCCGGACTGGGGCTGGCCTCGAGCTCCGCTTCCTCCGCCACGGCGGCGGCAAGGCATTGGTCCAATTCCTGAACGGCCTGGTTTAGCGAGTTGAGAAGAAGATCCCGCTCGGAGAGCAGGTCGGCACTGCTTTGGATGACCGGCGGCGATGCCGCAGGCACCGCGACTTGGGGTTCTCCGCCGCAAAGAAGGAAAAATATCATGGATGGCAGCATGGTCGGCTCCTCAGTCATGTGGTTCGACTGGGATGAAACGCAAATGCCGTGCCTGACGTCGATTCCGGGCCGAAAGACAAGCTGCGGGAGCTTTCCCGCGGCGGTTTATTTTTAGGCTTTACAGGATGCTTATCGGCCGAGATGGCGGATCAGACCGCGGGCGGCGCCGCGTCCGGTGGCGAGGCAGGCGGTGAGGAGGTAGCCGCCAGTCGGGGCTTCCCAGTCGAGCATTTCGCCGCAGGCAAAGACGCCGGGCAGTTTTTTCAGCATCAAGTCGGGAGTGAGCTCGGCGGCGGTGATGCCGCCGGCGCAGCTGATGGCTTCATCAAGGGGGCGGCAACGACGCAGACGAAGCGGCAGGTTCTTGATGATCACAGCCAGCTTGGCCGGATCTTCGCTGAGCTTGGCGCCGTGGACCTCGCGAAGCAGGCCGGCCTTGACGCCGTCGATGCCGCGTTTGCGCAGGTGGTTGGAAAGCGAATCCTTGCCGCGAGGCAGAGACAGGTCGTAGGTCAGCTGGGTGAGATTGCGATCCGGCGCGAGGTCGAGATAGAGATCGACAAAGCCGGCGGCTTCGATCTCGTCGCGCAAGGGGGCCGAGAGAGCGTAGATGAGACTGCCTTCGACGCCGTTTTCGGTGACGATGAACTCGCCTTGGCGTTCGATCGCCGCGTCGTTGCGGGTCAGCAGGGCGGCCTTCACCGGCTTGACCGGGGAGCCGGGGAATTTGCCGGCGAAGATCGGGGTCCAGTCGCATTCAAAGCCGCAGTTGGAGGGCCGAAAAGGGGCGCAGGCGACGCCTTTGCCGTTGAGGAAGGGAACCCAGGCGCCGTCGGCGCCGAGGCGCTTCCAGGTGGCGCCGCCGGTGGCGAGGATGAGGCCGTCGAAGTTCTCTTCGAAGTCGCCGTCGGGAGTGGCGAAGCGGCAAGCTCCCTCAGGACTCCAGCCGAGCCAACGGTGGCGGAGATGGAGGCTGACCCCGAGACCTCCGAGTTTTTTCAGCCAGGCCCGAAGGGACGGCGCGGCGCGGAGGTCCTGAGGGAAAACCCGGCCGGAGCTGCCGACAAAGGTCGGAATGCCGAGGCGGTGCAGCCAGTCGCGGACTTGGCCGGGCGGGAAGGCCTCGAGGTGGGGGCGCAGCCAGGTCAAGGCATTGCCGTAACGGATGAAGAAATCCTGAAGCGGCTCGGAGTGGGTGATGTTGAGGCCGCCGACGCCGGCGCGGAGGTACTTCCGGGCCGGGGCGCTGCCGGCGTCGAAGACGCGGACATGCAGACCGGCTTCAGCCAGGACTTCGGCGGCAGCGAGACCGGCGGGACCGGCACCGATGACGGCAACTCGTTTGGGAGGGGGCGGCACGATCAACGCAGGGTGTTCCAGGTGGCGCGGAGGGGCGGTAGGGTCTGTCGGCCGGTCTGTGCGTCGATCCACAGGTTGAGGTCATTGACCAGATCCGTTGCTTGCGCGTAGCGGCCTTCGGGACGTTTCTTCAGCAGGCGTTCCAGGATCAACTGCAGGGCGACAGGGAAGCTGTTGTTGAGCTTGATCGGTTCCGGCGGGTTTTCCGTTTGCATCTTGAAGCCGAGGGCCGAGAGGTTCATCGCCTCGAACGGCTTCTGGCCGAGCCAGAATTCGTAGGCCAGGACGCCGAGGGAATAGAGGTCGGCGCGGTGGTCAACCTTCGGGCAGGAGAAGCCTTCGGGCGACAGGTAGTAAGGCGTGCCGACGATGCGCGAGATGTTGGTGATGTCGGAATCCGGCAGCTGGGCGACGCCGAAGTCGGTGAGTTTGACCTTCCAATCCGGAGCGCCGCTGATCATGACGTTGTCGGGTTTGATGTCGCGGTGGATGACGTCACAGGCATGGGTGGCTGCAAGAGCCGAGGCCAAGTCGCGGATGATCCGAACCTTGAGGGGCAGTTTCAATTCCGGGCTATTCAGGTGACGTTTCAGGGGCATGCCAGGGAAGTATTCCATCACTAAGTAGGGGATGTTCTCTTCGCGGGCGTAGCCATGCTCGAAGGTGTGGATGACACAAGGGTGGTTGAGGCGCGAGGCGGCGTCGGCTTCTTTGAAGAAGCGTTGCACCGCTTCGTTGCGGGCGCTGCCGCCCACTTGGTTCTTGATGATCTTGATGGCGTAGTGGGTGCCGTTTTTTTCGCCCTTGAGAACAAGCCCCATTTGACCTTCCCCGAGGGTCTCGAGAATGCGATAGCCGGCGATGTAGCGGGTCGAAGTCGACTTCGCGTGATCCTTTGTCTGGCTCATCCCGACGGTCGACTTGCGGTGATCGAGGGCGGCATTGACACGTTCGCGCAGGTGGGCGATGTCGAAAGGCTTGGTGATGTAGTCAAAGGCGCCGAATTTCATCGCGGTGACCGCCGCCTCGACTTTCGGGAAGCCGGTCATCAGGATGACTTCGAGCGAGTTATTGCGCTGCTTGATCGTCTGCAGCAACTCCATGCCCGAGGTGCCGGGCATCATGATGTCAGACAGGACAAGGTCGAAACTGTTGTCGATCAAAGGCAAGGCTTCATCGGCGCTGGCGACTGAATGGACGTCTAGGTCTTCGCCTTCGAGGATGTCGGTGACCAGCATCCGAAGCGGCGCTTCGTCTTCGACGACCAGAACCTTGGGCTTGGCGGAAGCGGTGGAATCTGGCAGGACAGCGGTGCGGTCAAAAGGCTTGGCCGAAGCATGGGCGAGGGGATGGGGGTTCACAGGCATTGCTCGGCTCCGATCTGGTTCACTACTAATTTAGACTGCTTCAGCCCCGCTCCGCAAGATGCTTGTCCTTATAAAAGGGAACAAAACTCTCAGATTAGGTGGCAGGCGGCGTGGTGATCAGGTGAAATTTCGCGTAACAGCGGAGATTCCTCGCGACAGCGATCGCTGGCCAAGGGACAGCGCGCGGCGAAGCGGCAGCCTTTGGGCAGGTTGACCGGCGACGGAATCTCACCGGGAATCGGTTGGTGCGGACGCACCTTTTCGGTGTCCGGATCTGCCTTGGGATTGGAGGCGATGAGGGCTTGGGAGTAGGGGTGGCGAGGATTGAAGAAGACTTCGTCGGCGGGGCCGATTTCGCAGATGGCGCCGAGATACATCACGGCGATCCGGTCCGAGACGAAGCGGACCATCGACAGGTCGTGAGCGATGAAGATCATGGTCAGGCCGAGACTTTGCTTGAGGTCGGCGAGCAGGTTGACCACCTGGGCCTGGATCGACACGTCGAGAGCCGAGATTGGCTCGTCGCAGATGACCAGGCGGGGTTCGGCGATCATCGCCCGGGCGATGCCGATGCGCTGGCGCTGGCCACCGGAGAATTCGTGGGGGTAGCGGACCATGTGGTCCTTTTTCAGGCCGACCCGTTGCAGCCAGAAGGCGACGCGGTCGCGGATCTGTTCCTTGCTGAAGCCGCCACGCAAGGCGAGTGCTTCGCTGATGATCTCCTCCACCGTCATCCGCGGATTGAGAGAGGAATAGGGATCCTGGAAAACCATCTGCATCTGGCTGGCCATGCGGCGATAATCGGCCGGGGTGTATTGCGCCGGCAAAGGCTGGCCATGGAACAGGATGTCGCCGGAAGTGCGCGGATGCAGTCCGATAATGGTCTTGCCGAGAGTCGACTTGCCGGAGCCGGATTCGCCGACTAGGCCGAGCACTTCGCCCTCGCGGATGACGAGGTCGATACCATCGACGGCGTGGACGCGGCGGCCGGCGCCGAGGTCGAAGTATTTGCGGAGGCCGCGGGTTTCAAGGAGGACGGGATTCATGCGGGCGCCTTGCCTTTCTGGTGGAGACGGGAGTCGCGGCTGCGTGGAGCCTCGGAGTGTTGCAACCAGCAGGCGCTGGACTGGCCGCTGCCGACGTCAAAGAGCGGCGGCGAGTGGAATTCGCAGACCTGCATGGCGAAGGGGCAGCGGGCGCAATAGCCGCAGCCGACCGGAGGACGGAAGAGATCGGGCGGGGAGCCTTCGATCGGCAGCAGGCGGGTGCGGCTGCCGTCGGACGAAGGCATGGCCTGGCGCAGGCCGAGGGTGTAGGGGTGGGAGGAGTTTTTGAAAATGCTGCCGACGGGTCCTTGCTCGACGATCTGGCCGGCGTACATCACCGCCACTTCGTCGGCCATCCGGGCGACAACGCCGAGGTCGTGCGTGATCAGGACAATCGCCATCTTCTCTTCGCGTTGGATCTCGCGCATCAGTTCGAGAACCTGGTCCTGGATGGTGACGTCGAGAGCGGTTGTCGGTTCATCCGCGATCAGCACCGCGGGACGGCAGGCGACGGCGACGGCGATCATGGCGCGTTGCAGCATGCCGCCGGAGAATTCGAAGGGATATTGCCGCGACCGCGAAGAGGCCTCCGGGATCCGGGTGCGGTCGAGCAAGCGGATCGCCTCGGCCCGGGAGGCCTCCCAGCTCATTCCTTTGTGCACGACGAGAGATTCGGCGATCTGGTCGCCGATCCGCATGGTCGGGTTGAGCGAGGTCATCGGATCCTGGAAAATCATCGCGATGTCGCGAGCCCGGTATTGCCGCGCTTCGGCTTCGGTGAGTGCAAGCAGGTCGACCCCGCCCTTGAGAAGGGCGCTGCCGGAAGTGACGCGGCCGGGCGGGCGGGGAATCAGCCCCATCACCGCTTGCACGGTCACAGATTTGCCGCAGCCGGATTCGCCGACTACCGCCAGAGTCTGGCCGGGAGCGACGGCATAGGAGACGCCGCGGACGGCTTTGACGACGCCGCCGAAGGTGTCGAACTCCACTTGCAGGTTGCGTATTTCCAATGCGGCTGGTGTCGATGTGGGGGTTGAGGAGCTCATCGCGATGAAAATTCCTTTGCTGACGGTGACAACATAAGAGGGGCTGACTAGGCGTCCACCCGGCGGAGTTTTTCGGCGGAGGCGCATACAATCTTACCATTGTAAAG
>CAMCSH010000140.1 GCA_945877655.1 Lentisphaera araneosa HTCC2155 | reverse complement strand
AACCCTCAACGATACCGACACCCTCTACCCCGGAACTAGCTGGAAGCTTCGCTACCGGCTCGTCGGCGACCCCGCGTCATGAAACCCGGAAATCACCAAAAATCACGCCTCGGGGTATCATTACATTTTCCCGCAGGTCAGGTGTTCTGGAATTTGGAGTCGCGGCAGCGACGCGGTGACAGATGAGTTCAAGGTGCCTTCTGCATCGCCACCGCCGACAGGTCATCCTGTCGCTACGCGACGGCGATTCACTCTCAATCCTGTCCGGGGGTTGAAACCGGTTGAAACCCCCGGCTACACTCACACCGTCGCTACGCGACGAGCGCAACACAAGCGGCACGGAGGCCTTGGCTCCCAGGAATTCCGCGTCGCGTCGTGACGGGCAGCGCAAGCCTGATCTGGAGTTGCACAGATCAAAAAAAATCCCCGGCCTGCGTAACAGGCCGGGGATTTTTCCGTGCTGATGAAGATCAGAAGCGGGTGGCGCCGAGTCCGATGCGGCCGCCGCCGATGCGGTGGAGCTTGACGGTATTGGTGCCGGAACCGGCGCCGAGAGGCAGTGAGGCGGCGACGACGATCAGATCGCCGGGGTTGAGATTCAGGTGGCTGACATAGTCTTCGACACTGTGGAAGATGTAGTCGCCGGGAGCTTTTTCGAAGCCGATGGCGCGAATGCCCCAGGACAAGGAAAGCTCTTGCAGGACCCGGTTGCCATTGTCGGCGAAGGCAAGCACCGGCACGCCGGGGCGGAAGCGCGAGATCAGGCGGGCGGTGTTGCCGGAGTCGGTGGCGCAGACGATGCAGCGGGCGCCTAGGCGTCCGGCCAGTTCCACCACCGAGTGGGCCAAGGCGAGGGAATCCGTCGTCGCCTGTTCGCTCAGGTCGATCTGCGGCAGGCCGGCGGAGTTGAGGAAGTTGAGCTCGACGTCGCGGACGATTTTATCCATCATCGAGATCGATTCGAGGGGGAAGATGCCGGAGGCGGATTCGCCGGAGAGCATGACGGCGGAGGCGCCATCGAGGACGGCGTTGGCGACGTCGGAGGCTTCGGCGCGGGTCGGGCGGGGATTGCGGATCATCGAGTCGAGCATCTGGGTGGCGACGATGCAGGGCTTGCCGGCTTCGAGGCAGTGGCGGACCAGGAGTTTCTGGATGGTCGGGACCTGCTCGGCGGGAAGCTCGACACCGAGGTCTCCGCGGGCGACCATCAGGCCGTAGCAGAGCTCAAGGATTCCGGTGATGTTGTCGAGAGCTTCGGGCTTCTCGATCTTGGCGATCACCGGGATGTCGCGGCCGCCTTTGCGCATGATGTCGCGGATGAGCTGGACGTCGGCCGGGTCGCGGACGAAGGAAAGGGCGACGAAGTCGACGTCCTGGGTCATCAGGTACTGCAGATCTTCGGCGTCTTTTTCGGTCAGGGCCGGGGTTTTCAGCACCGCGTTGGGCAGGTTGATGCCCTTGTTGGAGGTCAGGACGCCGCCGTTGATGACCTTGGTGTGGATGTCCTTGCCGACGATCTTGATCACTTCGACTTCGAGCAGGCCGTCGTCCATCAGGATGCGGTTGCCGGGGCCGAGTTCTTCCGCCATCGGAGTGTAGATGGTCGAGGCGCGGTTGCCTTGGCCGATGCAGGCTTCGACGGAGAGGATGAACTCTTCGCCGTTGACTAGGGTGATGCCGCCGTCGATGACTTTGCCGACGCGGATCTTCGGGCCTTGCAAGTCGGCGAGGATGCCAACCGGGCGGCCGGCGGCTTTCGAGGCGGCGCGGATGTCGACAATCGCCTGACCGTGAACTTCGTGAGTACCGTGGGAGAAGTTGAGACGGAAGACGTCGACACCTGCGGCGATCAGCTCCGGAATGCGGTTGCGGCAGGCGGGGCCGACGGTGGCGATGATGCGGGTGCGGCGTTGGTAGTTGGAGATAGACATATGTGCTTCCTTTTTTTGCTTGTTGTCACAGGTACACTTTCATCCCTTTTCCGAAACGCCAGCGCCGACAGGAAAAAACCCCGTCACGACCGCGCCATAAATCCCATGAGACGGGATTTCAGGTCGGTCTCGCGAAGGGGAAGTGGCGGCGCAACAAGGTGAGGGAAGCCGAATCCTCCTTGCCTGCCATCTCGAGAGAAATCCAGCCGCGGCAATTCGGCTGCGCGAGATCGAGGGTTCCGGAGAAGGGCAAGGGCCGGAGCAGCCATTCTCGCCGATGGCCGGGAGCTTTAATTAAATTACAAAATTTGCTCCGAGACTTGCGGTCTTCCATGGCTCGGGTCTATACTAGCCGAAACGCATGCGATATTCATGCCGGGGGGAGACGCCGAAGATGGAAGAATTGAGACAGCGCCTGGTGGCGGAAACGACTTTGACGGCCGAGCAGGTGGAGACGGCGATGCGCGTCATCTCGCCTTACCAGCAGCAGGAGCTGCTGCAGCTGCCTAGCCAGGAATTGGAAGCGAAGACTCGGGCGCTTGCCGCGATTCCCTCGGCCCGGCCCCTGGCTTTGAGGCGTCCGGGCGGTCCCATGTCGCATGTCGCCGCAGCTCCGCCCGAAGCGCCGGCACCCGCCTTGGCTCCTGGCTTGGGCTTGAAGCGGCCGGGCACCTCCGCACCTGCCGCGGGTCTGGTGGCGCCGCAAGCATCTGCCCTCGTTCCTCCCGGCGCGAAACTGGTGGCACCGCAAGGACCTCAATTGGTCGCGCCCGCCGCCGTTTTGGCGCCGCCGCCCTTGGTTGCCGCTCCCGTCGCGCCGCCACCGACTGCAGTCCTGCCGGAACCGCCGCCGCCGGCAGCTCCAGAGGCCAAGAGCAATTCCTTCAAGTCGGATTTCACGCCGCTTGTCGCCGAGACCGAAGTCGCCACTCGTTCACCTTTGGCGGTGTTGGGCTTCGCCGCCGCGATGTTGCTAGGCGTCACCGTGGCGGCCTGGGGCTTGAGCCGTAACATGCCGAAGGACCGGCCGCATTTCGGCGACCATGCGGATGTCGCCGTCGCCAAGGCGGGTGATCCGGCTCTGCGGGAAGCGCTGCGTCCCCAGGGTGGCGCCTTGCGACCGATGACTTCCTTCACTCCGCCCGCCAGTTCCTCTCTGGTCCGCTGCGCCTTTTTGTATCAGCATCAGTTGGAAGAGGCCGAGTTGCAAGCGGTGAAGGACAAGGGATGCCGCATCGAAATGTGGCTGGCCCTGGAGGATTTACCGGGCAAATGTCAACTGGCGGCTCTTGATGACTTGGCGCTTGGTCTCGATGCCACCGGACAGGTCGAGTGTTCATATCCCGGCGGCTCGCTGAGCTGCCCGAAGGTCTTGCCTGCCGACGGTTCGTTTTTTCATCTCCGGGTGGAATTCGAGGCTGCCAAGGTCCGCCTCTATGTCAACGGCAAACTTCGCGATGAAGGCAAGTCGAAATCCCCGTTCGGCAAGGGGATGTTCACTGCCGGCAGTCCGGAGGCCAAGCCCGGGGTTTTGATCGACCAGATGCTGCTGTCGTACGGCTCGGACAAGAAAACGGCGCCGCAGCACCCGCTGCAGCCCGGCGAGGACATGCTCTGCTACCTGCCATTCGAGGCGAGCGGACCCGGCGTGTATTTGCGGCAGGGCAGCAGCGAAGTCCCGCTCAAAGCCGGACTTCTGGTGGCGGCTGAGGATCGCCTCAAAGCCTTGCAAACGGCGGTGAAAACCGGGACGGCGGCTGCTTTCACCGCCTTTCAACTGCCGCCACTCGATCCTGCCAGCGCGGTGATCACGCCGGTGACCGCCACGCCGGTTCTCGTCGATGTGACGCCGCATCCGGGGGACTCGCCCTTCCTCAAGGCTTGGCGTGAATATGCCGCAATGATTCAGGCCAAAGTGCCAAAGGCGAATTTCGGCCTCAATCCCGGTGCGAGCGCTGATCAGATCAGCCGTTTTGAAGCGGCGGTCGGCCATCCTTTGACGGCGGAATTCCGTGATCTTTACCGGCTCGCCAACGGCCAGCGCGAAGACGGTATGTCGCTCTTCCGTCCCGAGGAATTCAGGCTACTCTCCTTGGAGGAATCCTACCAGCTTTGTGCCGCTTATCGCGGCATGGCCGGAAAGGATCCTGATGTTTTCCTTGAAAGCGATTTCAACCAGGGCGAGGTCAAGGATATCAATCGCTGGAACACCGCATGGATTCCCGTCGCTCGCGAGGGTGGGCGCTATCTGTGCTTGGATTTTGATCCCACATCGAAGGGTCGCCCAGGGCAGTTGATTTGGGTCGATCCGGGATATGCCGGGGCGGAATTCTATGCCGTCTCAGCTCTAGCGGCGATGGAAAAAGTCACCTCTGCGGTGAAAAGCGGGACCATGAAATTTGGTCCTGATGGCTCCGGCCCGTGGACCGCCGAAGAACTGCAAGATTTTGGCTATTGAAACAAGATTTAAATTTTTACAGGAGAAACACAAATGGGTTCAGTTTATTACGACGATTTGAGCATGACCGCGGTGAAGGCTGAGCCGGACGCTCGCGCTGCCTTCATCCGCCGCACCTATCTGCATCTCACCGGAGCCATTGCGCTCTTCACCCTGGGCGAGGTGATCGCCTTTAAAATCGGCTTTGCCGCAAGCTGGTTCTCGTGGGTCGTCGGTCTGGGGCGATTCGGCTGGCTGCTTTTCGTCTTGATGATTGTCGGCGGTGGCTGGGTGGCGGAGAAGATGGCTAAATCCGGCAATCGCAAGATCGAATACGCCGGGCTCGGACTCTACATCTGCGGCGAGATACTCATCTTCATCCCGATCTTGTTTATCGCTACCCACTTCTGTCCTCCTTCCGTGCTCTATCAGGCGATTGTGATCACGCTTGCCTTGGTTGCCGGTTTGAGCATGGTGGTCTTCACCACCCGCCAGGACTTCTCCTTCCTTGGCAGCGTCTTGGCAGTTGGTGGCATGCTTGCCGCCGGCACCATCATCTGCGGTCTCTTTTTCGGCTTCAATCTCGGTTTGGCCTTTGCCTCTCTGATGATTCTCTTCGCCTCCGGTTGCATTCTCTACACCACCTCGAAAGTCCTCCATTTTTATCCGGTCGACGGCCATGTCGGTGCCTCCCTTGAGCTCTTTGCCGCGGTCATGCTGTTGTTCTGGTATGTCCTGCGAATTCTGATGATCCTCAGCCGCTTTGGCTCGGTGAGTAGCAGCGACGACTGAGCCTGGCCCCTCTTCCCTAGTGGCCGAAGCAAGCGCCGCAGCCGGAGTTAGATTCCGGCAATGCCGAAGGGGACAAAGGATGAAAAAAGAAACGCTTGACCGCCTGCAGGAGCGGATGGGCTTGATGGATGCCGCCGGGGTGCAGGCCTGGCTGCTGCGCTTGGCCCGCGAAAAGGGTCAATTGGAGGCGGTTTTTGACGCCATCCGCGAAGGCATCCTGCTGCTCAATCCGAACCAGGAGATCGAATACGCCAACCGCGCTGCGGTGCAGTTGCTCGGTCTGCCGGCAGATCACCTCGGCGGCCGCCTCGGCCGCTTTGTCCGCGGTGTCGACTGGGAGGGACTGCTTCCGGTCGCTTCGTCCAATCCGGGCTTCGTCCGCAGCGAGATCGAGATCTTCTACCCGGACCATCGCTTTCTCATGCTCAGCGCCGTGCCGCAGGCCGGCGACAGCGGCCAGCCTGAACGGATCGCCGTGGTGCTGCACGATGTCAGCGACATGCATCAACGCGCCGCCAGCGACAAAGAGGTCGAGACGGTGCGCATGCTGACCTTGCTGGCCGCCGGCCTGGCGCACGAGCTCGGTAATCCGCTCAACAGCCTGAGCATCCACTTGCAGCTGCTCGGACGCCTTGCCAAGCGCCTGCCCGAAAATGACGCGCCCGAGGCTCAAGAGCTGGTCGAAGTGTGCTCCGGCGAAATCAAACGCTTGGACACTCTGGTGCGCCAGTTCCTCGGCGCCATCCGCTCCGAGCACAAGACCGAATTCAAGCCCCAGATCCTGCAGCAGTTGTTGCGCGAATCGCTGGAATTCATGCGCACCGAAATCCAACAGCGCGACATCCAGGTCGAGGCCTCCTGGCGTGAGGAATTGCCGAGCATCCTAGGCGACGCGGTGCAGCTCAAACAGGCCTTTTTCAATCTTCTCAAAAACGCCATTCAAGCCATGCCGCAAGGCGGACGCCTCGCCATCGCCTGCACCGCCGAAGAGGAATTCCTGCGCGTCGATTTCACCGATAGCGGCTCCGGCATTCCTCTCGAAAACATGGGGCGCTTGTTTGAGAGTTTTGAGACCAATCGCCCAGGTGGCACCGGCCTCGGCCTCTTTATCGTCGAACGCATCGTCCGCGATCACGGCGGACGCCTCGGCGTCGCCACCAGGGAAGGGGAGGGGACGATGTTCTCACTCTGGCTTCCGCTGCCCGATCGTCAGGCTCGGCGGATCGAGATGGCGACGATTGAATCGCCGCAGTGAGCCCGTGGGGGCTTCATTCCGTAGATGGAGCGCGGCAGTCCGCGTAGCGACTGCGGCCCTTAGATTTCCGGCACGAGGGTACACCAAAACCTTTTGATATTTCGAGATTCCGGGATGTAGGATTTAATGAGATATGAGTTGGATTCGCGGTTCAAGCGCCGGAAGTTACGGCCGCAGTCGCTACGCGGACTGCCGCGCTCCATGGACTATTCAGCTCTTCGCCGCCTGACTGAGTTTCGGCGCGACCTCCGCAAAAAACAGCGGGATGTAATCGCCGTAGCAGCATGAGGAATGCGGGCTGAGCTGGACTTGGGGATGGGTCCACAAAGACGATTCTTGCGGCAGGGGTTCGGTTTCGGTGACATCGAGAATCGCGAGGCTGAGCCGACCCTGATCCAAGGCTTCGAGCAGGGCGGATTCGTCCTGAGTCGTGCCGCGACCGAAGTTCGCGTAGATCGTTCCCGGCGGGATCTGGGCCAGGATTTCCCGGTTGACGAAATGGCGGTTTTCCGGGATGCCGGGCAAGAGATTGATGAGGATATCGGTCTCGGGAAGATGGCGATTGAGACTGCTGCTCGCATCAAGGGTGAAGCCGGGGCGGATCTGCTGCGGGCCGACTTGCGAGCGGCGCAAACCGGTGACTACTACACCCAGAGGCGTCAGCACCGAAGCGATGGCGTCGCCGATGGCGCCGCAGCCGAGAATGAGGGCCCGGCGTCCGCGCAGCAGGCGCCGTTGCGGGAAGGCATTGCGGTCCCAGTTTTTTTCGCTTTGGAGTCGCTGTTGAGTGCGGAGTTCAGTCGTCCACGCCAAGAGCGACGCGAGCAGAGATTGGGCGATCATGGCGCCGTGGAAAGAGCCGTGGCCGTTGCTGATCCGGCCGCTCGGATCCGGGGCAACCCAGTCGCGTCCGGCGGCCGGGGTGAAGAGCTGGCGCAAGCGCGGCGCCTGGAGATATTCAGTGGCGGCAAAGGTCCAGACCAGAGCGAAGTCGGCTTCGGCCAAGGTTTCGGCTCGTTGGGCATCGTTGTCGACGACGATGAGCATCCAATCCGGCCCGAGTTCGCGAGAGAATTCCTGCACGGACGCGAGGCTGGGAGAGAAAGCTTTCACCTCGTTGCGGAGATCAATCATCAGGCATGGCATTTTAGGGCCTCAGTAGGGATTCTGATTTGTGCTTATTTCAAAGCCATAAGCATATTCACCACAGAGGCATAGAGGACACAGAGATTTTTGTTAGCGGGGCTTGCTTTGGTACTTGCAGCTGATTTTTCCGCTTCTTTGTGTCCTCTGTGCCTCTGTGGTGAAAGAGTGTTTTTTATTTCTCTTTGCTTTTGGGGGCGTTGCCGCCGCCTTTGCCGCAGATCAAGGCATCGAGACTGAAGCGGCCGGGACCGGTGAGGAGAAGGCTCGTGAAGCCGGCTAGATAGAGGTAGGCGAGCTCGCCGCTGTGCTGGCCGCTGAGTGCGAAGCCGTGCACCTTGCCCCAGGCGACGGCCATGGTGAAGATCAGGCCGATCAGGACCAGGCGGCTGCCGAGTCCGAGGACCAGGAAGACGGCGCAGAGGACTTCGGCGGCGCAGGTGCCGGCGAGGCTGGCGGTCGAGCCGATGCCGAGGGGGTCGGAGAAGTCAGGTGCCAAGGTATTGAAATTGGACAGCTTCTGCCAACCGTGCAGGGCGAGCATGCTGCCGCCGAGCCAGAGGCGGAGAAGCAGTAGGCCGAGATCCGTGGGGAGATTGGCTTTGCCGGGAGCGAGGAATTTTTTCAACATGGCGGGAGCCGGGGTTGGGGGTTTAAGCTGCGCCAGTCTACACTCCGGCTTGCTTGCTGAAAAGGGTCGCGCCAGTATCTTGCCGGCCATTTTTGAAATCACGGAGAGACAGGATGACGCTTGACCGGACGAAATTGCAGGCCGAGCTGGCGGAGTTGGGAGAGGAATATCCCTTCACCGGCAAGCTCTTTGACACCGGGCATGGCCTGATGCATTACCTCGACGAAGGCAACGGTCCGGTGCTCGTCATGGTGCACGGCAACCCGACCTGGTCCTTCTTCTGGCGCAAGCTGGTGAAAGCCTTCCGCGGCAACCATCGCATCATCGTCCCCGACCATCTCGGCTGCGGGCTTTCCGACAAGCCGCAGGACTGGGATTACACCCTCGACAACCACGCCCGCAATCTCGAAGCCCTGCTCAAGCATCTCGGCGTCGACAAGGCGACCTTGCTGGTGCACGACTGGGGCGGCTCGATCGGCAACCTCTGGGCGGCCCGGAATCCCTCCAAAGTCAACGGTCTGGTGGCGATGAACACCGCAGCCTTCCGCAGCTCCTTGATGCCTTGGCCAATCGGCCTCTGCCGCATCCCCTTCTTCGGCAAGCTGGCGATCCGCGGCTTCAACGCCTTCGCCTGGGCTGCCACCCGGACCACCACGGTCAAGCCGCTGCCCGCCGCCATCCGCCGCGGCTTCCTCATCCCCTATCGATCCTGGGAAGAACGCATCGCCACACATCAATTCGTCGTCGACATCCCCCGCCAGGAAGGCGATCGCAGCTGGGCTGCCTTGAACGAGACCGAGCGTGGTCTGAATCAATATCTGAACAAGCCGGTGCTGCTCCCCTGGGGTATGGCCGACTGGTGTTTCTGTCCGCGATTTTTAGCCGAATGGCAGCGTCACCTGC
Organism: Lentisphaera araneosa HTCC2155; assembly: GCA_945877655.1. Lineage (GTDB taxonomy): Bacteria > Verrucomicrobiota > Lentisphaeria > Lentisphaerales > Lentisphaeraceae > CAMCSH01. Next base: position 1,592 of record CAMCSH010000140.1, on the reverse strand, counting down.
CGCAAGCCGAGCTTCACAAATTCGAGGCTGGGCACTACCTTATGGAAGACCAAGGCGAACAGGTCGAAGCCTGCATCCGCCAATTCCTCACCAAACATCGACTCTGAAATCCCCAACACCCAAGGACATCTCCCATGAGCAAACCCCGCCTCTTCATCGCCGGCAACTGGAAAATGAACAAGACCAGCAGCGAAGCCGTCGCCGCCATCGCCGAACTCCGCAAAGATCTGCCCAACAAGCCAGGCCTCGAAATCGCCGTCTGCCCCTCCTTCCTCGCCCTCGGCGCCGCTCTCGAAGCGGTGAAAGGCTCGGTCATCCAAGTCGGTTCGCAGAACGTCCACTTCGCCGAATCCGGCGCCTTCACCGGTGAAGTCTCCTGCGGCCAACTCAAAGATGCCGGCATCAGCCTCGCCATCATCGGCCACTCCGAGCGCCGCCAGTTCTTCGGCGAGACCGACGACACCGTCAACAAGCGCACCCACGCCGCCCTCAAGGCCGGCATCCGCCCGATCACCTGTATCGGCGAAACCCTCGCCGAACGCCAAGGCGGCCAGACCGAAGCCGTGCTTGAGCGCCAGCTCAGCCTCGGCCTCGCCGGACTCACTCCCGAGCAGATGGAAAAAACCGTCCTCGCCTACGAGCCGGTCTGGGCCATCGGCACCGGCGTCACCGCCAGCCCCCAACAAGCTCAAGAAGCCCACGCCTTCATCCGAGCCAAGCTGACCCAGCTCTTCGGCGCCGCAACTGCCGGCAAGGTCCTGATCCAGTACGGCGGCAGCGTCAAGCCCGACAACGTCGCCGAGCTGATGAGCCAGAAAGACATCGACGGCGCCCTCGTCGGCGGTGCCTCGCTCAAGGCGGCGGAATTCGCCACTCTGTTGCGCAACGCCGCCTGCGTCCTCTCCTGAAGCTCTTGTAAAGCCCGGGAAGGCGCCTAGTTTTGGCGCCTTCCCTTTACTGAATCCCTTTGGAGTTTCTTCCGTGATCACTTTCCTCGCCACCCTCATCGGCATCATCAGCGTCCTCATCGTCTTCTCCGTCCTGATGCAGCCCACCAAGGCGGACAGCGGCCTCGGCGGCCTCGCCTCCGGCGCCACCGAATCGGTCCTCGGTGCCAACCGCAACCAGTTCCTTGCCAATGTCACCTGGGTCCTCTTCGGCTTGCTCGTCATCCTTTCCCTCTTCATGGGTAAGCTCAGCACCAAAGCTGCCCACGAGCAGAAGATCGCTCATGAAACCAAGTCGGCGGCGGAAATCGTCTTGGATGCCAAGTCAGTGACTCCCGCTCCCAGCCTCGTGATTCCCGACGCCAAGCCGCTCAGCCCGGCCACTGCCGACGCCAAGCCCGTCACGCCCTGAGTCCGCTTCTCCTTCCTACAGGCCGCTCCCCTCGCCGGGAGCGGCTTTTTGCTGCCTATTATGCTCGGGAGGATAACGAGTGAACCTAAAAACCGCAGCAGCCCAGGACTTTCCGCGACCCTTTCAGGGTCAAAAATCATAACTCATTCCAACCCAGGGTGTCGCCGATGCGGCTCAACCCTGGGCTAAAATCTGAAACCCCCTTGGGGTCAAGCTGCAGTTGAGCTCAAACA
>CAMCSH010000139.1 GCA_945877655.1 Lentisphaera araneosa HTCC2155 | reverse complement strand
GCACCCCCCTCGTGACTGAGGGCTGCGGTTATGAAGAAGGGCTCCTAATACCCATAGGTTGAAAGGTTGAAAGGTTGAAACTTAAGCGCATGAAAAACAGCAACAAGAGACGATTCTAATGGCAACGCTCAGGGGCGGCGAAGATGACTGCCGAAGCTTTTCTTCCTAGTCGTTAGTTGTTGCTGTTGCAGCTAATCCTTTCAACCTTTGAACCTTTCAACCTTTCAACTGCGGATTTTAGGATCAGGCCTTGAAGGGACTGCATGAGGACCTTGGTCGCGGCAGATTTTCGCTCCGAGAACGAGAATTCTCGATCCTGATTCTCTAGGCTCAATCCAAGCCGAGATCGCGATAGATCGCAGCGTTGATCCGGTTGAGGCGGACATTGTGCTTGTCGTCGCCTGGCTGGCCGTTGAAGATGAAGGCGACGGCGAGCTCGTGGCGGGGGTCGCCGTAGGCGGCGGAACACTGGTTGCCATTGTGGCCGAAGGTGTCGCCGGAGCAGTGCGGCCCGAAGGAGTAGGGGTAGTCGCGCTGATGGCGCTTCGAATCGAGCATGAAGCCGAGGCCCCAGTCGATGGTCTTGCCGAAGGTCAGATCGAGCAGGCCTTCGCGATGGCGGTGCAAGAGCGTGTCGACGGTGCGGGGGTTGAGCACACGGCGCCCTTGCCATTCGCCGCGACCAAGCATCATCTGGATGAAGCGGACCAGTTCATTCGCGGGACCGCGCCCGGATGCACCGGGACGCAAGGGGCAGCGCGAGCTGCCACCGGTGCGGTCCATCGCGGGGCGCGGCTCGCTCGCGTCGGTGCGGAAGAAACCGCCGACATCGGCATCCGGCGCTCGCGCGATCAAGGCGCTTCGGCTCATGTCGAGAGGGAAGAAGATCTCGTCATCGACAAAGCGGTCCAGGCTGCGCCCGTCGAGGCGGCGGACGATTTCGCCGAGGAGGTAGAAGCTGGTGGCGACATGATAGCCGGCGCTGCGTCCGGGAATCCAATCCTTCTCCATCGGCATGGCGCAGATGGCAGCGATCGATTCGTCCCAGTCGAGTTCATCAAGGCGGGCGCTCAGGATACGGAGTCCGCAAGTGTGGGTGAGGAGGTGGCGGATGCTGAGCCGCTCCTTGCCGTGCGTCGCGAATTCCGGCAAGATTTCCGCCACCGGCTGATCCCAGTCGAGGCGTCCGGCTTCCTGCAGCAGCGCCACGGCGACGGCGGTGACCGGCTTGGTGCAGCTCATCCAGGGCAGGATGGTCTGCGTCGTCATCGGCGCTCCCGGCGCCCGTTCCCCGACGGCGAGATCGGCGATGATGTCGCCGTCGCGGAAGATCGCCACCTGGGCGCCGAGTTGCAAACGCGTGTCGATGCCGTGCTGAAGTTCGGCGAGAGTGTGAGGGAAATCCATGGGGATCGAAGGGGCCTGATTTTGTTGAGGCCGACACTATAGCCGCGAGTTCCGTGCTTGAATCAATCGAGATCGAAATGGGTTTTCGCGAGGCGGAGGATCTGGCGGGCCCGGGCGCTGGGGGAATGTTCGCGGTGGATGCGGGCGCGACTTTCGGGCAATGCCTCGCGCCTCGTCGCCGAAGCATGGAAATCAGGCAGTGCCATCACGGCTTTGCTGAGGGAACCTGAGGTCCAAGGATCATATTCGAGATAGTTCAGGCCCGGGACAAAGCCTGATTGATGGAAAAACTTGCTTGGAGTGCTGACGCAGACACTGCCCTGAGCCCAGCAGGAAAGTGGCCGCTCATGACTGCCTGCAGGGTAAGTCGGAGTGATGCTCAAAACCCCCAAAGAACGGGCTCCGATACCGAGAGCTTCCGTGTAGGTGACGGCTGGATGTATGCGGTGATGACGCCACTCGGAAGTGTCCCAACCCGTGCCAAAGATGTCAATGCCGATGCCCGCATCATCGAGTTCTTTCAAAAGGCGACTGCGGAGTATCAAGCGGATAAGAAGGTCAATTTGTGTCAGACCGATACCGAAACGCGCGCGACTCCCCTGCCAAATGGGGGCGTTGAAATCCAGCACATCCGAGGCAATAGCACAGCGAGTCTTTAAGGCCGTGTCAAGCGCCTGACTGAGATGATCAATCAACGCTTCGGGGAAATTGCCCAACCACCCCTGGACCATCTTTTCAGGAGAATTCCACGTCCCCAAAAAACACAGCCCGAATTCGGGCTTGCGGGCGGATGGAGGAGCGACCGGTGCCGGATGAGCTAGGAAGACGGCGGGTTTTTCAGGGGCCAGGATCTTCCAGCACTCCAAATGCGATTCTTCGATAGCCGTGATCAGGATTTTGTTCGCCGCAGCCTTGTCAATGCGGCCCAAAATATGACTGGGATGATCGATTCCCATCACCATCCAGGCAACATCGGGGAAAGCCGAAACGACGGACTGATCGATGCCTACACCCTGGATGGACAAGATCAGATCCGGCTTGAAGGATTCAATGGATTGCTTGAATGATGCGCTATTGCTGAGGTTCAGGAGGGCCGCTTCATGGCCTCTTTCGGCCCCAATCGCCTGAGCCAAATCGTGAGCAAACCAATTGGCTACATCATATTGAAAATTTCCGGTCGGAACTAGAACGCGCATTTTGATGACCTCTCCAGCTTTTTGATTTGAACCAAACGCAATCGCCGTGCCCGTCCGGCACGGATTCTGCAGTGGTCGGGGATGAAAGCAACGGGTAACCATGGCCAATTCCGATCCCAGCAAAACCGAGAAGCCGACTTCAAAACGGCTCAATGAAGCGCGCGACAAGGGGGACATCCCCCTGTCGCAAGACAGCGTTTCCGTGGCGGCGATGCTGGCCGGCTTCATCGGCTTTGCCATGTTGATGCCCGAGATGATGCGGGCCTGCCGCGGCATCCTGGTCGCCTGTTTCAAGATGCCCGGCGCCGGCCGTCACTGGCAGCTGCCGGAGATGATGGAAGGCGCTTTCGCCGTGCTGCTTCCCCTGCTCCTGCCGCTGGCGATCATGATCCTCGCTGTCGTCACCGCCACCCTCGCCACGCTTTATTTCCAGGTCGGCTTCTTTTTCGACACCAAGCCGCTGGAGATCAAATGGGAAGCTATGAACCCGGTCAACGGCATGAAGCAGCTGCTCCCCAATCGCGACCAGTTCATGCGCCTCGGCATCACCCTGACCAAGGTGACGCTGCTGTCGATCTTCTGCTGGGTGTGGATCGTCGGTGACCTGCAGAAGAACCTCGCCTTGATCCAGACCGACCTCGCCGCCGGCGCGGCCTTGATGCTGTGGAACGCCTTCAAGCTGGTGATGGCGGTGCTGGCGGTCTACGCTGTCCTTGCCGCCCTGGACATTTGGTGGAAACACACCCGCCATATCGACAAGCTGATGATGAGCAAGCAGGAAGTGAAGGACGAGCATCGCAACGCCGAGGGCGACCCCAAGGTGAAGGCCAAGATCCGCGCCAAGATGCGCGAATTGATGGGCAAGAGCCTGAAGAAAGAGGTGAGCAAAGGGACCGTGGTGGTCACCAACCCGACCCACGTCGCCGTCGTCCTGCAATACGTTTCCGGCGAACCGGCGCCGCGCGTCCTTGCCAAAGGCTTGCGCAAGCGGGCGGAAAGGATCAAGGCCCTGGCCAGGGAATTGAAGATCCCGATCATCGAAGCGCCGCCTCTGGCTCGCGCCCTCTATCGCGCCGTGCCCGATGGAGCCTTCATCGAAAACCGCTTCTTCGCCGCCGTCGCCGCGATTCTCGCCAAGGTCTACAAGGCGCGTCGTCGCGGCCGCAGATAAGGCCAGTATTCTCTGGACATAAAAATATATTCGGAAGACATCATAATTCGGTCGCCATCAACGTATCATTAGGTGACGCGCTAAATGCCGTCAGCATATGTATTGAAACTGAATCAACCCCAGGAAGCACCCATGAAATGGTTACTTGCGTCTCTTCTCTTCATTGCCCCCCTCGCCTTTGCCGCCGAGGCCCCCAAATCCGCAGATAAACCCAGTGCCGCGGCCGAAGGTGATCTATGGATCCACGACTACAATGAAGCTCTAAAGCTTGCCGCCAAGGAGAAGAAGCCGATCCTTATACTCTTCACCGGTTCGGACTGGTGCCATTACTGCAAACTCTTGGAAAAAAATGTTCTCAGCAAGCAAGATTTCAAAGACTGGGCGAAGAAAAACGTCGTTCTTTTCATCGCTGACTTTCCCCAGAAGAAAAAGCTCCCTGCCGCTGAAGCCGAGCAGAACGAAAAACTCTCGAATGAATTTAAAATTCAAGGTTACCCGACGATCGTGATTGCCGACTCCAAAGGAAAATCTCAAGGAGAGCCGGATTTTGATTCCTCAGGCACTCCTGCTGCCTTCATTCAAGTGATGGAAGCAATGATCAAAGCTAAAAAATAAACCAATCGCAAGTGCACTGCGTCACTCTTCACTGAGTGACGCAGTGCTGTTTTTATAAGAAATCGACCTGTGCAACTCGGGTTTGATCTTGGATGCCCCCCCGCATACCTAGGTGAACCGGGGAGTGAGGGAGGAGGGAGTCAGGGAGTAGCTCTCTTCAGCTCACTCCCTTACTCCCCGGTTCCCTTACTCCCAAGCTTGTTGATCGTGATGTCGACTTGCACAGGTCATCAGAAATCATTATCTCCAGCGGGGCACTCTTTTCCTCAATTTTCCGGAGCCTGTAACAAGGTGACTGAACTTCCGTACAATCACTGGCACCCGTTCTTGGGACGCCGACAAACCACTGAGGAGAAACGACACATGATGACTCTGACCCGCAGCCTATTCGCCATCGCCGCCTTGGCTCTCATCCCCGGCCTGCAAGCTGACGAACTCAAGACCGAAGACGTCAATGCCGAAGCCCGCGGCTTCTGGCACTGTGATTTGACCGCTCTGCGCCAATCCTCCATCGGCAAGGAATTCACCGCCCAGATCGATCTCGTCCTCGCCAGCATCAATGAGCAATGCCCGATCCGCATGGTCACCGGCATCGACCTGCGCAAAGATCTTCAGGGCTCGACCGTCGTCGTTTTGGGCCCGCGCGATGGCTACGCCGTCCTCAACGGCACCTTCGACCAGGAAGCCATCGTCCAAGCGATCAACAGCAATCTCGGCGCTGCCGTTGCAGGTCAAGCCGGCGATGTCGCCAGCTGGGTCTGGACCATCGAGTGCGAAAAAATCGGCAAAGGCAAGGCAGGTTGCCAAGGTGGCGAGCTTCACCTCGCCTTCGTCAAAGGCAAGCTCGTCGCCTCCTGCAACGCCGCGTCCTTGACCAAAGGCGTCGAAACCCTCAGCGGCAAATCGGCCGCCATCACCGCCGATTCGACCTTGGTCAGCAGCGTCCGCAAGGATCTCGGCAGCACCTTCCTCTCCGGCGCCTTCGGTCCGGCTCCGGAAGAGTTCCACAAGTTCCATCCCCTCATCGCCAAATACGCCGGAGGCTCCTTCGCCGTCGGTGAAAAGGACGGCAATTTCGTCGCCAGCGGCAATGCCAACCTGACCGATGAAACCACCTCGCAACAAGTGCTCACCATGGCCAACGGCTTCCTCGCCATGGGCCAGATGCAGGCCGCCCAAGAGCCCGAATGCGTCGAACTGCTGAAAGGCATCAAGCTCTCGGCCGACGGCAAAATCGTCTCGGGCGAGTTCACCGTCTCGGTCGCCGACCTGATCGCCAAGATGAAAGCCGGCTTTGCCGAGTGCCGTGAAGAGATGGCGCCGAAAGCTCCCTGATTCCTAGCCTGCAAAATTTAGAAAAAAGCGGCCGCGAGCTGCGGTCGCTTTTTTTTGATGGGGAGTGAGGGAGTGGGGGAGTGAGGGAGTGAGGGAGTGAGGGAGTGAGGGGAGTTGGAGCATAATTTAAGATAAGGGCCCCTACTCCCTTACTCCCTACTCCCCTACTCCCTCGTTATTTTGCCGCCACTGATCGCGTCACGTCCAAGGAAAAAATCCTTCGGCAGCTTAGCTTCTGTGGCGTTTTCCCAGAAAATACCTTGAGACCTCAACACCCCAACAGGAGACCCTACATGTCCACCACCATCGCTGATATCGTCGCCCGCGAAATCCTCGACTCTCGCGGCAATCCCACCATCGAAGTTGAAGTCATCCTCGAAGACGGCACCCTCGGCCGCGCCGCCGTCCCCTCCGGCGCCTCGACCGGTGAACACGAAGCCCTCGAACTCCGCGACGGCGACAAGTCCCGCTACCTCGGCAAAGGCGTCCTCAAGGCCGTCGAAAACGTCCACGAACTCATCCTCCCCGAACTCATCGGCGTCGACGTCATGGAACAGGCCCGCATCGACCAGATCATGCTCGAGCTCGATGGCACCCCGACCAAATCCAAGCTCGGCGCCAACGCCATCCTCGGCGTCTCCCTCGCCTGCGCCCATGCCGCCGCCAACTCGCTCCGCCTGCCGCTCTACCGCTACATCGGCGGCACCAACGCCAAGGTCCTCCCCGTCCCGATGATGAACATCATCAACGGCGGCGCCCACTCCGACGCTCCCATCGACTTCCAGGAATTCATGATCCGTCCCCACGGCGCCAAGACCTTCTCCGAAGGCCTCCGCATGGGCACCGAGATCTTCCACTCCCTGAAGAAGCTCCTGCACGACCGCCACCTCTCCACCGCCGTCGGTGACGAAGGCGGCTTCGCCCCCAACCTCAACGGCGCCGAAGACGCCCTCGAGACCATCATCAAAGCCATCGAAAAAGCCGGCTACAAGCCCGGTCGCAAATCCGAAGGCGGCCAAGTGTCGATCGCCCTCGACTGCGCCGCTTCCGAGTACTTCAAAGACGGCGTCTACTCCTTCAAGAAGGCCGCCAAGGTCTCCGGCACCGTCCGCACCTTCAGCCCCGCCGAAATGGCCTCCTACCTCGCCGAACTCACCGTCAAGTTCCCCATCGACTCGATCGAAGACGGCATGGGCGAAAACGACTGGGAAGGCTGGAAGATCCTCACCGACAAGATCGGCGACAAGTGCCAGCTGGTCGGTGACGACCTCTTCGTCACCAACGTCGAATACGTCGCCAAAGGCATCGAGCTCGGCTGCGCCAACGCCGTCCTCGTCAAAGTCAACCAGATCGGTTCGCTGACCGAGACTCTCGACACCATCGAGCTGGCTCACCGCAACGGCTACAAGTGCATCATCTCGCACCGCTCCGGCGAAACCGAAGACTGCACCATCGCCGACATCGCCGTCGCCGTCAACGCCGGCCAGATCAAGACCGGTTCGGCCTCCCGTTCCGACCGTATCGCCAAGTACAACCAGCTCCTCCGCATCGAGCAGGAACTCGGCGACCTCGCCCGCTACGGCCTCTAAGCCACAGCGCCAAGCGTAAAAAGCTCCCCCGCTTCGCAAGAGGCGGGGGATTTTTGGTGCGCTGAGCTTTCCTGGGAGCGCGCCAGCCCTCTGGCGCTGTGGCTTGGCCGCGTGTTCATCGCACCACGGCGACAGCCTACATCATGTCTTTTTTAAGCTCTTTGACTGCAGTTCGACAAATCTGAATCACGCTATCAAAGTCCACTTCGACAGTGTGGTAAACCTCTTCCCCGCTAACCTTTGCGTCCCGCCAAAACGAATACACGAGGTGTGTCGCATTTGTTCTGCGAAAGAGAAATGCAGACAGATTGTCGGTTGTCGGCCCGAGATCCAGAAAACTGTATATCGGATAGATCTCATCGTCGTGCAGACCATAATTCGCCGACTTCTCATCCCGAGTGCTTTTGATGAAGATGGCCATCTCGACAGGGGTCTTGTGATCCAAGACTTTGTCATGCTGTGGTGAGCAGAATGTTTTCTGAGTCTCCCACTCTAAGCTGGCGAGAAATTGTGGTACGAATGCAGTGTTGTCATCGATGCACAAGCGGGTGTTGCCGGCCCAGAAGTCGACAAGTCGCAGATCGGGATGGTCGCTGTTCAGACCTCCGATTTCTATTGCAAAACTACTTTTGTTTCCAATTAGCATGATGTTCACAACAACCACAGCGCCAGCACCTGGGCGCCGATGATGCGCAGCAGCATTGTGAGGGGATAGACGGTGGCGTAGGCGAGGGCGGGGAGCTCGGATTTGCACACCTTACTGGCGAAGGCGAGGGCGGGCGGATCGGTCATCGCGCCGGCGAGCAGGCCGCAGAGGCGGGGGAAGTCGAGCTTCATCACCAGGCGTCCGATCAGTCCGCCGATGAGCAGGGGCAGGATGGTGACGACGAGGCCGGCGCCGAGCCAGGTGAGGCCCTGGGCGGAAAAGGCGACGGCGAAGAACTTCGGTCCGGCCATCAGGCCGACGGCGGCGAAGAAGAGGGCGATGCCGAATTCGCGGAAGGCGAGGTTGATGTTGCCGGGCATGCGCCAGACGAGGCGGCCGAAATGGCCGAGACGGGCAAGGAGGAGGGCGACGATCAGGGGGCCAGCAGCGAGGCCGAGCTTGAGCGGTGCGGGCAGGCCGGGGATCAGGATCGGCATGGTGCCGAGAGCGACGCCGAGGGCGACGCCGATGAAAAGGGGGACGAAGTGGAGTTCGTTGAGGGCTTTGACCGAGTTGCCAAGGACAGCGGCGGCGTGTTGCAGGCTTTCATCATCGCCGACGATCTGAACGACGTCGCCGAACTGGATCTTGAGGCCGGGAACGGCGACCATTTCGAGGTCGGCGCGGAGGACGCGGGTGACGGCGACGCCGTAGCGTTCGCCGAGGCCGAGTTCGGCGATGCTTTGGCCGAGGACGGCTGAGTTGGTGACCGAGACGCGACGGCTGAGAAGCGGGCCGGCCTTGTGTATGAGATCCTCGCTGGATCGCGAGCCGACAACGAGCTGGATGCGGTCGAGACCTTCCGGGCTGCCGACGGCGAGAAGGGTGTCGCCATGGCGGAGGACAGTGCTGTCGAGGGCGAGGACCGAATGAGCTTCGTCCTTGTGATGGATGCGAGAGAAGGTGACTCCCGATTCCTGGCGTCCGGGAAGATCGCCGAGGCGCAGGCCGCTGAGGTTGGGGTTGAGGACTTTCAGGGTGCGGCGTTCGAGAGCGATTTGATTTCCGCGGATCTTGGCGGCCTCGGCCTCGGCTTCTTTTCCGGGTTGAGGCGGAGGAGGAATTGCAGGGCGAGGAAGGAGCCGATGATGCCGCAGATGGCGGCGGGATAGCTGACGGCGTAAGCCTGGGCTGGCAGGGCGAGGCTTTCGGGGCTGATGCCCGGGGTGGCGGCGAGGGCTTGCTGGGCGGCGCCGAGGGACGGCGTGTTGGTGACGGCTCCGCTGAGCAGGCCGAGGATGGCGGGCTCGGGGATGTGCAGCCAGCGGCCGAGGAGGACGGCGGTGAGGCTGCCGAGAACAACGACGGTGGCGGCGAGGAGGTTGAGGCGCAGGCCGTCCTGGCGCCAGGCGGCGAAGAAGCCCGGGCCGAGCTGCATGCCGATGGTGAAGACGAAGAAGACGAGGCCGAATTCCTTGAGGAACTCGAGGGTGTGGTGATCGACCGGTTCACAGAAGCGGCCGATGATCAAGCCGGCAAAGAGGACGCCGGCGGTGCCAAGGCCGATGCCGCGAAACTTCAGGCCACCGAAAGCCATGCCGGCGACACAGACGAGCGACACCAGGCCGATGGCGTAGGCGATCGGCTGGGTCTGGGGGAGTTCGAGGAGCCAAGACATGGGGAATCAGCCTTGACAGAGACCGAGTGCGACGAGGGCGAGGAAGCTGGAATCGGGATCCGCATCGGTGGCGCGAGCATGGGCGAGGAAGCCGCCTTTGCTGTGCCAGTGGTCGAGGATGAATTCGGCGCTGCGTTCCTTGAGGAAGCGCAGGTCGGTGCCGTTCCAGGCCAGGGCCTGCAGGGCGTAAGCGGTGCTCTGGACATCGCCGAAGGGCATCTGGCGGACGGCGAGGAAGCCGCCTTCGGGCATTTCCATTTCGGTGAGCCAGTGGAGGCTGCGGGGGTCGGCGGGTTCTTCCATGGCGATGAGCAGGGCGGTGGCCATGGCGGTGGCGGGGACCGAGCCGGTGAGCTGCTCCTTCTTCTGCGCGAAAGAGTCGTCGGCAGCCTTCAGGCCGCGCAGGACGCTCAGGCACTTGGCTTCATCGGGGACGCTGCGGTTGAGGTTTTGTTGGGTTTCGAAGGCGAGCCAGAGTCCGTAGAGAGTGGAATGGCGGTCGCGCAGGACCTGGCTGTAGCCGCCGTCGGAGGTGCGGTTGGTCAAGAGGCGTTCGGCGAAAGCGGGAGCGAAGCCGGCGGCGGGGCTTTCCCAGGGGGAGAGGAGGAACCAGGCGCGGGCGATGGCGGCGACCGGGAGGAGGTCGAGTTCCTCAGGGTGGGCGCCGCGTTTGGTCAAGTGTTCAGCGAGGCCGGCGGCGAGGGGCTGGAGGCGTCCGGCGGCGGCGAGGCAGGCGATGGCCTGGGCCATGCCGTGCAGCTCGGCCTGTTCAGTGGCGCCTTTGATGCCGCCGGGGAGGAATTCGGCCATGCGGCGGCAGAGGGAGTCGCGCTGGGCGGCGTCGAGGCTGGCGAAGCCGAGGCGGGCCGATTGCAGCATCCCTGCGGTGAAGTGCAGGATGGGCTCGGGCGTGAGGTCGCGGGACATAAGGGAATTCTCCGGTTTTTGTAGCCGCGAACATACACGGCAGCGGCGCGATTGCCCGGAGGGAAGCGCACAAGTTGATCTGGTGCATCCATGATTCACGGACGAAAAAATCCGACCTGTATCACTCAGGATTAAGAGCTAGCTCGGGGAGTGAGGGAGGAGGGAGTGAGGGAGTGAGGGAGTGAGGGAGTGA
>CAMCSH010000138.1 GCA_945877655.1 Lentisphaera araneosa HTCC2155 | reverse complement strand
CGCCTTTGGCGCCATCCTTGCCGCCTTCAAGGGCGACCCCTTCATGCCGACAGCCGGGCCAGCCTCAGCACCGCTCTCGAATTGACACATAACGAAGTCTCGAGGCGCTGCGCCGTGCGATCATCAGGCTGAGTGGGCTGAGTAGTAACAAAATTAGAGGGATAACATGTCTGAATCACCTTACAAAGAAAACGAAGCCTCTGAAAAAATCGCTCACGAATTAGCCTTGCCGAGACTCTGCCAAGAAATTGCAGCGAAAGAAGGCGCCATAAAAATTTTTGAGAAATTCTATAAAAAAGACTATAACAAAGTCATTGTCATAACTTTGATTTTCGTTTCAACAGGAATTGCACTTACTGCCAACGCCACACACATTGTTGTCGAGAAATTTAATAATCAGGATGTATGCAGCAATAGCTTTATGCCTTATATTTTATTTGCAATTTTTATCGGCATACACTTTTTGAGAAACCAAATTCTCAAATGCTACGAACGTTCTGACGTTTATTACTCGATGCTAATAAATTCGCTTCAAAATGATATTTCATCATTGGAGTCAGAATTTCGAAAAAGAAGATTGCTTCTAAAGCTTTCTTGATCCAATTCTGGCGGATGGCTCCAAACCTTCTACAAAGCTCTTGGGCAGGGTTTACAAGGTCAAATATTTTGTTCAATTCCTTGAAGATGATCTAAACGGCAAGCTTCCACCTGATATTCAGAAGCAAGCAGCTTTGGATTACGATGCCAATGGAGCTCCAGCTTTCCTTGCTGCTCCCCTTGCCTCGCGGCGGGCGAACTGTAATCTCTCGGTCACTCAGCCCCAAAAGATTTTCTCATGGATCCCCACGCCCTCAAAGTCCTCGAATTCGACCGCCTCCTCGCAGCCCTCAGCGAAGAGGCCGCCTCACAACCTGGCAAAGACGTCCTGCTCGCTCTCGCTCCCGATCACCGTCCCGAGCGCGCCTTCGCGCTGCGCCCTCTCTTCCGCGAGGCCTGCGCCCTCGGGGGGATCGACACCGATCCGCCGCGCTGCGATTTCGCCTCGCCCTTGCCCAGCCTCGAGCTCGCGGCGCCCGGCGGCGCCGTGCTCGACACCGTCGCCTACATCGCCTGCGCCCGCTTCTGCGCCCACGCTGAGGAATTGCGTCGCTTCCTCGTCCGCCTCGAAGCCAAGGACTTCCCCGAGCTGGCGGCCCGCGGCGCCTCGATGCCCTCGTCGGAAGCGGTCGCCGCCGAAGCCCGCCGCATCTTCGAGGACGACGGCCAGATGAAGGACGAGGCCTCGCCCGGCCTCGCCGCCATCCGCCCCGACATCCGCTCGCTCGAAAGCAGCATCCGCAACCGCCTCGAACTGATCCTGAAAAACGACAACTCCGACCTCTTCCAGGAAAAACTCGTCGCCCTCCGCAACGGCCGCTTTGTCCTGCCAGTCCGCCGCGAGCTGCGCGGCCAGATCAAGGGCATCGTCCACGACGAATCGGCCACCGGCCGCACCATTTTCGTCGAGCCGGAGATCACGGTCGAAGCCGGCAACCGCCTCGTCCGCCTCCGCGTCGAGGAGGCCAAGGAAATCCACAAGGTGATGGCGATCCTCACCGAGAAGCTCCGCGATGAAGCCCCCGCGATCCGCGCCGCCTTCGAGCACGCACGCCTCTTCGATGCCGCCCTCGGCGTCGCCCGCTGGGCCCTCGATTGGCGATGCTCTTTTGCGGAGGACGCAAATGCCATCTGCCTCCGCCAGGCCCGCCACCCACACCTCGCCGCTCGCTTCCGCAGCGAAGGTGATGAAAACCTCCTCGTCCCACTCGATCTGGTGATGAAACCCGAGTGGCGAGCCCTCGCCATCACCGGCTCTAACACCGGCGGCAAGACCCTCGCTCTCAAAACCCTCGGCCTGCTTGCTCTGATGCACCAGTCCGGCCTGCCCATCCCCGCCGCCCCGGGCTCCGGCTTGCCGCTCTTCGACAATGTCCTCGCCGACATCGGCGACGAACAATCGATCGAGCAGTCGCTGTCGACCTTCTCCGGCCACTTGCGCCAGATCACTCACATCCTCAAACACGCCCGCGACAGCCGCTCGCTCGTCCTCCTCGACGAACTCGGCTCCGGCACCGACCCGCTCGAAGGCGGCGCTCTCGGTTGCGCCCTCGTCGGCACCCTCGCCGAAGGCCCCTGCACGACCCTGCTCACCACTCACCTGGGGATGATCAAGATCTTCGTCCAGGAACGCTTCGACATGGTCAACGCCTCGGTCCGTTTCGACCGCAATTCGCTGCGTCCTGAATACGTCCTCGAAGTCGGCATCCCCGGCGCCTCGCACGCCCTCGCCATCGCCAAGCGCCTCGGCGTCCCCGGCGATGTCCTCGCCCGGGCCGAATCCTTCCTCTCCGACGACCAATTGAGACTCGAAAAAGTGCTGGCGCGTCTCGACGCCCAGCAGCGCCAGATGAAGCGCGACGCCGACGAAGCGCAGCGCTCGCGCGACATCGCGGTCAATGAGATGCGGCAGGTGCAGACCGAGCTGCAGAGCCTGAAACGGGAACGCCGCGAAATGCTGCACCGGGCCCAGGTCGAGGCGGCAGGAATTGTCGACAACGCCCGCCGCGAGATGGAGCGGATGATGCACAAGGCGCACGGCCTCGCCGGCACACCCGAAGCCAAGGAGCTGCGCGAGCAGGCCCTGGTCAAGCGCGACCGCCTGCTCACCTCGGTCGAACGCAACACTCCCAAGCCAGAGGAACCGGTCGATCCGCGCTCGCTCAAAGTCGGCCAGGCGATCTGGGTCGAAAAGCTCAAATCGCACGCCAAACTGGTGTCGATGGACCCCGATTTCAAACGCGCCACGGTCGATCTCGACGGCTTGAAAGTGACGGTGAAATGTTCAGAATTCGGCCGTGCTTCCGAACAAGCTCAGGAAGCGGCTGTGCGTCCACCGCAATCGACGGCGCGTTTCGAGAAGCCGAAGGTGAACATGGAGATCAACCTCATCGGCCAACGCGTCGAACCGGCCCTCGAAGAACTCGAGCACTGGCTCAGCGGCTGCGTCGTCAACAGCTTCCCCTCGGTCCGCATCGTCCACGGCCGCGGCACCGGCGTCCTCCGTCAGGCGATCCACGAATTCCTCCGCAAGAAGAAATTCGTCAAGAGCTTCTACCACCCCAGTGGCTCGGTCGATCCCTCGGCTGACAACGTCACGATCGTCGAGTTGTGAGCATGAAAGTGCGTTTTCCTGATCCCTTGATTGAAGAGATCCTGAGCCCTTGGGAAGCTCGAATCGGGAAAGATTATCTTGGCTATCGTGGCCATGTTTATCGAGTTTTCAATTTTTGCCTAGCTCTCCGGATCTGCACGGCAGAAGAAGAGCGCAAACTGGCCATCGCAGTTTGTTTTCATGACATCGGCCTGTGGTCGAACCACACCGTCGATTACTTGCCGCCATCGGCCGAGCAATGCCGATTCTATCTCGACAGCGTGGGGCAGGAGCATTGGGCACATGAACTCTCGCTCATCATCGAACATCATCATCAGATCCGAGCTGGAAAAGTCCCGGATTTCCCCCTGGTCGAAATCTTTCGCCGAGGAGATCTGGTCGATTTCTCCCTCGGTCTATTCAGTTGCGGCGTGCCAAGATCTTTCATTCGCGAGGTCAAACAAAGCATCCCCAACCATGGCTTTCATCGGTTCTTGTTACGTGGAGCCGGCGACTGGTTTCTTGGCCATCCTTTTGTGCCACCACCTTTCATGAAATGGTAACCCCGGAGTCCACCCCCATGAATCCCTCACTCCCCTCCCCCGGCCTTTACCGTCACTACAAAGGCCCTTTGTACACCGTCATCGACTGCGCCCGGCACTCGGAAACCGAGGAGTGGTTTGTCGTCTATCGCACCGAATACGGCGAGCGCGGCATGTGGATCCGGCCGTTGGCGATGTTCACCGAGGAAGTGCTTTGCGATGGCCGCAAAGTGCCGCGTTTTGCCAAGGTGGATTGAGCACAATCAGTCCTCCCCGGTAAGCACCGCGGGAATGGTCTTCTGATTGGCTTTCATGATTGATTGCCCGAGCGAATCGAGGGCTTTGATCTCGTCGTCATTCATATAGATTCGGCCCTTGTTGATCAGCTTGTCCCAAAGCTCTTTGCTGAAATACTTGCGGTCGTCCGAGCGGTCGAGGCGGAGCTGGGCGATTTCGTCGGTGACGTCGCGGACGAAGCGCTGCTTCTTCTCGTTGTCGGTGTCGGCGAATTCAATATCCAGCAGCGAGAGGACTTTGTGGCCCTCGTAGTTCTCCCGATAGTTATTGAGAATCTGGTAATTGCTCTCACCGAGAACGGCGATGACGTCGAGCTCCAGGGAGTGGATGGCGTCGCTTTTCTGGATCTCGCTCAAGTCCTTGTCGTTTTTGATCTTGGATTTCTTGATGACGATCGTCGCGTAGGCCTTCAGCTCGTCTTTGCTCAGCTCGGTGTTTTGATACAGATAATGGCAGGAAGCAAGATCATACATGAACATCGAGAGGACGGCATTCCCAAAGTTTTCGCTTTCTTCCGGGCTGGGTTCGAAGCGGCCTTTGTCGGCAGGGAAGGGCAAGGCAGCTCTCGGCCGCGCCTTGAAAGGGGTCTTGGCCTCCGGGCTTTTTTGAAGCCGGGGAGCTTCGGGGACTGCCTCCGGATTGATCGGGCCGGCGAGCTTGTCACCCACGCTGGCGCCGTCTTTCGTCAGAGCGGGGCTTTTGCCGGAATGAAAACTGGCGGCATAGGAGATCAGAGCGACCAGCAAAGCCAGAGCGAGGACGAGCGGCACCTTCCTCGAAGGTTTGGCCTTGGCCGCGCTGGCAAGCGGGGCTTTCACCGCTCTGCTGTCACGGCTCAAGGTGTCCAAGGGCCGGAGAATGTGTGGTAGATCGGCGACGATTTTCCGCGCTGTGGGACGCTGCGCCGGGTCCTTGCTCAGGCAAGCTTCGAGGAGGGCGGCGAAACGACCGCGGAGCTCGGGTTTGAGCCAGGGGCGGGGATCGGGCGCCGCTTCGGAAAGAATCTTCGCGGCCATCTCCCAGGAAGTGCCGCCGTCGAAGGGATGGCGTCCGCAGGCCAACTGGTAGAGAATGATGCCGAAGGAAAAGACGTCGCTGGCCGGGCTGAGACTCTGGCCGCGGGCCTGCTCCGGCGACATGCTGATCAGGCTCATGTGGCCGAGACCTTGCACCGACAGGGTCGAGCTCTGGCCGGGAGTGGCGACGCGACGGGCGCCGCCGAGGTCGGCGAGACAGGGGATGCCGGCGGCGTCGATGAGGATGTTCGAGGCTTTCAGATCGCCGTGGACGATGCCAAGTTCGGCCAGTGCGGAGAGACAACGCGCCAAGGCCAAGGCAAACGGGACGACCGGGATGTTCTGAGGGGGACGGCTTTGCAGGGCGCGACTGAGGTTGCCGGCGGCGAAGTAGGGAGTGACAATGAAGGCCGGCAGGTGGTCGAGGCGCGCATCGAGAAGCGGCAGGATGTTCGGCACCCCGGCGGCCTGGCAGCGCTGCAGCATCTTGATCTCATTGCTGAAGGAGTCGAGCAGCGCTTGGTCGCGGCAGACCTTGACCGCGACCTGGCGGCCATCCGGGGCGCAACCGAGATAGACCCGGGACATGGCGCCGCAGGCGATTTCGCGGCATTTCTCGTAGTCGCCGAAGGTCAGGGTCGGGATCGGTTGACTCGGGGCCTCTGCGGGCCGGAATTCCAACAGCAGCTCGCTCCCTTGGCGCAGTTCTTGGAGCGCCTGTGAACAAGCGCGGCAAGCGGCCATGTGCTCTTCATCGAGGGGCTCGGGAGCTCGGTCTTCGATGAGTTCGATCAGGCGTTCTTCGCTCAGGCATTTCACGGGGACGGCTCCATCTGCTGGCGGAGGCGCTGCAGCATCCGGTGCTTGATCACGGCGCATTGGCCGGGATTGAGTTGCAACGCCTCAGTGATTTCGCCATTGCTGCGGCCTTGCAGTGCCTGGGTGAGGATCTCCAGATGCGCCGTGGGGAGTTTTTCGTCCTCGCAAAGTGCCGCGAGGGCGCGGGCCAGCTGGCCTTCGCGCTGGTCGTCGAAGATCTCCTCGTCTTCGTCGAAGACCGCTGGATTGAGATTGTCGTTGAGAGGGACAAAGCGTTCCTGTCGCTGCTTTTCACGATTGAGATCGCGGATCTTGAACTCGGTCACTTTGAGGACCAGATTGCGGAAGCGTCCGCGGTCGCTGTCGTAATCCCAGTCGAGCTTGGCGAAGTGCAGCATCACCGCTTGGATGACGGCGTCGGTAGAGGCTCGGTCGTATAGGCCGCGGCGGCTCATCATCCACAGGATCAAGGGCCGGTATTGCTGATAGAAATGCAGCCAGCCGCTTTCGTCGCGGTCTTTGACGCGACGCAGCAGCGACGGACGGGTCTGATAGGGATCGGGAGATTTCATCGTTGTACCTTTCAGCAAAGATGACGTCACTCGGCCAAATATTTCATTGCGCCGAACGATTTTTACGGATATGGGGCTTGAGGCTCCACAAAAAAAGGGCTCCCCAATCCAGGGGAGCCCTCAGTTCAGCTGTGGCGGCGATTTAGAGGCGGACCGGTTCGAAGCCTTTGCGGTAGTCGCGACGGACCAGGGTGCGGCTGGCTTCGTCGTGGTTGGTGAAGCGGAGCGAGGCGTGATCCCAGTCGAGGCTCTGGTCGGGGAAGCGGCTGGCTTTGACTGCGAGCAGGCCGGGTTCGGTGCAGCGCAGGCCGAGCTCGAGCGGCGTCCAGTGGTTTCCTTCATCGATGCCGAGAATCTTGTCGACCCAGGCATGCCAGTGGTTGAACTTGGCGAAGGCAGGCAGTCCTTCCATCTTCAGACCCGGGGTCATCTTGCCGTCGCGCCAGACTTCGATCGGGCCGCTGGCACCGAGGACCAGGGTGCCGCCTTCGCAGACGACGACCAGGCTATTGGCGCCGACTTTTGTCTCCTTCGGCAGGCCGAGCAATTCAGCGTCGGGCAGCCAGCCGTTGTCGTGCATATGCAGATTGAAGCTGCGTCCGGCGAAAGCGGCGCCGGCTACGCGGTATTCGACGCTTGAACTCATGCGTCCGACATGGAAGGAGGGCTTGGCGGCACTCGGAGTCTGGGTGCAGACTCGGACCGGCGAGTGGAGCTCGGGGAAGGAGAAATAAAGGACGTCGCTGAGGTGGACGATCCAGTCGCCGACCATGCCGCCGCCGTAGTTCCACCAGCTGCGCCATTGACGCTGGACCATCTGGGGACGGCAGGCTTCAAACTGGGCGCCGCAGAGCCAGAGGTCGTAATCGAAGCCGGCGGGCGGGGCAATTGGCTCGTCGAGCTTGCCATCGGCAAAATAGTGCCCACCGCAGATGGCATTGCCACCAAAGGTGATGTGAGCGCTGACGACCTTGCCGAGCATTCCTTGGCGGAGGATGGCGACGGCAGCGCGGCGGGCGGGGGATTCGATCCTCTGGGCGCCGGTCTGGGTGATCAGGTCGGGACGGGCCTTGAGGGCGCGGTTCATGATGTCGATTTCTTCGAGCTGCTGGACCACCGGTTTCTGGCCGTAGAGGTGTTTGCCGGCGGCGAGGGCGGCGGTCATGATGCTGCAGTGCGAGTGGTCGGGAGTGGCGACGTGGACCGCATCGAACTTGTCGGCGTGCTGGGCGAAGGCTTCGCGGTAGTCCTTGCAGGTGACCTAAAATCTAGAAAATTCAAAAGTATCTATAAAATCACACTTGCCAAGCTCGATTAACGCATCTATATTCTGGGGTATCTACCAACCCCGGAGCCCCCATGTCTCACCTTCAAAAGCAGTCCTTGCCCAATGGCCGCGCCGCCCTCCACCTCGCCCAGGCCGTCTACCGCCCCGGCAAGACCCCCGCGCAGAGCCGGATTTACCTCGGCGCCATCAAGGACGAGCAGCTCGTTGTCAGCAAAAAATTCACAAGACGATCCGGTCATGTCATTCCCATGGCGACGATCCGCGAGGAGTTTCAGGCCGGCCGCTTGCTCGAATGGCTGGAAGCCTCGCCCACCGAAATCCCGGTCATCGCCAAGCCCAAGCTCGGACGCCCCCGCAAATCCTCCGTCGCCAGCACTCCCGTCATCGGTCCCGCAGCTGCCACTCCTGCCCTCAGCGGAGCCCCGCCAGTTCCCCCATCCGCCGAAGAAAGCCCCCTCGCCGCCAAGTCCCGCATGGCCAATACCGCCGCCGTCGACGAAGTCGGCGCCTGGCATGTTCTCGAAACCATCGGCCAGGAGTGCGGCCTCCTGCCCGTCCTGCTCCAGGCCTTCGGCAAGACCGAAGGCTGGCGCCTCTTCACCATCGCCTGCCACCAAGTCGTCACCGGTTCCCCGCTCTACCTGATGGAGAGCTGGGCCGTCGACCAACCCCTGCCCATGGAACTCATTGAGGCCGATTTCAGCTCCCCCGGCCTGTCCCTCTTGATGGAAAAACTCGGCCGCGACTGCGCCACCGTCACCGCCTTCCATCGCTACTGGATCGAACACCTCGGCCACCCCAAAAGCCTCGTCTACGATCTCACCTCGATCTCCAGCTACAGCGCCGCCCACCCCCTGGTCGAATACGGTTACAACCGCGACAAAGAACCCCTGCCCCAAGTCAACCTCGCCCTCGTCGTCGACGCCGCCACCAGCCTTCCCGTTCTCCTCCGCGCCCTCCCCGGCAGCATCGCCGACGTCAAAACCCTCAAACTCACCTGCGATCTCCTCACCGATTTCGGTCTCGCCGACTTCGACTGCCGTCTCGACCGCGGTTTCGATAGCGAGGAGAACCTGCGCGACCTCCTCAATGCCGACATCGGCTTCACCCTCGCCGCCAAGATCGACGGCTCCCGAGCTCAAAACCTGATCGCCAAATTCGGCGAGGCCCTGTTGCTGCCGGGCGCGCACACCTTCTTCGATGGCGAACGCCTCCTGCGCCACGCCAGCGACAACTTCACCGTCAAGTGCACCCAGGGAGCGGCCGGCAAAGCCAAACAGGTCAAGCTCCACCTCTATTGCGACCCGGAGCAGCGCGCCTTGATGATACGCGAGTTGGAACGCCGTTGCGCCGCCATCACCAAGGCCGCCGCCGGCCTCAGCTTCGCCAGCCAGGACGACGCCAAGGCCTGGCTCGACAAACAGGAGAACGCCCAGACTCGCAAAGCCTTTGCCATCACCGCCTTACCGAAACAGTCAAAACAGGATAAAGACTTGTGGCGGATCGAGATGGAGACCAAGGCGCTGCTCCTGGCCTGCCGCAACTTCGGTTTCTTCGCGATCTACTCCAGCGATCTCGATTCCACTCGCGAAGGGATCATCGAGGACTACCGCATCCGCGACATCGCCGAGAAGGATCTCGACATCATGAAGAACGAAAACGGGCAGCATCGCCTCCGCACCGGCAATCCCTTCGTCGCCCAAGGACGCTTGGTCCTGGCATTTATCTCCCTGGTCTTGCACTTGGCGCTGCAGAAGCGCATGAAGGCCGCCGATCTCCTCAAATCCTACTCCGTCGCCGAACTCCTCGGCATGCTCCGCCGGATCCGCATCATCCGTCCCGAAACGGGCCCCGTTTACAGGACTGAAGTCCCCAAGAAATGCGTCAAGGCCCTCGAGGTCCTGGGCATCCCGCTGCCCGACTGATAGATACCCGGCTTAGGCGGGGAGGCACTGTAGATTTTGGGAGGTGAACTGGACGGTCTTGGCGTATTTCTCTTTGGCGGAAGCGATGGCTGCGTCATCGACGTCGCAGAGGCCGACGACATCGAGCTTCGGGTGCTGAGCGAGTTGGGACAGGTCGGCGCCGCCGATGGTGCCTACGACGCCGATGCTGAGGAGGCGGACACGGCTGTTTTTGTTGATCGAGGGAGTGCTGCTGACGCCGGCACAGCTGAAGAGCGAGAGTCCGGCGCCGAAAACGGCGGAATTGCGGATGAAATCGCGACGGGGTAAGATGATCATGCGGGGACTCCTAAGGTGCGGTTGAAGGTAGAGACCTGGCTTGTCAGACCTTGATTCGCGAGAAAGGTTCCGGGATTTCCAGAATGCACCTCAAGAGCCTCATTTCATTGCCGCCGGTACCTCGCGGACGCCGCAAATAGCTCGATGGACCCGACCAGTCCGATGCGTCCATCCGTGAGCGGGCTTGCTGGTAGAGGTCGTAGGCTGGATTAACAGACGTCATATTACTTTATTGAGTCAATAATATTATCTATTAAACTATCTACTTCTGCGTCACTTCCTGTCTTTAATATTTCGAGATTTTTTCTGAATTTTTTCAGGTGTTTACTCCATGATTCTACAGATAATTTGGCGAATCTTCTAACTTCAACATTTTCATCATTTAGTTTTCTTATTAAACACGGTATTATTTTTTCCTTGTCTTTATTTAGTAATTTCGTCTCACAAAGAGCAAATGTAGCATGAAGTCGGATTATTGAATGCTGAGATTCTAATCCCTGTATAGCGGTATCAATATCTTCTGCTTGTATGGTTAATAATCCACGGCCTGGACTGAGGTAAAAATTTATTATTGAAGTTAGTTCGTTATCGTTAAGATCAAGAATGTTTTGAACAAATTCGTAGTTTAATTTAATTCGATATGAGAAATTCCCAATCCCCCAATTTTTATGCTTCTTTGCACCATTCTGCGTAAGACTCACATACATAAGGCAATTTCCTTAACCGAGGTTTTGACCTTGCGAACCGGGGTGAGTCGAATGGTTTTAGGAATTTTGATGGTGGTGTGCAGTGGTGCGTCAAGGTCGAAGCCGAAGTCG
>CAMCSH010000137.1 GCA_945877655.1 Lentisphaera araneosa HTCC2155 | reverse complement strand
CCTCTTAAACCCAATAAATAAAGGATTTTTCACATGTCTTTGCAAGACTTGCGTTCCGCTTCGGCTCCGGCCGCGCCGCCGCCACCGCATCGCCGGCACTGGAGTGTCTGGTTTTTCCCGGCGCTCTTGATCGTTCTTGGCCTTGCTTTCGTCCTCTCGCAGAAAGATCGTTTGCTGCCGGCCCTGCGTGTCCACACCGCCACGGCGCAATCCATTGCCCTGAGCGATGACGAAGCTTTGGCAGGCCCAGGGATGGAGCCTCTCTTCGTCGCCCCTGGCTGGGCAGAAGCGCGTCCCTTTGCCTTTGAAGCGGCCGCTTTGGTGGCCGGTACTCTGCGTGAAGTGCAGGTCATCGACGGCCAGCCGGTGAAGCAAGGCGAGCTGGTCGCCACCTTGGTCGACGACGAATTCCGCCTGGCGGTGAAAGCCACGGAGGCGGAAATGAGTCTCGCCGAGGCAGAGGAGGAAATGATCCGTCCCCGCATCGCCATCGCCGAGGCGGACATCGTCGCGCAACAGGCTGCGCTGCGAGCCGAAGATGCCGCCGTGACCACCGCGACCGAACACCGGGAGCTGCTCGAAAAAGCCGGCAATGCCATTCCCGACATGGATCGCCTCCACGCCCGCAGCGCCGCCGCCGAAGCCCAGGCCCGACGCGACAGCCTCCAGGCGCAGACGCCACTCAAGGCCGCCGCTCTCGACGAAGCCCGCAAGACGCTCCTCCGTGCCCAGGCTCAGGTCGTCGTCACCCACGTCAAGCTGGAGCGCGCCCGCCTCGACCTTGAGCGCACCCGCATCCTCAGCCCCATCGACGGCATCGTCCTTACCCGTCGCGCCCAACCCGGCCAACGACTGATGCCCGACGGCACCACCATGATCAGCGCCTCGGTCGCCGAGATCTACGACCCCGCCACCCTCCAAGTCCGCGCCGATGTTCCCCTCGCCGATGCCGCGCGTCTCAGCTCCGGTCAACCGGTGAATGTCGTCTTCGATCTCCTGCCCGAACATCCCTTCAAGGGCACGGTGAGCTCGATCAACGGCAGTGCCGATCTCACTCGCAACACCCTGCAGTGTAAAATCGCCATGACTGAACACGAGCCGCGCTTGCGCGCCGCAATGATCGCCAAGGTCACCTTCCTCAGTCCCCCGAAAGCCGCCGCCACGGCCAAGTCCCCCGGCAGTGCGTCACGCCAACGGATCTTCGTCCCCAAAGACGCCCTCACTCAACCGCACAAGGACCACTTCGTCGTCTGGATCATCACTACCGAAGAAAAGGCCAAAGCCCTCACCGTCACCCCAGGCAATGCTCAGCGTAACAGCGATGGCCAAGCTTGGAGCGAGATCCTCGAAGGCTTGCTGCCTGGTCAACATGTCATACTCAATCCGCCGACGACACTGAAGGATGGACAGCGCATTAAGGAATAAGGCGTTCTCAACAAAAAAACAAGGATGATTTATGAAAACGAACTTCAAAGGCATGATGGTTTGGCGTGCTGCTCGTGAGCTGGCCGCCAGTGTATATCGCATGACTGCCGAGTTTCCGCAAACCACAGGAAACTTTGGCTTGATCAATTCTATCCGCCACGCAGCAATTGCAGTTGTTTCCAACATCGCCGCAGGAAGAGCGTCCGCCAAGCCGAATGAGTTCGCGCAATTTCTCAGCCGCAGCTCAAGCGCGCTCGCCGAACTTGACACTCTACTCCTCCTCTCCGTCGATATCAATATCCTATCCACTGAGGCCATTGACCCATTGAGCATCGAAATCCACGCGATTAGTGAGGCTTTGACGAAGCTTCAGATTAAAATTAACAATCTCCCTGCTGGAGAGGAATTGGTCAATGATTCTGATGTCGATATTGGCGATGAATTCATTTTAAAGAAATTCTAAATTACAGGAATTAAAACCATGTTCATCACCTGTCAAAACATTACCAAGTCCTTTAAAAAGGGCGATCAGATCATCACGCCGCTGCAGGCCCTGACCTTGGATCTGGAGAAGGGTTCTTTCACCGCCCTGATGGGACCTTCTGGCTCGGGCAAGACGACGCTGCTCAACCTGCTCGCCGGCATCGACTCGCCGAGCAGCGGCCGCCTCGAAGTGGCGGGCACCGACATCACCCGGCTGTCGCGCTCGCAGCTCGGCGCCTGGCGGGCGCAGAACATCGGCTACATCTTCCAGCTCTACCACCTCGTCCCGGTGCTCACCGCCTACGAGAATGTCGAGCTGCCGCTGCTGTTGCAGCCGCTCTCCGCCGCCGAACGCCATAAACGCGTCTGCACCGCCCTCGACCTCGTCGCCCTCAGCGACCGCGCCGAGCACTTCCCCCGCCAGCTCTCCGGCGGCCAGGAACAACGCGTCGCCATCGCCCGCGCCATCGTCGCCGACCCGCCCCTCCTGGTCGCCGACGAACCCACCGGCGACCTCGACGCGGCCTCCGCCAAAGCCATCCTCCAACTCCTCCGCCAACTGGTCAACGATCTCGGCAAGACCATCGTCATGGTCACCCATGACGCCAAGGCCGCCGCCGTCGCCGACCGCATCCTCCACCTCGAAAAGGGCCAGCTTGTCAGTGACATCTGAATCTGAGCACCGACTTCTTCTCACAACTCCATAACCATGGCATTCACATGATCACCCTGAACATTCTCAAGCTCTCCGCTCGTCTCACTTGGCGGCGGCGCTTCGGCGCGATGCTCACCTGCATCGGCGTCGCCTCGGGCGCCTTCCTGATGACGGTGATTGAGACCATGCAAGGCACGCTCACCGAAGCGACCAGCCTCAAGCCGGAGGACCGGAAACTGGTGGTGTACCGAGAGAACCGCTTCTGTCCCTTCGCCTCGCGCCTGCCCGACGCCTACACCGCCCGCATCGCCCGCGTCGAGGGCGTCGCCCAGGTCATCCCGGTGCGGGTGATCGTCAATAACTGCGGCACCTCGCTCGGGGTGATCACCTTTCGCGGCCTGCCCGCCGAGGCACTGCCCGGGCTCAAGCTCAAGCTAATCGAAGGCTCTCTCGAAGCTTTTGGCCAGCGTGGCGACTCCGCCGTGGTCGGCCAGCGTCTGGCCCAGCGATACGGGCTGAAAGTCGGCCAAAGCTTAGATGCCGCCGGCATTCGCGTCTCGGTCGCCGCCATCGTCAGTGCCGACGAAGCCAAAAACGAGGATGTCGCTTATGTGAAGCTCGATTTCCTGCAGCAGTCGACCCGCTCACTTGGCATCGTCACCCAATTCGACGTTCTAGTCAAGGAAGGCTTCGACTTGAAGGTGGTCGCGCAGGCCATCGACACCGAACTGCACGGCGGCCAGGAGCCGACGCAGACCCGGCCGGAAAAGGTCTTTGTCGCGCAAATGGCTCGTCGCCTGGTGGAACTGATCGAATTCACCCGCTGGGTCGGCCTCGCCGCGGTGGCCGCGGTGCTCGCCATCGTCGCCAACGCCCTGATGATCGAGGTGCGGGGACGGGTGAAATTGAATGCCGTGTTGATGACCCTCGGCTACCAGCCCGGCCACATCCGACTCATCGTCCTTGCGGAAGGTTTGGCCTTGGGGCTCTTCGGCGGTCTGTTCGGACTCATCGCCGCTTGGTTGTTCCTTCACTTCGGACGATTCTCGCTGTCCACCGATGGCGTCACACTGGCATTCCAGACCTCGCCACAGCGACTCTTCCTCGTCTGCGGCATCTGCTCCCTCCTCGGCCTGCTGGCGGCGGTCTTCCCGGCCATGGTCGCGGCGCGGCAAAGCATTGTCGCCTCTCTGTCGGCCGAAAGATGATGGCGCATCCCTCCATCACTAAAAGGAACATCCCATGCTTCCCTTAAGCTTTTCTGCCCGCAACCTCTCCCGCTCGTGGATCCGCACTCTGCAGATCTCCGGCGGCACCTGTCTTGCAGCTTTGCTGCTCATGGCTGCTGCAGCCTTTGAACTGGGGATGCGCCGCACCCTCAGTGACCAGGCCGATCCAGCCAATGTCATCATACTTGGCAAGGGCTCGGAAGAATCCATCCAGCGTTCCGAGATCCCGGTGCGCACCGCCGCCATCTTGTCTTCCTCGGTGAAGGGTTTGAAGAGCTCGCTCGGGCAGATTCATGTGTCGCCTCAGATCCTCTACAACGGCTACCTCGATTGCGCTGGCCGCAAGGACGAGACATCGATTCGCGGCGTCGATTCCGCCGCCCCCCGTGTACATAAGGATTTCCAGCTGCTCAGTGGCAATTGGCCCGCACCGGGACAGCTCATGGTCGGACGTCATGCCGCGACTCAGATGGGGCTCTCGCCGAGCGCGCTCATCGAAGGTACGAAAGTGGTCATCGACAATCAAACTTTCACTATTTCCGGTACTTTTGCCGTACCTGGCTCCTTGCTCGAAGCGGAAGTGTGGATGAACCTGCACGAACTGCTGCAGCTCACTAAGCGCGACACGCTTTCCTGTGTCGTCGCCACTCTTGATGGCGCCGAATTCGGCGACCTGGAAGCCTTCGCCGCCTCGCGTCTCGACCTAGAGGTGGCCGTCGTCCGGGAAAAGGATTATTACGCCCGTCTGAGTGGCTTCTACGCCCCCATCCGAGCGATGGTCTGGCTCTGCTCTGCCCTGGTTGCCTTCGGTGCCATCTTCGGCGGCTTCAACACCTTGTTTACCGCCTTCAGCGGCCGCAAGCGCGAGCTGGCGGCGCTGCAGGCCATTGGCTTTCCCCGCTGGCAGCTGGCGCTATCACTCCTGCAGGAATCTCTGCTCGCCTGCCTGCTCGGCGCCGCTGTCGCTCTCTTCGTCGCCATCTACGCTCTTGATGGACTGCAAGCCAGTTTTGCCGGCGGCGTCTTCACCCTCCGTTTCGGTCCAGGTGTGCTTTTGCTGGGACTCGCTTCCAGCGTCCTGCTCGCCGTCATCGGCCTCATTGCCCCGGTCTGGGTCACACTTCGTCCGTCCCTGGTCGATTCGCTTCGTTGATTCCAACACACACAAGGAGATCAGCCATGAAACGCCTCGTTCTTGTCGCTTTGCTCTTGATCAGTGCCGTCGCCTGCAATGAGAAAACCGCCCCTCCATCCAACCAGGCTTCCGCCGTGCAGTCTTCTCAACTGCAGTCCATTCTCAGCCTGAGTCGGCCCGCACAACCCAAGAGTGTCAAAGATGCTGCGAACCCCAAGCCCGCTCCGGGCAGCAGTATCGTCGTCACCGGGCGTGTTGGCGGCACTAAAAAGCCCATCGGCGATTTTGCCTGCCTAACCTTGGTGCAAGGCGACATGCCTAACTGCCGAGAAGAAGGTGGTATGCCAAATTGTCCGACATATTGGGATTTGTGCTGCAGCGACCTGCGGGACAAGATCTGCACCATCCAAGTCATGAAGGACGGCAAACTCCTGCGCGCGACTTTGCGCGGTCTAGGTGGCCTCAAGGAAATGAGCTCCATCACGGTCAGCGGCAAGGTCAGCACTGCAGAGAATGGCGTGCTGGTGATTGACGCCGAACAGATCTTCATCGACAAACCTTAAGTACGGAGTTACCCATGCGCGCGTTTACCCCTCTTGTGCTGCTGCTCTCCGCTTCCTGCGCCAGTTATCAAGCACAGCCACTTCAAAATCTTCCAGAAATAGTCGCCAAGATGCCGACACAGCGGCTTAGTTATGAGGAAGCCATGGTGCTACTGGCGACCCATGCGCCTGAATTACGTCGAGCCCAGGCCGAATACGAAACCGCCGCCCGTCTGGCGGGCGTCAAGACCCCATGGCCCAACCCCGAATTGGAACTCGCTCCTTCTCTCGCCTATGGGCACGCCGACAAACCCGGCCTTGGCGGGCGCATCGGGGCCATGGGTAGCCTCAGCTTCACCATTCCGGTCAACGGCAGGCTCGGCTTGCAGGACGAAGTCAATGTCGCTAATGCCGAGGCGATGCTGATCAAGGCCCGCGCGGCTCAACGGAACCTCGGCTTCAAGTTCAAGCGTCTTTGGCGCCAAGTGGCCTTGGCGCGTGATCGCGTCGATCTGCGGCAGCAACTGGTCACATCCGTAGAAACCGGCTTGGAACTCCAGCAGCGCGCTGCGGCTGGCGGTTTCAGTTCGCACCTGGACGCCGGCATCAGCGCCCTTGAACTGGGGAACCTGCGTCGAGAAGCGATAAAAGCACAAGTGGAACTGGCGATGCTTACCGGCGAGCTCGCCGAACTCAGCGGCCTCGGCGCCGATTGCTTCACATCAATCGCCAAAATCGAAATGGGAACTCCCATTCTGCCCAGTGCCGCGCAACTGCGCGACACTGTTCTCGTTCATAATCCAGAACTGGCTACCATGCGTGCGGATTATGAAGTCGCCGAACGCCAACTTCGCCTCGAAGTCGCGCTGCAGTACCCTGATCTCAAGCTCGGCACGAGCATCGATGGCATGGCTGGCGAACACAAGACCAATTACAGCCTGACACTCGGCCTCAGTTTACCGATCTTTGACCGCAACCAACAAGGCATCGCCATGGCGGAGAGTCGGCGGACCCAGTTGCGAGTGCAGTTTGAAAGCCGCGTTGCGGAAGTGTTGGCTCAGGCAGAGACCCGTCGCCGCACTCTGCCGCTCACCATGCAAGCTCTTGAGCTCGCGAAAGCCAATCTCCCACAAGCTGAAACAAACCGCCAGGATGCCGCTCAGGGCCGCAAAGCCGGCGTCATGGATCTCTTGCGCCTGCTCGAAATCGAAAGGAGCACTCGACTGGCTCAGCTCGCGGTCATCGAAGATCAAATTGAAGTAGCTAAAATCATAGGAGAGTTGGAACAGGCAGCAGGAGTGAGCCTAGCGGCGCAAACACATTGATGCGTACAGGGAACTCAGGGGCGATCACAATGCCAAAACCAACAGACCGCGCTGCGCATCTTCAACTCGATCGAGCACTACCGCCTGCCCTTGACACGTGCCGCTTTTTGCGGCGGCCGCGATCCCTTCACCTACATGGCGCCCCTCAACGCCAAGCTCTTCCTCTCAGCCAATGCCGAAGATGTCCGGGATGCCGTCGCCGCCGGGCTTCCCGCCGGGCAGATCCTCGACTCGGGGGCGCCCGCTGCCGAAGTCGATGCAGAACTGCGTCTGGCCTTCGACTTTGATGGTGTCCTCGCCGACGACAGTTCCGAACGAGTCTTCCGCGAAGAGCAACTAAGCGGCTTCCTGTCGCACGAAGAGCGCCTGCGTCAACTTCCCCACGCCCCCGGGCCCCTCAAGCCCTTTCTTGACGGCCTGGCGCAGATCCAGAAACTCGAACAACAACGCGTCGCGCAGGACCCGAGATACCGGCCGCTGCTGCGCACCGCCATCGTCACCGCCCGTGCCGCTCCGGCGCACAAACGGGTGATCCATTCCCTGCGTTCCTGGGGCCTCAGCGTCGACGAGATCTTCTTCCTCGGCGGCATCGACAAGGGCCGCATCATGAGCCAGTTCCGTCCCCACATCTTCTTCGACGACCAGCTCTGCCATCTCGATTCCACCCGGGCCTTCGCGCCCTCGGTCCACATCCCCTTCGGTGTGGCCAATAACGAGCTTTGCAAGCGAGGCGACACCCAGGAAGAGCTCGTGGCTTCTGAGCTTCGTCGACTTACTGCTAAACCCAACGAATCTAAACAGCGATATGCTCGATGAGCAAACCAGATAAGTCTCAGCCAAGAACAAACGTGCACGGTCTCCGATACGAAGGGCTCCTTAAGAAGCCGACGCTCCCTGCCTGGACGGCAGGTATGGAACCTTGCCGTCCGCCTATCGTTCACGAACCGCGAGCGCCTGTAGCGGACGCTCAGGAAGAGGACGTTCTCGCCCTCCTAATAGCCTTTGCAGCTAAGTACGATCTTGCTATAGATTTCCGTCCTGAACCAGACGGCGTTGTAAGATCCGCTCTAGTTGCAGGGTTCGAGACCAGAAAGAAAACTTAACCCGGAGATCACCTTGAAAGATACACCTTCAGCCCCCTGACTTGTCCGGGTTCGCCTCGTGCTTGCGCTGCATCAACAAGGCAGCTTGGTGAACCTCCTGACGCAGCTCCGGCGGCGCGACGATCTCGATTTCGCCCAGAAAGCCGCCCACCCACCAGAGGAGTTGTTCCTTGCTGGCGCAGTCGATTCTCAGCTCCAGGTTGCCTTCCCGGTCTTCGGTCACCTGTCCCTCGAACCAGTCGCGTTCCTGCACCGTTTGGGCGACCTTGGCGCTGCAACGTAAGTGTACATCCCGGACTTTCTCGTAGGGGAAAAGGAAGCCCTTCTTCACTTCGGCGACCACGGTCATGTCGCGCTCATACGGCGTCGTCAGCAGCGTCGCACTGGAGATGCGATTCAGGGCGAAGGCCAGGTCTTTCCGCCGCCGGTGGCACCAGGCTCGCACATACCAAGCGCTGTTGAAGAGGAAAAGCGCATGACAGTCGATCACCCTCGGCTCGCCCTTTGCCTTCTGCGGAGTCTCATAGACGATTTCCACTTGACGACAGTCACGCCAAGCGGTGATCACCGCATCAATCGCCTCGTCATCGCCGGGATCTTTCAGGGTTCGCACCGCCTGCACCAGGTTGCGCACCATCAGCTCAGCCTCTTCGCTGCTTTCGCCCACCGCCAGCTCCTTCTCGAAGAGTCGCTGACCGTGTTCGCGCAACTGGCCCGGCAGGTGATTGCGCGTCAATTCCCGCACAAAAAAACTCGCCATCAGCTCATCTCGTTCGAGCTCCACCTCCGGGAAGACCCAGTCCTTGTTCTCCAAGCGGTAGACCCCGCGCTCTTCCTGCCCGATCCGGGCGCCCCAGCTCCACAGGGTTTGAATGTCCCGCTGCAAAGTCCGCGCCGTCACCCCCTGCAGATACAGACTGCCGATCTGCGCCCGCTGCTCCCCCTTGCTTTCCTCCTCATTCAGGACCTTCAGCAAATCCGCCTTGCGCCAATCCCGCTGCTTCAGCTTCGTGACGATGAACAGCAATCGCCGGTTTTTCTGGTAAGTCGTGTCTTTCATGCGAGGCCTTTGGGGTTGTCAGTATCTCAGTTTAATCCACTAGATTCGTTTTGGTGGACACTTCATGTCCAGATGTAGCGGCTATTCGGTATCCAACGCCAAGCCAAGGAGATTGACCATGCCTTTCCCACCCGCCTTCGGCCCCCTCCGCCATTACGAGTCCCGCTGCCTGCATTGCGGCGCTCGTTGCCTCCTCCGCGTCCCGCTAAACCTAGCCCATCGCCTGCTCGGCGGTGTTCAAGAAATTCCCGTCACAGTCTTTCACCATGACAAAGCTGACAAGGCTGACGACAGGCCTTGGCCCATCAATTCTGGCGATGCTTCACCGCCTTGGCCCTGGCGTACTCGGGCCTGTCGCGGCTGTGGCGGCCCGCGTCAATGGCGCAGTATCGAACTGGTGTACTGAGCCATGTCCGACGATCCCGAGGAGCCCCAATCCGGCTTCGGCTCCTGCCTGCTGCTCCTGCTCATGGCCGGCAGCTTCATCGCCCTCGTCATCCTCGCCTTGGGAGGTACTGGTCGTGGCGGATTGCTACCTCCCTTGGTGGTCTGGGCGTTTCTATGGATCAGCCTCTTCTTGGCTTGGCAGTTCCTAAAACATCTTGTCGGCTTCGGCGATCCCGACGCCGTCCACGCCTGCCGCATAGGATTTGGCTGTCTCCTCATCCTGTTCTTGGGAGTGGCCTCGCCCTTCATCGCCGAGCTCTTCAACCAAAAATGGTGGGTGGGGCCGATCGCCTGGCTAGTCCTGCTCTACTGCATGGGACGCCTTTGCAGAAATTGAAGCCTCAAGCCTCTGAATTTTCTTTCGATTTTTCTGCGCCAGACGCAAAGTGGACAGGCCTTGTCCAGATGACTGGCCTTCCGTAAGCTCAGCCAGCAAAACGCCTGGCACTAGCAAGCCCAGCCCCAAACCCCAAAGACCCCCAGATGCACAAACCTCAGACCCTCGCCAAGATCTTCGCACTCGGCCTCAGCGCTCTCTTCCTCGCGGCCTGCCGCGGCGAGCTCGACATCACTGGCGATTGGCAGCTCGACCATCAGGCCACCGCCGCCTACGCCGTCCGCCTCCAGAAGCCCGACGCATCGGAGAGCGACATCGCCGCCGCCGCCGAGATGCTCAAACTCCAAATCCCGACCATGCGCTGGCACATCGAGAAAGAGTCGATGACCCTCGACCTCGATAGCGGCATTCCCCTGATCCCTTGCGGCTACAGCGTCACCCAAGCCACTGCCGACAGCGTCACGATCCACACCGAAAAAAACGCGGATCTCACTTTCCGGCGCAACGACGATGGCGACCTCGTGATTGAGCAAGCTAACGGCACCCTCGTGCTCAGCCCGCTCTGATCTCCACAACCCGACACCATCCCCCGCAACCCAAGGAATTCCGCCATGAGCCAAGTCAACTTCTTCAAGAGCCCCCAGCCCGACGCCAGCGAATCCACCGCCAAGCTCGTCGCCCTCACCTGCCTCACCATGGGCTTTTACCTTGCCTATCGCCTCGGGGTCATGCGCTGCGCCCTGCGCCAACGCTTCGACACCGAGGTGCTCTCTGCGCCGCTTCTCCTCTCCTACCTCATCGTCACTGGACTCGGCCTGTTCAACAAGAACATCGCCCTCTTCATGGCCTTCACCGCTCGCCGTCGCTCCGAGATGGAAGCCGCTCAGGGCTTTGACATCATCGCCTCGCTCTTCTTCTTTGCCGCCGCCATCCTCCTGATCGTCCTCTCCTTCAAGGCCAAGACCATCCTCGAAGAGAAGCTGGCCCGCCCCCTCTCTGGCGCCGGCACCTTCTTCTTCTCCGCCTTCTATCTCAACTACGCCCTCCGCTGCGCC
>CAMCSH010000136.1 GCA_945877655.1 Lentisphaera araneosa HTCC2155 | reverse complement strand
TCCCAACTGTGTCCCAACTGTGTCCCAACTGTGTCCCAACTGTGTCCCAACTGTGTCCCAACTGTGTCCCAGTCGTGTCCCAGTTAGGTTGCGGACAGCTTAAATCACTCCACCTTGGCTTCAGCCGGGAGGTTGAGGATGAGGCCGGTGGGCGCTTTCAGGCGCAGGGTCAGTCGACATTCGGAGGTGTTCTGGTCGAAGCCGGCGGGGAGGCTGCTTTTGAAGCCCAGTTCGAGGCTGCCGCCGGGGGGGATTTCGCCGCTGCTTTTCCAAGTGGCGAAGGTCTTCAGGTCGGCCTTCAGGCCATCGATGTCTTTTTCGAGGCTGCGACGGGCTTTGTCGCGACTGCGTTCGGCCAGGAGTAACTGGGGGAAGTTGAGGCGGAGGAATTCCGCCGCGTCGTCGTCGCTGATCAGCTTCAGGCGTTCGAGCAAAAGACTGCGGGCTTCGAGGCGCTGGCGCAGTGCGGTGTCCGGCGGATCGAAGAGGGGTTTCAGCGCCATTTCTTTGCCGCCGCCGAGGCCGTCGCGGAGTATGGTCAGCATGGAGGGATCGAATTTCACGGCGGTGTCGCCGCTGTTCTTGAGGCGGACCAGGATGCGGACCGGCAGGCCTGCGACGGCGAGGGCCGGCTTGCCGGCGGGTGAGCTGATCGCGGCTTCGGTTTTCGCTTCGATCAAACGGAACTGCTCGTTGATCTTGTCGGCTTCCTCCGGGGTCAAGGCGAGCCAGGCGGCGAGGAGGCTGGTGGCGATCATGGCGCGGGCGCCAGGAGGATGCGGAAGCCGATGTTGTCGTTGCGGGCTTCCGCCGGTGCGAGGTTGCCGCTCGGTTTGAGCTGCGCTTCGCCGCGGTTGTTGCTCATCCACGAGCCGCCGAGGACCTGGTTCTTGCCGGCTTCGGCGCTGCTGGTCCATTCCCAGACGTTGCCTGAGAAGCCGATCAGGCCCCAGGCGTTGGGAGCGCCGGCCTGATCGACCGGGGCGGTGAGGGGGAAGCGGTCCTTGTAGCCTTCGAGATCGAGGTTTTCACCGGGATCGAGGGTGGCTTCACTGCCGAAGTTGGTGTCTTTCGGCGGCGTGAAGGCGTCGCCCCAGGGGTAGGTGGTTTCCTTGCCGCAGGCGGCGAGCTTCTGCCATTCTTCGGCGGTGGGGAGGCGGTAGCGCCAGGTTTTCGGGATGTCGCCGTTCTGCTGGGCGATGCGGGTCAGCCAGGTGCAGAAGGCTTCGGCGTCGCGTTCGGTGACCTGGATGGCGGGCTGGCGGTCGCCGTCGAGCGAGCCGTTGGCGAGGATGGTGGCGCGGTGGCCGGCGCGGAAGCGGCGGAACTCGCCGTTGCTGAGCTCGGTCTTGGCGGCCCAGAGCTTGAGATCGGCGATCCAGATCATCTTGGCGCCGAGGCGGGGGACGCTGTAATCCTTGCCGGCGACGGCTTTCGACAGGGTGTCGGCCTTGGTCTGCAAGTCAGTTGCGTCGGCGATCACCTTGCGGAACTCGTCGCAGGCCTGGCGGAGGCGGTTTTCGGCGCGGGCGCTGCGGGCCGAGGAGCTGAGGATCTGCAGCTCGTCGATGCTCATCGCCAGTTCCGGCGAGATGTCGCGGGAGGGGAGGATCTTCTGCACCGCTTCGCCGGCCTTGACCATCAGCCCGTCGACTTCGGCGGTCAGGATCTTGTCGAAGGCGGCGTTGAGGTTCTGGATCTTGCTGCGCTGCTTTCTCCAGCCGTTGCGGGCTTCGGGGAGGTTGTCGGCGGGGAGGGCCTTGAGGCGGACGGTCTCTTGGTCGAAGGCGCTCAATTCGGGCAGGGTTTTTTCGGCGCCCTTGAGGCTGTTGCGGGCGGCCTCGGTCTCGGTGATGCAGCTGGCGATTTCGCGCTGGACCAGGGGGAGCAGGCGTTCCTGGCTGTTTTTCAGGTCGGTCAGGACGCTGAGCTCGGTCTGGGCCCGTTGCAGGGATTCTTTCGCGTCTGCGCCAGCTTGGAAAGGCGAGGGGACGCGGCTGCGCAGGGAGTCATCCATCCACAAGCCGGCGGCGATTTCTTTGCGTAGGGGCAGGAGCTTCTCCACTGTCTTGGCGAGGAGCGGGGCGTAGGCGGAGTTGAGCTTGGTGCGGAGGGACTCGGCCAGGCCTTCGGCTTTGCGGAGGGCGCGCCAGGCGGCGGCGTAGCGCCGTTCATTGAGCGAGCCGCCGGCTTCCGCCATCTGGGCGTCGAGCTCGCTGCGCAGATTCGGGTCGAGGGTCTCGCCTTCGAAGCGACGGATCAGGGCGTTGAGCGATTCGCGTCGGCCGCTGATTTCGGCGATGGCGACTGCCACTTCGGTGCTGATGCCGTCGAGCAATTCCTGGCGCCATTCAGCCAGCGGCTTGGCGCGCTGCTCGTAATAGAGGGCGAGGCTGCTCGGCTTGTTGTCGCTCGGCGCCGGGATGGTCTCCACCGGGATGAAATTCTTGCCGCTGCGCAAGGCGAGCAGCTCGCGCCGTTCGTTGAGCTGGGCGCTGACCACCTGGACGGCGTTGTCCTGTTCGGCGAGCCGGACGCGCAGGTCTTTCATCATCTGCTCGGCGACTTGGTCGAGGCGGTCCTTGGCTTCGCGATAATGCTCGGCGGCGAGGCTCCAGTCGCCGTCCTTCCACGAAGCTTCGGCACTGGCGATGAGCTGTTTCAGGTCGTCAGGGACAGGCAAGGCGGCGGTCTTGAGGATCGCTTCGAGATCCTGGCACTGGCCGTGCAGCTGATTGGCTTCGTCCTTGGACTTGTTGTGATTGAGGATCAGGGCCGTGGCGGTGGCGCCGGCGGCGAGAATCACGGCGGCGGCGAGGATCGCCTTGCCGGAGATCTTGCTTCGGGACGGTTGGGCGTAGGCGGAGTGGCCGGGGAGGGGGGTGGAGAGGTTGTCGGCGCCGCCTTGGCCGAAGAGGGCGATGGCGAAGGCG
Organism: Lentisphaera araneosa HTCC2155; assembly: GCA_945877655.1. GTDB lineage: Bacteria > Verrucomicrobiota > Lentisphaeria > Lentisphaerales > Lentisphaeraceae > CAMCSH01. Next base: position 7,911 of record CAMCSH010000136.1, on the reverse strand, counting down.
CGGCAGTTCGGATAGCGGCCTTCCGCGGCCTTGGCCAGGCCCTGCAAAAGAGCTTTGTTCTCCTTCGGCGACAGGTGACCGAGAGCGGCCGGGGGCCTGTCCTGAACGGCGCCGAACATGCCGCGCAGCATGGCCGAGGTGGAGTCGTCGCGGTTGCTGCCTTCGGGTTCGAATTCGCGCAGCCAGAAGGGGAGTTTGCGTCCCAGGGCTTCGTAGGTGATGACGGCGAGAGAGTAGAGGTCGGCGCCGGTGGTCGGCGGGTCGTGGCGCCAGAGTTCGGGAGCCATGTAGTCGGGGTTGGCGGTGGGGAAGCGCCAGGGTTCGGCGCTGCCGCGGATCTTGTCTTCCGAGGGGTCCATCCAGGTGACGCCGTAGTCGAGGATGCGGACCTGGCTGTCCTGTTCGGTGAGGAAGATCGACACCGGTTTGAGGTCGCCGTGGATGGCGGAGAAGCTCGAGTTGAGCGCGTCGATGGCGTCGGCGATACGGTGGAAGACCGGGCCGATGACGGCGGGCGACAGGTCGCCGCCGCCGGTGCGTTGTTTTTCCTGGATCCAGGACAGCAGGTTGCGTCCTTGCAGGAGTTCCATGACGACATAGAGCTCGGCGCCGCCTCGGCCTTCGGCGACGTCGATGATGGAGACCAGTGCGGGGTGGCGGCGGCGGGCGAGTTCGAGGTAGTTGCGTTTGATCCGTGAGAAGGTTTCGACCGGGTATTCGCGGTTGGCCATGATCGCCTTCACCGTGCACTCTTTTTCGAGCTTGGTGTCGAGGCATTTGTAGACGATGCCGGTGTTGCCGCGGCCGATCACTTGCAGGACGCGGTAGCGGTCGAGGATCTTGTGGTCGACGGGGAGGAAGATGTCGACCGAGGTGAGTGCGTCGGTCTGGCTCAGGCCGAGGTGGGCGTGGCCGGCGAAGACGACGGTGGCGGCGTCCTGGACGGAGACCTGGTTGCCGCCGCGGAAGCGGTTGAGTTCGGCGAGTAGTTCGGCATAGGAGGAATAGCGGCTGCTGGCTTCGGGTTCGAGCAGGCGTTCGATGATCGCTGCGAGCTGCGGCGGGCAATCGGGGCAGGCTTCCGACAGGCGGCGGAATTCCTTGCCAGTCTGGAGGGCGTAGATCAGGGCCGGCGAGCGGGCCTGGAAGGCTCGTTTGCCGGTGAGGAGCTCGTAGACCGTGGCGCCGAGAGCGAACATGTCGGCGCGGAAGTCGACCTTGCCGCCGGTGGCCTGCTCGGGCGCCATGTAATAGGGAGTGCCGACCGGAACGCCGGCGCCGGTGACTTCGAACTGGTTGTCATCGACCTCGTCGGACTCGGCGACCGGTTTGGCCAGGCCCAGGTCGACGATCTTGACATGGCCGTCCTTACGGGTGAGCATGATGTTCTGCGGCTTGATGTCGCGGTGGATGATGCTGGCTGACTCCCAGGCGAGCCCTAAGCCTTCGCAGGCTTCGGTGAGGATCTGGGCGACCTGGGCCGGCGGGAAGGTGCCTTTCTCCTTGAGCAGAGCGTCGAGGGCCTCGCCGTCGACCAGCTCCATGGCGATGTACCAGTCGTTGCTGTCGAAGTTGGCGGTGTAGATCTGGGCGATGGCGGGGTGGGCGATGGCGGCGGCGGAACGGGCTTCGCGGATGAAACGGGCCTCGATCTTGGTGCGGGCGGACGGAGCAACCTGCTGGGCGAGCAAGGCTCGGCGCATGAATTTCAGGGCGACGCGGCGTGACAGGGTGATGTCCTCCGCCAGGTAGACCGCTCCCATGCCACCCTCGCCAAGTAGTTTTTGCAAGCGGAAAGTGCCGATGGTCATGCCCGGGCTGAGCTGTTGATCTTTCTCTGCCATCTTTTCGTCTCCGGAAAATTGACTTGATGCTATAGACGCCGTAACATAAGGCCCAAGCGCAACCTGGACTCGCAGGTTACAGATTTTTTTGACACAGCCGTTCTTCTCAAGGGAGCCGTTTATGACCACACCCGCCCTCATCGCCGAACGCTATCGCATCCTCGAAGTCATCGAATCCGGGACTTCGGGTTCTCGCTTCCTCGCCGAAGACTTGAAGGCCAAACGACCAACCAAGGTGGTGGTCAAAACCATGGCCGGCGGCAACCGGGTCGACGACAAAGCTCTGGACCGCCTCGCTCGCGAGGTTGCCTTGGTGCAGATGGTGACGCACCCGGCCATCGTCACCACTCTCGACTCCGGCGAATACGAAGGCTTCCCATTCATCGTCACTCCTTTCGTCTCTTGTCTGCCTCTCGACGCCGCCTTCGACGAACGCGGCCCGGTCCCCGAAATGGAAGCCTTGCAGCTGCTTCATCCGATCGCCGAAGCCCTCGGTCAGCTTTGGCAACAAGCCAAGATCGTCCACCGCGGTATCAAACCCTCCGCCCTGGTCATCACTGATGACAATCAGGTCAAAATCCGCGACCTCGGCGCTGCCAAAGCCCTCGACGACTGCATGATGGACCTCACTGCCGCCGGTTTCAGCGCCGGCTCACCGGAATACATGTCGCCCGAACAGGCCTCTGGCGATGATCTCGACTTCCGCTCCGACATGTATTCGCTTGGCCTCGTCCTTTGGGAGCTGCTCGCCGGACGCAAAGCGGTCAGCGGCAGGTCGCCCATGGAGATCCTGCAAGTTCATTTGAAAACCGGCATCCAGCTGATCGAATCAGTGGTCAGCGAAATCAGCCCCGCCGCCGCCGAACTGGTTCGTCGGATGACCGCACGCAAACTTGAAGACCGCTACGCATCTTGGGATGAATGTCTCGAAGGCTTCGGCTTCTGTCTCAACGCCACCTTCGCCGGCGGTCCCACCGTCTTCGGAGCCGACCCCGATGACTCTCCCTTCCTCAACGATGGCAGGAACCTGGCTTCTCAGTCGCCCTTCATCAAGCCCCAGCCCGTCACCGATCCCAACCTCGAGACCACGCTCGATATCGAGCCCCAAGATCCTAATCTCGAGACACGTGTCGAGTTAACCGATGTCTTCGATCCCAGCCGCACCACCCTCGACCCCCAGGTCAGCACCAGCGTCGACACCGTCGTCCAGCTGCCTCCCACGGCGCGTCGTCCGACTGCTCCCCCTGCTCCGGCCGCGCCCGCTCCGGCCGCGCCCATCACCGACACCCTGCAGCCCGGCATGATGATCGGCGAAGGTTACGAGATCGACCGCTTTCTCAGCAAGTCGTCGTTGGGCGAGGTCTATCTCGCCTACAACGAAGAGGCGCAGCAGCTGGTGCAGATCAAAGTCCTGCCGCGCCATCTCGGTGCCGATCCCGAGCGTCGCGAGCGCTTCAAGCGCGAGATGCGCTTTGCTGCCGGCCTCAAGCACCCCGGCATCCTCGGCGTCATCGGCGCAGGCGAAGAGTCGGGACGACTCTTCCTAGTCAGCGAATACCAGGAAGGCATGAGCCTCGCCGACCACATCGGCCGCTATGGCGTCCTGGAAGAGAAAGACGCGCTCGAATTCGCCGCCCAGATCGCCGATGCCCTCCGCCACGCCTGGGAGGACCGCAAGGTCGTCCACCGCGACATCCGCCCCGCCAACATCCAGATCACCGCCGAGCCCCGCACCGCCAAGATCCTCGACTTCGGCATCGCCAAATCGCTCGAGCAGGATGTCGACGCCAATCTCACCGGCGCCGGTTTTACCGTCGGCACGCCTGAATACATGTCGCCCGAACAGGTCCGCGGCGAAGACAACATCGACTTCCGTTCCGACATGTATTCCCTTGGCCTGCTGATCTACGAGGCCCTGAGCGGTAAAAAAGCCTTTGAGGACAAGTCGGTGATGGTGGTCATGACCCGCCAGATGAAAGAGGCACCCAAGCCCTTGCGCGAGCTCAACCCGAAGGTCAGCAAGGCCTGCGCCGATCTCGTCGACCGCCTCCTCGCCAAATCCCGCGACCAGCGTTTCTCCACCTGGGCGGAACTCTGCACCGCTCTCCGCCGCACCGCCGCCGGGGAAGCGCCGCTGCTCAGCGCCCAGGCGATCAAGGCCGAGGTCAAGGCCGAAGCGAAGGCCGACTCAGCTCCCTCGATGCAGGCTTTCAGCCCGTCGCAGCAGAACGCCAGCCACAAGCTGAAAGAGGCTCCGGCGGAAGCCAGCAAGGCGCCACTGATCGTCATTGCCGCAGTCGCCTGCATCGCCATCCTGCTGCTGGTGCTGTTCTTCGTCGTCAAGTGATGCTCAGCGTTCGGAGTCTCAGCGTCTTGCAGGGATCACTTCAGGTTCTTGACGGGGTCGATTTTGATCTTGCTCCCGGGACTTTGACGGCCCTTCTCGGCGCCAACGGCGCCGGCAAGAGCAGCCTGCTGCGCCGTCTCCTCGGGCAGCTCGCCGGCAGCGGTGCAAGCACCCTTGCAGGTCAGGATCTCGATCGCATCACTCGGCAGGATCGGGCCCGCCTCGTCGCCTGGGTGCCGCAGAGCCCAGAAGCCCTGCCCTTCACGGTCGAGGAATTCCTCATGCTTGCCCGCCATCCCTGGGATCACGGCCATCGCCAAGCGATCGATGGAGCCATCGCCGCTCTCGACCTGGAAGACAAGCGCCATCGCCGTCTCGACCAGCTCTCCGGCGGCGAACGCCAACGCGCCTACATCGCCGCCGCCCTGGCCCAGGATTGCCCCTTGATCCTTCTCGACGAAGCCGCCTCCGGACTCGACCCCGCCGCCTCCGGCCAGGCCTGGGAATTGGCTCTCAGATTGACCCGGCAACAGGGCAAGACTCTCCTCTGGGCGACGCATGACTTGAACGAAGCTCTCGAACACGCCGATGGCATCCTCGCGCTTCGACAAGGACGTCTCGCTTTCACCGGCAACCCGGCCGATTTCGCCGCCTCGACGGTGCCGGAAGAAATCTATGGCAGGCCCTTTCGGCGCCTCGCTGATCCCGAAGCAGCGAGAACCTTGCTGCTGTAAGCGAGAAATCTCAACCAAAGAACTGCAATACGACTCTTTGAGTTGCGCTCTGCCGCTCGTCGCGAAGCGACGGTGTGAGTGTAGCCGGGGGTTTCAACCCCCGGTGCATTTGGCAATGAATTTGGCGTCGCGGCAGCGACGCGGTGACAGATGCGTTCGGGGGCGCCTTATGGATCGCCACCGCCGACATGTCATCCTGTCGCTTCGCGACGGCGATTTCCTCTCGATCCATTCCGGGGGTTGAAACCCTCGGCTACACTCATGCCGTCGCTTCGCGACGAGCGCAAAACAACCGGCACGGAGGCCGGGGCTCCCAAGGGAACGATGAGTCGCTTCGCGACGAGCGCAAAACAACCGGCACGGAGGCCGGGGCTCCCAGGGAACGATGAGTCGCTTCGCGACGAGCGCAAAACAGCACGGAGGCCGGGGCTCCCAGGGAACCTCACGTCGCTCGTCGCGACGAGCAAATCCAGTTTTTGTGCTCTTTGTGCCATTTGTGGCCATCGAGTTCGCCTTCGCTTCTTCGTCCCAGATCGAGAAATCTCCGTCTTCGCCCTTGCGGTGCCGCCCGGTCGCCGTAAACTTGGGGGCCAAATTCAACAGGATGAAGAACTCATGCTCAGCATCAAGAATCTGCGCGCCGGCATCGGCGACAAGGAGATCCTCAAAGGCCTCGACCTGCAAGTCGGCGCCGGTGAAGTCCACGCCATCATGGGCCCCAACGGCTCGGGCAAATCGACCTTGTCGAAAGTCATCTCCGGCCACCCGGATTACCAAGTCACCGCCGGCGAGATCAAGTTCGAAGTCAACTTCAAGAGCAAGGATCTCCTCGCTCTGCAACCGGAAGAACGGGCTCGCGAAGGCATCTTCCTCGGCTTCCAATACCCGGTCGAAATCCCCGGCGTCAGCAACCAAGTCTTCCTCCGCGCCGCCTTCAACGCCGTCTGCAAACACCAGGGCGTCGAAGAAATGAGCGAAGAGGCCTTCGGTAAATTCCTCGCCGGCAAACTCGAATCGCTGAAGATGTTGCCCGGCTTCCTCGAGCGCGGCGTCAACGTCGGCTTTTCCGGCGGCGAAAAGAAGCGCAACGAAATCCTCCAGATGGCCGTGCTCAGCCCGCGCCTCGCCTTCCTCGACGAGACCGACTCGGGTGTCGACGTCGATGCCCTGCGCATCATCGGCCAAGGGATCAACGCCCTGCGCACCAAGAACAACGCCTTCGTCCTGGTCACCCACTACCAGCGTCTGCTCGACTACATCGTGCCCGACTTCGTCCACGTCCTGCACCAAGGCCGGATCATCAAGAGTGGCGGCAAGGAATTGGCGCAGGCCATCGAGGAGAGAGGCTATGACTGGATCACCGCTTGATTCGCTGATCTCCCTCGGACGCGACAGCAGCGCTCTCGAGCGGGTCCGCAAGCTCGGCTTTCCGCATCGCGGCCAAGAAGCCTGGCGGGTCACCTCGCTGGAATCTCTGTCGACCCAGAAAGGTTTCCGTCGCGCCCGCCCCCCCGCCAACCTGCCCGACTTGAGCGCCTGGTCTATCGCCGACGCCGACGAACTGGTGCTGATCAACGGCGAGCTCCGCCCCGAGCTCTGCCGCGCCTCGCCGGAACTGCTCGCCTGCATCGTCGCCAAGGCGGCTCCAGCGGTCGAAGAAGGCGGCTTTTTTGCCCAACTCAACCAGGCCGCAGCCACGAGCTCGCTGGTCATCGAAATCCCCAAGAAATGGCACTCCGCCAAGGCCCTTCACATCTTCAACCTGAGCCTCGACGCTGGCGTCGATGATTTGGTCCCGGTGTCCCTGCCCCGCCTCCATCTCAGCCTCGGCCGCGACGCCTCGCTGGAAGTGCTGGAATCGCACTTCTCCCCCGCCGGTTTCGCCAGCCTGAGCACGCCCTTGACCACGATCGAATTGGCCGAAGGCGCTTCTTTGACTCACGTTCGCCTCCAGAACGAATCTGAAGACGCCTGGCACCTGGCGACTTGCCGCACCACCATTGCGGCCGCCGCAAACTGCCGCTCGCTCGCCTTCAGCGCCGGCGCCCGGGTGTCGCGCCTCGATCTGAACGCCGTGCTCCAGGGTGAAGGCGGCAACGCCGAGCTCGACGGCCTCTACGCCGTCCACGGACGTCAATTGGTCGACTTCCACACCGCATTGACCCACCAGGCGCCGCTTTGCACTTCGCGCCAAATCGTGAAGGGCATTCTCGACGATCGTTCGCGCGGGGTCTTTGAAGGCTTGATCCGGATCACCAAAGACGCGCAGAAATCCGACTCGTCACAGCTCAGCCGTTCCCTGCTTTTGTCCTCGGGCGCCCGCGTCGACACCAAGCCGGAACTCGACGTCCTCGCTGACGACGTCAAGGCCGCCCACGGTGCCGCCATCGGCCAACTCGATCCCGAGCAGATGTTCTACCTGCGCAGCCGCGGCATCCCGGCGGAAACCGCCCGCCGCCTGCTCATTCACGGCTTCATGGAAGAAATCGTCAGCAAGGTGCCCGCCGCGATGCACGATCTGATCGCCGCCGCCTTTGTCCGTTTCGAGACCTGAATCGACCGAGGACGAATGGCTTGAGGTTGACTTAAGGTGTTTCATCGCGTTCTGAGCGCCCGAGGAGCGAGATGAAACCCCGTTGGGGTATGAGGGCATTGGTCGGTTCCCAGGGTAGCGCCTCGATGCTCGGCGCAACCCTGGGCTTTGAGCTGGAACCCCTTCGGGGTAAGGCAGTAGCTGTCAAGCCCTTCACGGCCGCGCCCTGCTGCGGGTCATGAAATCCGAAAATAGGAAGTAATGGCCTATTCCGTTAGTTTCGGGTAAAGACTGGCCAGTCTGAGTTTCTCTGCGGCTCTCCATTTTTCATAAGATGCAAAGATATGGAGTAAACCTAGATTCCGCAATAGGATTTCCCTGAGCACAAAACCGACATGAACTGGTAAGTTCCCTTCCGTCCGGCGGAAACCGCCGGCGAGGAGGAAAAAATGG
>CAMCSH010000135.1 GCA_945877655.1 Lentisphaera araneosa HTCC2155 | reverse complement strand
AACGCTTCGATGACTTCAGCTTCGAAAACGACCTGATCGCCGGCCGCTTCTACAGCCAACGCCTGAAGGACAAGGTCGCTCCCGTCGGCGCCATCGACGTCTGGTGCAAAAATACCCCCGCCCTAGTCACTGCCGCCTGGTTCAAATCCAGCGACTACCACAAGGACCACGGCCAGGGCGGCGACTTCTACTCCTGCCACGGCAGCCTCGGCAACGGCGGCCTCGGCTATCTCCTGCCCGACGGCAAGCTCGTGCCCAGCCCGGCCTACGACAAGGCCGCCATCGTCTTCTCAAGTGCCGACGAAGTGGTCTTCGAGCTGACTTATCCGGCCGTTCAGGTCGGCGGCGCCAGCATCGTTGAAACCCGCCGCGGCAGCCTCAAGGCCGGCTCGCGCTGCCTCGAGCTGAGCAGCCGCTTCGCAGTGAAAGGCGAAACGAGCGGCATCCGCGTCGTCGCCGCCCTCACCAGTCGCAAAGATGCGGAGTCCGCAGAAGCCCCCGGCCAAGTCCTGCAATGGGAGAAGAGCGACGGCAAGGACAACGGCTTCGTCGGCCTCGTCGTCAAAGCTGCGCCGAACGCAAAAACTTTCAGCGACGAACACCACCGCATGATCGAAGCCGGCACCCTGAAAGACGGCGCCAAATGGTCCAGCGGTTCCTGCTGGAGCAAAGGCGGCGTCTCCGACTTCCAAGAATGGAAAAAGTGGAACCAGAAAAACTAAGAGAAAGGGAATTCGGGGCGGTAGCCAATGGGGCCAGCCCTTGAGCCTGAGCCTCTGCCAAGGACCCCTCGCCGCCATTGTCAGCCGCGTCGACCAGCTCCCCGCCGACGCCAAATTCAAACTCGACGGCTGCGATATAGTCATGCCGGCGCCGGCCATGCCGATGACCGCATCCCAAGCCAATCACTAAGAGGAATCCATGAAAATCCTGCCCGTCCTTGCCGCCCTCGCCCTGACCGCTGCCAGCGGCTGCACCACGGCCACCCAGCCGCCCAGCCTTTACAGCCACTCGGTGATCGATATCGGCATCGTCTGCTCCGACCTGGAACGCTCGGTTCGCTTCTATCGCGACAGCCTCGGCCTGAGCGAAGTCCCTGGCTTCACCGGCGCAGCCAAGGTCACCGGCGACTGCGGCCTTTGCGACTATCGCGATGTGCCGGTACGCCAGTTCACCATTCCCGGGAGCAAAGGTACCACCCTGAAGCTGATGGCCTTCACCCCGGCCCCGGTGGCGATCAATCAGCGCTACCTCGAATCCTCCCTCGGCCTGCGCTACCTCACTTTCTTCGTCGACGACATCGAAGCCGCCCGCCTCCGTCTCGCCAAGAGCGGTGTCGCCTTCCTCGCCAAGGGGCCGGTCGCCATCCCCGGCACCCCTCTTTTCCTCGCCGTGGTCAAGGACCCCGACGGCAACTTCATCGAACTGGTCGGCCCCCGCCCATGAATGCCAACCGTCGCGATTTCCTCACCCGCACCGGCCTGCTCGCCGGCTTCGCCAGTCTCGCCCCGAGCTGCCTCGCCGCCGAGACCCCAGTTGCTGTGCACGCAAGTCGCGACGAATGGATCGCCCTCGCCGAGAAGCTGGCGCGGCCGGTGCTCACCCAGCTCGCCGCTCGCACGCTGCGCAAAAACATGCCGGTCGAGCAGCTGCGCGGCGCCAAGCGCGAAGCCTTCAGCCATCTCGAGACCTTCGGTCGCCTGATGGCCGGTATCGCCCCCTGGCTCGAACAGGATCGCCCCGCAACCTGTCTGAAGCTGGCGCAAGACGCCATCGACGCCGCCACTGATCCCTCGTGGCCGCTCCGCCACCTACCGCATCGGCGCCTTCCACTCGCTGGCGCTCACTGCCTTGCGACACGAACTACCGCACGGCCTCAAGCCGGCGCAGGTGCGTTGCGCCTTGAGCGCCGTCATCCAGCGCTTCGACGACATGGACGACGTGCCGGTCGCCAGTCTGACTGAAGGGGGAAACAACTGGGAATCCCTAGGGTCCCAGTTGGGACACAACTAGGCAACAAGCAGGACACTGCCGCGTCTCTCCCCTAGTTCTCCCCTAGTTCAACCTTTCAACCCGGTTTCACCCCATGATCACCCGCTTCCGATGGCTCATCTGCGTCTTGTTGTTTTTCGCCACCACGATCAACTACATGGACCGGCAGATCCTGTCGCTACTCAAGCCGATTCTTGACGATGAGATCGGCTGGACCAACGAGCAATTCGGCACGGTGAATGCCATCTTCCAGGGCTTTTACGGTCTCGGTTTGATCGGTTTTGGCTTTCTGATCGACCGGTTCGGCGTCAAGAGCTGTTACGCTCTTTCAATCACTGGCTGGAGTCTGGCGGCCGCGGCCCATGCCGTGGTTTCGACCCTTTTCGGCTTTCAGGTCGCTCGTGCGATTCTCGGACAACACCGCCGCCCTGCAGGCCGACCCGGTGCGCAATGCGCAAATCCTCGCCCGCATCCCCGCCGGCCGCTGGGGCAAGCCCGAAGACCTCGCCGGCGCCCTGATCTTCCTCAGCTCGTCAGCGTCTAACTACGTCAACGGCACCATCCTCACCGTCGACGGCGGCTGGAGGGGCAGATAAGAACCGCTGCAGCCGCGATCCCGCTAAGACTATTTACTAAAAACTCATCCCAAAGGCCCCCCCATGTTAAGCGCGATAAGCCTGAATCTGTGCGGCTTTTTGGCCTTGGTTGCCCAAGCGGCTCCGAGCGAAGCGGATCTCCTGGCAGCTTTGCCGGACTATTCTCAAGCCGGCTATGGCTACGGCCAGGAGCCGCCGCAGGTCGCGGTGGCGGCGCTGGCACGCGACTTCGGCGCCCTAGCTGATGACGGCAATGACGACTCCGCCGCCTTGCAAAAGGCCCTTGATGACATGAAGCCGGGGGCGCTGCTGTTGGATGCCGGGACTTACCAAATCAGCACCCGGCTCTTGATCCGGCGTTCGGGCTTGGTGCTGCGCGGCGCCGGTCGAGACAAGACGACGCTGGTCTTCAGCCGATCTCTGGAGGACATCAAGCCGGCGCCGACCACCAACACCGGGGGCACCCCGACCTCTGCATACTCTTGGAGCGGCGGCTTGATTGCGATTCAATCCCCGGGCACTGGCAAGAAACTGGCGCAGGTGACGACTGGCAAGGGAAATACGCTGACCCTGAGCACCTCCATGTCCTTCAAGCCGGGACAGGCCCTGTATTTGATGTTGCAGGACGACAAGGAACAGAGCTTGAGCCAGGCCCTCTATGCCGGAGATCCGGGCAATATCAGCAAGATGATCAACCAACGCCTCAGCCTGCCGGTCCGGGTAAAGTCCGTCTCAGGCTCGCAAGTCACCTTGATGCAGCCGCTGCTTTTCGCCATCGAGCCGACTTGGCAGCCAGCATTGCACGAGGATCTGAGCCAGAGCGCTTCCGGGGTCGAAGCGCTCAGTGTAGAGTTCCCGGTGACTCCCTACCTTGGCCATTTCGAGGAACGCGGCTGGAACGGATTTGAACTTCATGGCTCAAATAACTGGCTGCGCTCAATCGGCATCCGCAATGCCGATAGCGGCGTCTTCGTCAAAGGTCATCACAACAGCGTTCTCGATCTGCACATCAGCTCAAAACGCAAGCCTGCAGGCAAGAGCCAAGATGTCGGGCATCACGCCATTCTGCTCGGCGGCAGCGCCAACCTGCTGAGCGGCTACTGGACCGATTGCCAGTTCATTCACGACCTCGGCCTGAGCTCCGGATCGATGGCCAACATTTTTGAAAACTGCCACGGGCCAGCGCTCTCCTTCGACCATCACAAACGCGGCCCCTGTTTCAATCTCTTCTGCGATATCGACGTCGGTTCCGGCGCCAACATCTACCGACATGGCGGTGGCGCCAATCTCGGCCGTCCCTGCGGACGCGGCACCGTCTTCTGGAACATCCGCTCCCGCATCGCCATCGCCCCCGCTCCTGTCGATTGGGCTCCTGCCGATCTGCTGTTGGTGGGAGTGACCCAACAAGCCAGCCCACGCTACAAGGTTTTGGCCGTGGCTGCCACGGAGCTCAAAGTACCCAACCCGCGACTGGCGCAAAAACAAAAAAAGTGAATTGGAGCCCGCCGGCGAAATTCACCTTCATCCAGCCCCCTGGCGGTAACGCCTCTGGCCGCCAACGCCGCGGAAGACGCAAAAGCCCCTCCCCGGACCTCAGCTATCCCATGCCCGCCGATTTCCTCGCCGGACTCGACAAGGGCACCCCCGACTCTTCATGAAGGACGCCGATCTTCCTGATGCGCTCCTCCTGGGAAGATCCCCTCGCCACCTGGTCTGGCGTCAAGGCCGGATTTGACAAGGTGCCACACGGCCACATCGACCTCGGTAACTTCGAGTTCGAGACCGACGGCATCCGCTGGGCCATCGACCTCGGCAAGGACGATTACAACCTGCCGGGTTACCGCCTCAAGTCCGAAAGCCACAAGGTCCCCCTCATCGCCGGCAAGGGGCAACTGGTCGAAGGTGTCGCCAAGGTCCTGTTTGACAAAACAGGGCGCCAGGAGCTGGCGCGCTCCCAGGAGGACGATGAATGCCTTATCGCATCATATATTCTAATATTCGAATACAAAGATTGACAGACATCGAAGACCGGCTAGAATGGGGCTCAGCGACAGGTGCCGGCGGCTCTCCGAGAGGAAGTTGGAGCCGGTGAAAAGGGAACGGGGTGAAAAACCCCGGCGGACGCGCCGCCGTGACGGATCTCAAAGCCTCCAACCAGCCACTGCGGAAGCGGGAAGGCGGAGCTGCTTGATCCGGAGCCGGAAGACCTGCCTGCGCCGCCGCCGATCCCACCCCCGAATCACGGCTCCACCCACCATCCTCGCGATCAGGAGAGAAATCATGTCTGAAATCAAGAAAAAGGCGGCGTTAGTCGCGCCCCTCGGCTGGCCCCGCATCGGCCCCAAACGGGAATTCAAAACCGCCCTCGAAGCTTATTGGGCCGGCAAACTCAGTGGCGACGAATTGTTGCGGCAGGCGCAAAGCCTCGAAGAAGCCGCTTGGCTACGCCAAGCCGAACTCGGCGCCAATCAGGTCCCTTGCAACGACCTGCCGCTCTACGATCACGTTCTCAGCACCCTCTCCGTCCTCGGTGCCATCCCGAAGCGTTTCCACGGCCCTCTCTTCCTCCCCGGCCAGCCGGTCTCCCTCGAAGCCTACTTCGCCATGGCCCGCGGCTCGCAAAAACACGGCCTCGCCGCCCTCGAGATGAGCAAGTGGTTCGATACCAATTACCACTACATAGCGCCGGAATTCCACCCCGGAATGGACTTCCGCCTCGACGCAAGCGTCTCGGTCGACAGCGTCCGCCGCGCCGCCAAACTGGGCCTGACGCCGCGCCCTGTGGTGCTTGGTCCGGTGAGCTTCCTGCGCCTCGGACGTTCCACCAAGACTGGCTTCGATCCACTCTCCCTGCTTCCGCAATTGCTGCCATTGTACCGCGCCTGGCTGGATCAGCTCCACGACGCTGGCGCCGAGTGGATCCAACTCGACGAGCCGATCCTCTGCACCGATCTCGAGCCGGAATGGCAGCAGGCACTTCGCGACTCCTGCAACGCCTTGTTCAGCGCCAAAGGCCCGCGACTGCTGCTCACCGCCAGCCACGCGCCTCTCGACGAAAATCTCGCTCTCGCCCTCGATCTCCATGTCGATGGCTTGCACATCGACGCCATCCGAGCCGGCTGGGACGAAGTCGAAGAACTGGCCCGTCGCTGCCTCGGCGTCCTCAGCATCGGCGCGGTCGATGGCCGCAACATCTGGCGTTGCCCCTTGCGCAAAACCTTGCGTCGCCTGAGCAAGCTGCAGGATCAACTGGGCGAACGCCTCTGGTTGTCGAGTTCCTGCTCCCTGCTGCACTCGCCCCTCAGCCTCGCGGAGGAAACGGAGCTCGACCCGTCCCTGCGCTCCTGGCTCGCCTTCGCCGAAGAGAAAGTCGTCGAACTCGCCATTCTCAAACGCGGTCTGCGCGACGGTGAAAACGCCATCGCCGCCGAATTGGCCGCCGATGACGCCGCCCAAATCAGCCGAGCTGAAGATCCGCGCCTCCATCGCCCCGATGTCGCCGAGCGCCTCCGCCAGGTGAAGCCGAGTGACCTGTTGCGCCATTCACCCTTCCCGCAGCGGGCCGCGATTCAGGCCAAACGCCTGATGCTGCCGCCTCTGCCGACGACAAGCATCGGCTCCTTCCCGCAGACCCTCACCATCCGCCAGGCCCGCGCCGCCCACAAGGCCGGCAAGCTCGGCGACAAGGATTACCAGGGCTTCCTCGAAGACGAAATCCGCAGCTGCATCCGCGAACAGGAAGAGCTCGGCCTCGACGTCCTCGTCCACGGCGAAGCCGAGCGCAACGACATGGTCGAATACTTCGGCGAGAGGCTCGAGGGCTTCGCCTTCACCCGCTTCGGCTGGGTCCAGTCTTACGGCTCGCGCTGCGTCAAACCGCCGCTCATCTACGGCGATGTCGCGCGTCCCACGCCGATGACCGTCGAATGGGCCAAATTCGCTCAGTCCTGCAGCCTGAAACCGGTGAAAGGCATGCTCACCGGACCCGTCACCATCCTCAAGTGGTCCTTCGTCCGCGACGACCAGCCGCTGCACACCACGTGCCGCCAGCTCGCCCTGGCGCTTCGCCGTGAAGTGCTCGATCTCGAAGCAGCCGGCATCGCCGTCATCCAGGTAGACGAACCCGCCTTGCGCGAGGCCCTGCCGCTGCGCCGTCGCGACCGCATCGCCTACCTCGAGTGGAGCGTCGAATGCTTCCGTCTGAGCACCGCAGCGGTGTCTGATCTGACCCAGATCCATTCACACATGTGCTACTGCGACTTCGGCGACATCCGTCAGGCGATTGTCGATCTCGATGCCGACGTTTTGTCCCTCGAGGCCGCCCGTTCCGGCATGGAGCTGCTGCAGGAATTCGGCAGCGGCGCCTACCCTAACGACCTCGGCCCCGGTGTCTGGGACATTCATTCGCCGCGGATCCCGCCGCAGGCCGAGATCGCGGCCTTGATCCGCCTCGCCCTCGTCCATATGTCCGCCGAACGCCTGTGGATCAACCCCGACTGCGGCCTCAAGACCCGCGGCTGGAGCGAGACCCGCGAATCCCTGCGTCAGCTCGTCGCCGCCACCCGCCAAGTCCGCTTGGAGCTCTTGCAACAAGGTCTGGATCTAGCTGTAGCTGACGAAAACGACGAGGCTCACTGCCCGAGTTGCGCACCTCGCTAAGATTGCGGCAAGCGCAAAAATCCGACTTCGAACAGCTCCTCTTTAATTCATTGTAAAGAGATCGGCCGCAGACCACAAGATCCAGACGAAAAAAGCCGGACGAAGGATTCCTTCGTCCGGCTGTGCGCGACTCAATCCTGTTATTTCTCGACGTGTATCACTCTATTTTGAGCTTGGATTCGCTTCACAGTCAGCGTCGAACCAGGGAGTTAGGGAGTAAGGCGGGAGCGCATAAGAGCTCACTCCCCAACTCCCTCGTTCCCTCACTCCCTAGCCTGGAGTTGAGAATCCCGAGTGATACAGGTCGTTATTTCTTCAGGCGGACCGCTTCGATGACCGCTTCGACATTGGCGAAGTGACCGGGGATGACCTCGACATGGCCATCGCCGAAAGCCGCAAGGACGCCGTTGAGTTGGTTGCCATGGAGATTGGGCTTCTCGAACATCAGCACGGTGCTGGGGTTGTTGACTTCGGCCCAGGTGCGATCGGTGTTGACCAGGACGTAGTCGGCGCGCCCGGCGACCAAATCAGCAACGGTGAAATGCTGGCCTTCATGAGTCGGCGCATTAAGCATGTTCTCGTCGAAGCCCATCTGCTTCATGTCTTCCGGGAACTTGGTGCTGGTGCCGTCACTGAAATAGCTGTATATAGTGAGGCCGTGCTGCTTCAGATTGTTTTTCGACTTGGTGATCTGGGCCTTTTCACGAACCGAGCCTAGAGCCGGCAGGACCATCGCCGCCATGACGCCGCCGACCGCAGCGGTGCCGAGGCTGAGGGGACCATGGGTGGAAGTGACGTACAAGCCGGCTGTGTGCTTCTTCTGGGCGCTGATTGCAAGGACAGAGAACCGGCTGCTGCTGAAGTGTTGCTCGAGCGTGTCGACGACGTCCTTCGGGGTGCTTTTCTCCTTGCGGACAGCCTCGACCAACCGGCTTTTCACTTCGTGGCCGATGCGTTCGGAGACATAGAAGAAGCTGTCGCCGCGTGCCGGCAGGCCGGTGGCGAGATTCAGCCATTCAGGCGATTGCATCAAGCCGCCCTGGCCGGCGAGCGCCTGTTTGACTTGCGCAACACGGCTGCCGATGACCAGGAGATCGCCTTTCAGGACGATGCACGGCGCGACGCCGGGAGCGACTTCCCGGCTGGTCCAGCTTTCTTCAGTCTCACTTTCGTCATGCTTCAGTCCAGCAGGACGGGAAAGCTCTTTGAGCAGGAGTTTGACCGCGTCGCGCTTAGCAGCATCGACCTTGATCAAGGTGACGGCACCGGGAAGCGGGATGGCACCGACTTGAGGCAGACGCAGGGTCTCCTTGGCGTCGAGCGTCAGGCCAAAGGCGAGGCAGACCGGATCAGATTCGGCCAGGGCCTTGAGGTCGGCGGGGCAGCCTTTGTCTTCGGCATCGACGTAGAACTTCTCGATCAATTGGCTCAATTCCGGTGCGGAGGCGCAGGCGAGTTCGAGCGCCTTGCGGATGTCGAGGGAGAAGCCGAAGGCGGCGACGGTGTCGGCCGGGAGGCGGGCACCGAGGTCCCAAGCCGGCTGACCGTCGGGGCTGAGCTTGAAGATTTCCGGCTGCGCCTGGCTGTAGGCGACAACAATGCGGCTGCGCTGCAAGCCATCAGCGCGTTCGACGGTGGAGATACCGGTGCCGACGGTGCTGGTGACGCCGCTTTTCTCGTAGAATTTGGCGAGGCCATTGTAGAGAGCGGCGGCGACCGGTTCGTCTGCGGCCATCTTGGCGAAGCTGCGCATCTGGGCGCCGACGACTTTCATGTCGTCACTCTGATTGGCGATCATGTAAAAGCTGCCGCCCGCTTCGAGTTCGGAGCTGATTTGATGGAACTGATCGCGGTGATTCGCGTCGGCGCTGGCAGGATAGCTGTTGCAGGCGCCGAGGGCGAGGAGAAGAGCGGCGGGGATGAGGCTGCGGGTGAGTTTCATAGTGGGTGATCTCCAGGATTATTCGGCGGCTGCGAGTTTTTTGATCATCGCTTCGATGATGGCGCGTTCTTCCGGGCTGCTGACGCGGGGGAGGATATAGCGGAGGACATCGGCGGGGGTAGCAAAGCTGCCTTTGATGCCTTCGACATGACCGTCGCCGAAGAGGACGTTGCAATAACCCATCCTGAGGAATTCCTCCACCGGCTCAATCGCCAGAGGCATGTTCGGGTTGTTGACCCTGGCGAAATTCATTCCCTGTTCGAAGAGCAAGATGTAAGGCTTGCCCGAACGTGTGAGGAGGAAAGCCTGATCGATTCCCAACTTGTCGACAGCGGGGAACTCGGTCGTCGTGCCATCGGAGAAATAGCTGTTGATATACAAGCCGATTTGCTTGAGATTGTTCTTCGACTTGGTCATCTCGGCTCTCTCCCGGACTTGACCGAGCGCGGGCAGGAGCATCGCGGCGAGGACACCGACTGTGGCGGTGCCGGCAATCAACTTGTCGCCGGCGATCGGGCTGCTGCAGCGCATCCGGCCAAGCGAGCGCAAGCCGTCCGACTCGGTCACGCTGAGAGCCTGGAAATTGCGGTCGCATTTGAACATCTGGGCATAGACGCCGATGATCTCTGCGGCATCAGCGCGTTTGTCTTCGGGCACGAAGCCCAGACCCTGATCGATCAACTTGCCGATCTGGCCGCTCAAGCGTTGCGACACGAAGCCGTATCCGGTGCCTTGCTCCGGCAAGCCGGAGGCGAGGGTCTTCCACTCAGGAGTCTGGAGAAGGGAGCTCTTGCCGGCCAGAGCTTCCTGGCTCAATTCCGGAGTGCTGGCGATGACAATGCGGCTGCCGCTGAAGCTGAATTGCGGCAACAACTTGACTCCATAGGTGGCCTCCTGCGGCGGCATCGGCGGCGCCTTGAAGTGGCAGACACCTGCCTCTTCGGTGTGGGGCAGATTTTTCTTCAGAAAGGCCAGAAGTTTGGCCGCGGTGTCGGGGTTTTTCAGGTCGACGACCAGCACCAGGCCGGGCGCGGCGCTGCTTAGGGTCTTGTCGGCCATGACCGGGAAGGTGATCTGGCGGTCTTCAAGAGTCACGGCGACCGCGATTTCGACCGGGCTGGCCGCTTCATCGAGAGTCATGCCGCTTTGTTTTTCGAAGTCCGCGACGCCCATGTCAAGTATCGGACCGAAGGCGGAATTGGACTGACGAATGCAGTCGATCAGGGCCTTGACGTTCCAGCGGCCGCCGAGGGCGAGGACGGAACTAGCCGGCAAAGCGTCGATCGTCGTCAACGGAGCGGAATGGCCGCCGAGGAACTCACGCAGCGGCGTATCCTGGCGGGAGTGACGCAACAGGGTTTTGTTCATGTAATAGCCATCCGCCTGCTTGACGCAACTTTCGCCGAAGGATTCAAAGGCGATGAGGCCGCTGTTCTTGACGATGTCGTGAGCCATCTGAGCCCCGATCAGCGCCTTGGCTTGTTCATCTTTATTAGTGATGGCGATTTTCGCCATTTTGACGCCGAGTTGGTAGAGTTCCTCGATGCAAGGCTCCATGCCTTGCGCGTTCATGTAGGTGTAGCGCAGGCCGCCCGTATCGAGATCGGCACTGGCGTTCTGGAAGGCCTGGCGATGGGCCGGATTGGCGCTGCCAGAGAGATCCTGGATCGGGGTTTTGC
>CAMCSH010000134.1 GCA_945877655.1 Lentisphaera araneosa HTCC2155 | reverse complement strand
GCCAGATCGCGCTGCAAGGCGGAGTTCAATGGTGCCGGCAAATCAGACTGCCTCAAGGCGGTTTCGAGCCGCCCCTGCTCAGCCCGGACGTCCTGCCGGGCACTCAAGCCTGCGCTCACCCGGTTGTGCAGCTCCAAGGCTTGCGCCGGAGTCAGGGTTTCGGGTGCCTTGTCCTCGGCTCGTCCGCTCAGTGCCGGCAACAGCAGGCAGAGAGCCAGCGTCGCCGCCACGCGCAAGCGCTCACCCAGACCCAATCGAAGGAGGAGCAGCAAGATCGCCAAAGGCAGGATCAGCTGGTAGATCAGACGCGGCCGCGAACGGCTTTGATCGGCACCTTTTTCGACGCTCAGCTTCTCGATCCGATCCATAGCCAGAGCCATCCCGTTCATCATTGACTCCGCCGGATCGAAGGGGACAAAGAGCCCCCGGCTGGCGCCTGCAATCGCCTCCATCGCGGCGGGGTCGGGACGCGAAGTCACCTGTTCGCCGTTGCGCCGCCGCAGCAGCTTGCCGTCGCTCTCGAGAACCGGGCTGTTGCGGTCGCTGCGCCCCAGGGCGACCGCGATCACCGGAATGCCGGATTCCCGCAGCTTCTCCAACTCCTCCTTGCTGTCGCCGCCCAGCTCTTCGCCGTCGCTCAGCAGTATAATTGCGCGCGAGGTCGCGGCATCGGCCGGGAATTGCCGTTGCGCCTCGCGCAAACCAGCGCCTAGATCCGAGCCCGCGGGCAATAGGCCTGGCTCTAGGGCCACCGCCGCATCGAGCAGGGATTGGTGATCCGTGGTCAACGGGCAGTCGCTGCTCGCGGTCCCCGCAAAACTGACCAGGCCGACATGATCGCGAGGAAGCTGCCGCAGCAGTTCCCGGATCCACGT
The DNA here is from genome assembly GCA_945877655.1 of Lentisphaera araneosa HTCC2155. Classification (GTDB taxonomy): domain Bacteria; phylum Verrucomicrobiota; class Lentisphaeria; order Lentisphaerales; family Lentisphaeraceae; genus CAMCSH01. The sequence goes on along the minus strand of CAMCSH010000134.1, from coordinate 9,994 downwards.
GCGAGCATATTCGAGACGCGAGACGTCGCGGCAGTCGCGGCAATTCATCGACTTCGAGGCATCGAGGACGAAGACCAGACTTCTTCCCGAACTGGCTTCGACCACCTGGTCGCGACCGGAAAAGGGCATCGCCAGACAGGCCGCCACGAAACCCAATGCCGCGATCAGGCTGAGGTCGCGCCACAAGCGGCGCCCAGGCGAGGCATCGCTGCCGGCAGCTGGCAGGATGTCAAGGAGCCGCCGGCGCTGACGCCGGGCCCAATAAAACGCCGGCAGGATCAGCAGCAAGGCAGCCGCTGCGATCGCAGCATATCCGGGATGAAGCCATTCAAGTCTGTTCATGTCGGGGATTCAGGGGGTGAAAGGGTTTTTAGAGGAGTTCAGGGCAATCTCAAAAGAAGCGTATTCGAGAGACAGAATCCGGCCACGATCAAGGCCAAACCCATCCACAGAAGAGGCAGGACCATATCTTTCCATTGCGTCTGGCGTTCGGTGCTGATCTCGACCTTCTCGATCTTGTCGATCTCCTTCATCGTCTTGTCGAACTCCTCCGCATCTGCGGCCTTGAAGAAACGACCGCCGCTCGGCTCAGACAGCTTCTTCATCAAAACTTCGTCAAAGGAATCGGCGCCCGCTTTGCCAAGGCGCTGCCGGCCGAAGACATCCATCTCCACCGCAAAAGCGTTGATGCTGCCGATGCCGATGGTATGGATGGTCAAGCCCTGCTTGGCGGCGATCCCGGCCGCTTCTTCGGGTGTGATCACCGACTTCACCGTGTTGGCGCCGTCCGTGGCGAGGATCAAGACTCGCCGTTTCGAGGGCGAACTCATCAGGCGCCGCGCCGCGGCATTGATCCCCGCCGCGATGTTGGTGCCATTGCTGTATTCGCCTAGCAGGCCGTTCTCGATCGAGGCGATACGCTTCAGAAGCAGGACGTGATCGATGGTCGGCGGACAACTTCCCAAAGCCTCCGCTCCAAAAATCACCAGGCCGATGCGGTCATCCGGACGCGCCTTGACGAAGGCGGCAAGTCGCTCTTTAGCCGTCTCGAGGCGGTTTTTCAATTGTCCCGACTTGATTTGCTCCGCCAGATCTCGCGTTTCAGTGATGGATGGTGCCGGATCGTAATTCTCCATCGAGCCCGAAACGTCGAGCGCGATCATGATGTCGATACCGAGCCGCAGGTCGCGCTGATGCTCTGTTCCCGATTGCGGCCGGGCCAGAGCGACGATCAAGAGCGCCAGCCCGGCAAACTCGAGAAGCAGCGGCAGTCGCCGCCGCCACGCCGATTCCGGGCCGCTGCCGACAAAACTGGCGCTGGCGATCAGCAAGCTTGGGGGACGACGGCGCCACGCCAGCGCCAGCACCAGCAAAGCGGGCGCCAGGAGAAGAAGAAACCAGGGATCGGCTAATCGCATCGGATCACTCACACTTGACTGCTTTTATCAACGCCCAAAATACCGGAGTTTTCGCTTCAGGTGAGATGAATGGCTGCGAATTTTCTTAGCACTCTAGGCCCGGCACCAGAACAAGCTGGCAAGTGTCAGGCTTTGAGAAAATCAGGATTTTCATACAATCCTCACGGAACAGAGCCCTTGCTGGCTTGTCAATGGTGTACCCGAAACCCATGCCCGAGGTAAACCATGACACTGCGACTGCCCTCTCTTCTGCTTCTTGCCATCAGCTCCCTTCAGGCCCAGGCGGCCGATGAAAAGGAGTATCAGGACAAGATCAAGCCATTGATGGAGAAGTACTGCACTTCCTGTCATGGTCCAGAAAAGATGAAATCAGGCATTCGGGTCGACCTCTTGACCTCGGTTTTTGAAGATCGCCATCTCAAGCTTTGGCAGGAGATCCGCAAGGAAATCGCCGAAGAGGAAATGCCGCCCGAGAAGAAGCCGCAGCCGAGCGCTTCCGAGCGCCAGGCCTTGATCGCCTTCATCGACGGCGGCATTAAAAAAGCTCTGGAGCGCGACAAGTTCCGCAACGGCCAGATCCGCCGGCTGACTCGCCTCGAATACAGCAACACCCTGCGCGACTTGCTCGGGCTTGAAGAAAACCTCGCCAAGGTCCTGCCGGAAGAAGGCCTGTCGAAAGAAGGCTTCGCCAACAACACGCAGATCCTGGCGATGAGCCCGCTGCAATTGGAGGCCTATCTCGACATCGCGACCCTGGCGCTGGACCAGATCATCGTCGACCCGAAAACCCCTCCTTTGGTGCAGAATTTCCGGATGGATCTCGGCCGCGGCATCAACCCCAAGCCGATCAAAGACGATCTCATTCTTGGCGCCGATTCGCAATTGCTTGCCAATGCCGACCATCGACTGACTGAGTTGACGGCGAAAAAGGACTTCCCCATCAAGCCCTTCGCTATGCGCCACACTTACGATTTCATCGAAGGTTATGCCGGCAACGGCACCGTTCGCGGCTGGCGCCATTACGAAGGCCTCGAGCACGCCGTCTACGCCTGTTTGCGCGGCGGCGGCGGCTACCCGAAAGGCGAGCCCTTCAGCATCACGCAAGATGGCTTGCTGCTCCGCCCCTCGAGACCGGTCAACGAGATGTTCGGCCAAGGCAACACCATGGGCACCAGCCCGAACTTCAAGGTCTCCCTGCGCGAACTCCCGTCCGGCGGCAAGTTCCGGGTCAAGGTCACTGCGGCCCGTTACGATGACATGCTGCTGCTAAATGCCGGCACCCGGGCCTCGACCTCGAAAGAATCGATCGACATCACGCAAGCCAAGCAGATTGAGGTACCGGCTGCCGGCGTCTACCAGCTCGATCTGCGCTACGCCAGCTCCGACAAGGCCGACAAGGTCCAGGTGAAACTAGGGAATCGGGAATTTTCGGCGCTGCTGCACGGCGCCAGCAGCTCGGCCCTCGAACTCACTCTCAATGATCTCGGCAAGATCGAATTCGACACCGCCAAAATCACAGTTCCCGGCAAGAATAAAGTCATCAATCTGCACGAGATCGAGATCTACCGCGAGGGCAAGAACTTCGCGCCTCAAGCCACGGTCACGGGTTCGTCGCTCTACGAAATGCAGGACCAGTTTGCCCCGAAAAACCTCGTCGACGGCAACAAGGGCAACCTCGCTCATACCGGCTTCGAAGACAATCCTTGGCTGCAACTGAGCTTCCCTAAGTCCGTCCTCGCTGACAGCCTCACGGTCTTCAACCGCGGCGGCTTCGAAAATCGTTTTGAAGGCGCCATCATCACCTTCCTGAAGGATGGCGTTAAAGTCGCGGAACGTGGCTTCTCTGGACCTCATGAAAAGAACGAAGCCATCTTCCTGGTCCATCTCGACAAGGGACCGCTGCCGGTGTCCCTCCAGCTTGATCCGAGCACGAAACTGCTCTCCGCCAAACTCAGTCCGGTCGCGGCCGACAGCGCCGAAGCCAAGCGCTTTGCCGATTACCAGCAGACCAATCCCCGCCTCGCTGTCTACATGGGCTTCCGCCGCGACGACGGCCACAGCTTGATCTCGGTCCGGCTTCCCGATGAAGTCAAATCGGCGACGCCGCAGGTCTACACTTTCGAAGGAGGAATCAACGACTTCCCGGCGCCCTCGATGTCGGAAGAGAACGTCAACTATCTCGCCGGCATGCGCGAGATCGGCGTCCGTTCCGAATACACTGATGACCGCGACGTGCCTCGCCTCCTGGTGAAATCGGTCGAATTCGAAGGCCCGGTCTACGACACCTGGCCGCCGAAAAGCCACAGCGACATCTTCATCGCCTCGGCCCATCAGGATCAGCCCGAAGTTTACGCCCGCGAAATCCTCGCCGCCTTCATGCCTCGCGCCTGGCGCCGCAGCGTCAGCAGCACCGAAGTCGACTCGATGCTGCGAATCTGGAAAGACGCCTACCAGAGCAAGCCGGATTTCCGCTCCGCAGTCAAAGATGCGCTGCTCTGCGTCCTCACCTCGCCGCAATTCCTTTACCTGATCGAAGACAGCCCAAGCCCGGCGAAGGAAGATCTCAGCGGTATCGAGCTGGCGTCTAAAATCAGCTACGCCCTGTGGAACCATCCGCCCGAAAGCTCGCTGGTCGCCGCCGGCGAGAGCGGCGCCCTCCACCGCGAACTGCCGAGCCGTCTCAAGCAAATGCTGCTTGATCCTCGCGCCGACCAAGGACTCGAAACCTTCATCCGCCAGTGGCTGCAACTCGACAAGTTCGACACCGTCGCGGTCGATGAAAGGACCTTCAGGGATCTCCACAAGAACGCTCGCGCCCAGCTCCGCCGCGAACCGGTCGAATACGTCAAGCACCTCCTCCGCCACAATCTCCCGGTGAGCAGCCTGGTGCAGAGCGACTTCATCATGGCCAACGACCTCACCGCGGCCTACTACAAATTACCCTCGCCGAACTCCGGATTCGACTTCGTACCGGTGCAGATCGGCGAACGCAAGGAACTCGGTGGCCTGTTGTCGCAAGTCGCCCTGCTCACCGGGCTTTCCGACGGTCACGAATCGCACCCGGTGAAACGCGGCACCTGGCTGGCCCGCAAGATCGTCGCCGAACCGCCCGGCGATCCGCCCCCCAACGTCCCCGGTGTCGACAAAAGCGGCACCAAGGAGATGACCCTGCGTCAGCGCCTCGAGATGCACCGGACCCAGCCGGGTTGTGTCAAATGTCACGAGAAAATCGACCCCTGGGGAATTCCCTTCGAGAGCTTCGACGCCGCCGGCCGCCTCAAGCCGAAAGCCGCCGCAGATTCGAAGCTTCCCGACGGCACCGAAGTGAAGGACCTCAACGGCCTCAAGGCCTACCTTGCCGGCCAGCGTCCCGACCAAGTCGCCTACAGCTTCATGAAGCACTTCGCCTCCTACGCCGCCGGCCGCAGCATCAGCTACGGCGAAGACCTCTGGCTTCGCGGCGAAGCGACCCGACTTCACAAAGAAGGCGCCAAGTTGCAGGATCTGGTACTCTTCGTCCTGCAAAGCGATCTGGTGATCAAGAAGTAATCTGATCTCCGAGCATGAAGAATCCCCGGCAGCCGAAAGGCCGCCGGGGATTTTGTGTCTTCAAGAATTTGGGGCTATATCTGTGACAGGACTTCCCTGCGGTAATATTCTTCCATAACGGAAATATCTCAGCCCATTTTCTTCTAAACAAGTAGTAATCGGCTCTCTACTCTCGTGCCAAGTGGATATCGCATCCTCGTCGGAAGGCTTTGTATCCATGAATTCCTATAATTAACCAAGGAAATCAAGGATGTTATCTTGGCTGCAATAAACATCCAGTCTTTCCACTTCGATTTATGACTTCCAAGTGGGCTTGGCCATAGGCTACAGACATTTTAAATAGTGATTCAAGCGTTTGATGAGATCCAGTCAGTGAAAGGACATCCCCTATCGTTGCACAAAGACTTTTTGATAACCAAAAACTCATGAAAATTTCCTTTTCATTTTATTAAGCCCCCCAATCATATAAATACCGCTGGAAGCCCGTAAACACCTTGCCGATGTCCGCCGGACGGCCCAACTCGGTGACCGCGTCGGCCAGCGAGTGGTACTTGAGTTCAAGGAGGGTTTTGATCTTCTTCGGGTCGAGCTCATCGACGCCCTCAATCACATAGTGTTCGAGGACAAAGGCGAGGAAGGCTTGCTGCTTGGCGTTGAAGTGAGCCGGCAGCTCCTGCTTGGCCTTGTCGGCGCGATCAACGCGGGTCAAAGGAGGCAACGCATAGGCCACATGCGCCAGCACATCGTAGAGGTCACTGCTTTCGGCGTCGATGATCTTCTGCATCTCGCGGAGTTGATCCCTGCCGAAGCCAGATTCGGAAAGCCGCTCCAGCAGCTTGTTGCGGGTCTCGGGGTCGCCCCAAATCCGCTTCAGTTCGGCCTCGTCTTGGAAATGCTCGGGCAACTTGCCGAAGAGCATCTCCATGAACTGCAGGGCCGACATCGGCGTGCCGTCGGGATGCCAAAAGCTGGTGACACTCATGTGCTGGATGGTACGGGCCTTGCCGTCCGCCAGCTTGACCTTGGCCTTACGCTTGGGTAGGTAGGGCTCGATTTCGGGCGTGTCCGCGACCTCAGGTTCGGGCGGTGAGACGCGGGGGTTCCTGGGCTCAGGGGGCTCAGGGGCTTGAGGCTCGCCGTCCCACTCCGGATCGCTGAAGTGGTAGTGGGCTTTGACGAAATCATGAATGGTGAAGTAGTCCTTGCCCTCGTAGAGACGGGTGCCGCGACCGATGATCTGCTTGAACTCGATCATCGAATTCACCGGGCGCATCAGGACGATGTGGCGGACATTGCGGGCGTCGACGCCGGTCGACAGCTTCTGCGAGGTGGTGAGGATGCTCGGCAGGGTCTTTTCGTTGTCCTGGAAGTCGCGCAAGTGTTGATCACCGATGGCGCCGTCGTCATCGGTGACGCGGGCGCACGCATTGGTATCCTTGAGAAGCTGATTGATCAGATCGCGCACCGCGAGGGCGTGATCGTTTCTGGCACAGAAGACGATGGTCTTTTCGTGGCGCTTCACGCCGGCGAGGAAGATCTCGACCCGCTTTTTTTCGCGCTCTTTGATCTCGATGATGCGGTTGAAGTCCTTCTCGGTGTAGCGGCGGCCCGTCTCGACCTCTCCTTCGACCAGCTTATCATCCGGGGTGTAGACATATTCGTCGAGGCTGGTGGTGTATTGCTTCACCCGGAAAGGCGTCAAAAAGCCGTCATTGATGCCGTCTTTAAGCGAGTAGACGAAGACCGGCTCGCCGAAATAGGCGTAGGTGTCGGCGTTGAGCTTGCGCTTGGGCGTCGCGGTCAGGCCAAGCTGCACTGCCGGGCTGAAGTATTCCAAGATCGCCCGCCAAGTGCTTTGGTCCTGAGCGCCGCCGCGGTGGCATTCGTCGATGATGATGAAGTCGAAGAAGTCAGGCGGGTACTCGCCGAAGTAGGGGCTGGGCTGGCCATTCTTGGGTGGACCACTCATGAAGGTCTGAAAGATGGTGAAAAAGATGCTGCCGTTTTTCGGCACGGCTCCCTTCTTCTTGATCTCCTCCGGCGCGATCCGCACCAAGGAGTCTTCCGGGAAGGCCGAGAACGAGTTGAAAGCCTGGTTGACGAGGACATTGCGGTCGGCGAGGAAGAGCACGCGCGGACGCCGGGTCGGCGCCCCTTCTTGCCCCCATTCCTTCAGGTTCCAGCGGCTGTAAAACAGCTTCCAAGCGAGCTGGAAGGCGATGAAGGTCTTGCCGGTGCCGGTGGCGAGGGTGAGAAGGATGCGCGACTTCTTCTCGGCAAGGGCTGCGAGGACGGCGATGATGGCGTTGTCCTGGTAGTAGCGACTTTGGAAGCTGCCGCCCTTGTCCTCGAAGGGCACGGCGGCAAAGCGGTCGCGCCAAGCATTCTCAGTGGCGAAAGTGCGGCGCCAGAGTTCCTCCGGGCCGTGAATGGACGCGATCTCGCCTTCTTCGCCTTCCATGTCGATGCCGTAGAAGCCCTGGCCGTTGGTCGAGTAGGCGAAGCGAATCTTGAGGCGCTGGGCGTAATCCTTGGCCTGACCGACGCCTTCCGTCAACGCTTGGTCCCAGGCCTTGGCCTCGACCACCGCCAGCTTGGTGTTGCGATACTCCAGGATGTAGTCGGCTTTCAGCGCCTTCCCGCGTTTCCCAGCTCCCTCGATGCGCCCCAGCGTGATGCCGAACTCGCGGCGAATGCGGCTGCCCTCGACCACGCCCCAGCCCGCAGCCTTCAGGGCCGGATCAATGTGCTCTGCTCGCGTCTCGGCTTCGTTCATGGCTGTCCTTGGGATGCTTGGGATGCAGGGAGGTTAAAAGACTTCTTTCGATTCCTTGAGGAATTGCAGGAAACTCAGGCAGGGGACTTTTACCGTCTTCAGCCCACAGACCAACGGGATCTTGGCCTTGGAGAGAATTTGGGGCGCTGTCGACTGGACTTCTTCGTTGGAGACCAAGGGCACCTTAAGCGTGCTGGCCGATGCGATGATGAAGAGGTCGTTCTCTCCCACGCCCTTGGAATGATACTTGTCGTCCTCGATGCCGAGCAAGGCCATGATTCTCAGGGCTTCGATAAGCACGACTTGAGTGATCGGCGTCTTTTCGATGCCAAGATCTTTCAGCCATTGGCCACACTCAGGGGAATTCTTCTCCGTCTCCTCGAAGGCGACTTCAGGGATTTTGAGGTCTCCATCCTTCACCAGCTCCGCCAACCATTCCCAGAGCTTGGGGAATTGCTGGATCGGGTAGTTGTCCCAGGCATAGATGATCGCGGAGGCGTCAAGTAGGTGCATAAACTTTTTCCAGTTTATGGACATCCTGAATCTTGATGTGATCGAGGTAGCCGCAGGCTTTGCTGAGGGTGATGTGCCGAGAACTCAAGGCGTCAAGCACGGTCCGAACATAGGCATCGCCGAAGATGTGGCGGGGTTCGTGATGACGGTGACGGGTTCCTCCATCGGACTCCTTCTCGGCTGCTGGGAGGCTTTGGCGCCAAGCACGGTAGTCCCGGTATTCATCCTGGCTGAGTCGACCGGAATCCAGCAAGCGCCGCAAGATGACTTCGCAGCTGACCCCCCAAGTGTTGCAAAAGGGAGCGAGCCAAGAATCGAACTGGGATGCCTCCAGAGGTTTCTCGTCGTCGCGGATCTTGGCCAGGAACTCGTCCGGCACCAACACCAGGCCGGCAAAAAGGTTGGCTTCCTGCTCACGGCCTCGGTGATCACCGAAGTCGCCGGCGTCGTCGATGGAGCTGTCTTTGTGAAGCAGGATGTGTCCAAGCTCGTGCATTAAGGTGAAAGATTGCTGAGCGTGAGCAGACTCTTTCTTGATGACGATGACGGGGCAATGCTTGTCGTAGAGAGTGAAGCCGAGAATGCCGTCAGCCTTGGGGAACTGCCACTCGCCTGCGTAGCCGTTGCTGCGGAAGACAAGAACGCCGCAAGCTTCGCAGGCTTTGCGATAGCTGTCGAAACTGTTCTTCGCTCCGAGTTTGAGCCAAGTACGAGCTGCCTCGGCGGCCTTGGGAATGTCCTTGATGCTGACTGCGGGCGCTGTAAATCTCTGCCTCTCGCTCTCGCCAAGGTCCTCCAACAGGCCCAGGTAGACTTCACGCTGGCGCTCAGCTCTTTCGATGAGTTTCTTCATCTTGCCGGAGAGCTCGGGCTTCTGATTGGCTAGGCTGCGGAACTGCGGAGAATGCACCCCGCTCGGACTGGCCGGGCCAGGCTCCAGGAAGAACAGCACCCCGCGCCCGAAGAAGGCGGCGATCCGACGAAGCTGGGGGAAGCTCAGCGCAGCCTCCCCCGCCATCATGGCGCTCAAGGTCCTGTCGCTGATTTTTAACTCAGCAAAAAGGTCCTCCATGCTGACTCCGAAGTCGGAGCAGCACCACTTAAGGCGTGGCAGGTTGATGTTTTCAATGTGTTCCATGCCAGTAAGCTAACTCCGCTGTGAAAGGGCTGCAAGCTTCGAGGTCACATCCTTCAAGGCCGGGTCAATGTGTTCCGCTCGCGTTTCGGCTTCGTTCATGATTTGGGTTTCCGGGGTTTCGGCAGGCGTTTGAGGGCGGCGTCGAAGTCGGTCTCGACGGGCTTGGGCTCTTCGGCCTGCAGGGCTTTGAATTTGTGGTATTCGGCTTCGGCTTTACTCAAGGCGAGCTCGTGCGAGATGCGGCCGGCATGGTTCAGGATGTCGCGGTCGTTGAGGGTGAGGAAGCCGTCGAGCTTCTTCAACCAGTCGGCCATGCTCATGGGGATGCGGCGCATCGCCTGGCCTTCGGCAAAGACCAGGTATTGCTCGACGAGGTTGTTCAGGGCGGCCAGCTCTTCGGCGTCGAGGTAGTTCTTGGCGATGCCGATGTCGTCCTTGCGGATCTGGGCGCCGCGCCAACTGGTCAGGCCGAGATTGGGCTTGTCCGCCGTGACCCGAGTATGGATGATCTCTGCGGCCGTCTGGCCAGTGATCGCCCAGTGCACCTTGTTCTGCACCGTCTGGAAAAAACGGATGCTGATCTCCTGGGTCGGATCGTAG
>CAMCSH010000133.1 GCA_945877655.1 Lentisphaera araneosa HTCC2155 | reverse complement strand
TGAGGATGCCTTGCAGCTCTTCGGAGGCAGGGAAAAGCGCTTGGGCGAAGAAATCCCAGGCGGTGTCGTGTTTGCTGCCGAAAGAGACGGCGTAGCCGCCGAGTTGCGACTGGGTCGGAACATGGCCGGTGGGCATGTAGGCGGTGAAGATGCGGCGGCCTTGCATGGTCAGGCGTCCGACGTAGACGCCGTCGAGATTGCGGACCAGTTTTTCAAAATCTTCTTCACTCGGGCCGAGTGCGGTGATCTCATCGCCTTTGGCCTGGCCGTCGGCGCCGGCAGCCTTGAGTTTGATCTGCGCTTGCAGGCAGAAGTCGAGGCCGGCGGTGGCGCGGGCATCGAGGTCGACAACGACAGCGACGCTGCCGTTTTTGCTGTCGGTGAGGTAGGTATCCCAGCCGAGGTTCATGGTGAGGCTCCGAGGTGTTTGGTTTTGAGAAGAATTCAGCTGATGGGAGCTTCTGGGCTCGGCGGGTTTTCCGTCGTCAAATGCGGCGGCCGCAAAAGCAGTAGATCGAAGGCGATACATGTCAGCCAGACAAGGGCGTAGGAGGCGACCAGATCACTGGGGAAATGGCGCAGCTCGAGCATGGCGATGATGCCGGTAGCGAGGCCGAGGCAGCTGGCGAAGAGGAAAACCAGCAGGGCCGGACGGGGGGAGCGGCGGCGCAGGACGAAGAACAAGGCGACCAGCGAAAAGGCCGAGAAGGCGTGCGCGCTGGGGAAGGAACGCGGCGCCGCTTCAAGGTGCTTCGGCAGGCCGGAAGCGACGCTGAACACCGGCACAAAACTGGCCTTGGCTTCGGGGCGGATCTCGTGGCAATCGATCGGACGGGGACGACTGAAGCCGGGCTTGAGGTTGAAGTTGACCACGACGAACAGGCTCAGGTAGACCAGGACGCAGAAGATCCACGGACGCCATCCCGGCGGATTCGGACGGCTCTGCCGCCACCAACACCAAGGCAGGCTGAGGATCAGCAAGGTGGGAGGGAAGTATTTGCCGAACTCCGACAGGTAATGCAGACCCAGGCCGGGCGCGCCGAAGAGATTGCGGCATTCCAGCACCAGGTCGATATCCATCCTGCTAAAGCGGAGCAGAGTCAGCAGCATGGCGAAGCCGAGCAAGGCGGCGGCGAAGGCTACGACGGGAAGTTTGACATCGCGGGTCATCGGTGGTCCTCGGGCGGATGAGGCTCTTGCCCCAAGTGGATCGACTTGACGTCGCTGGTGGTGTAGAAGGCGCTGGGATCGGTGTCTTTCACCAGGTTAAGCAGCTTGGAAATGTCGCGGCGCGGCACCACCAGTTGCAGGATGTCGATGGGCCGATCGTTCTCCATCTTGCCTTGCAGCTCGATCACCCGGTGGCCGGCGTCACGCAGGACGGCAGCAAGTTTTGGCCCCTGTTCCCACGAGACGACGCGGACGAATTCATTGCCGAGCGCGAGCCGCCCTTCAAAGCGCGAGCCGATCCAGATGCCGGCGGCAAATCCGGCAGCATAGGCGAGCAGCTCCCACCAGGCGGCGTCTTCGCGCAAAACCCGTCGAGCGACAAGCAGCCAGATGATGACTTCGAAAAAGGCGAGGCAGGTGGCGACGTTGCGGTAGCCGCGAACCATCACCAAGGTGCGCACCGTGCCGAGCGACATGTCGGCGATACGCGCCGCCATGATCGCCAGCGCCAGCAGGACCGGAGACTGTTCGCCGAGTTGCAAAATCACCCCTTGGCGGCGTTTTCAGCCTGCCAGCCGGTGACCTTGGTGCCGATGAATTCGACGCAGCGGCGGTGCGCCTCTTTGTCGTCGGTACCCGCTTCGATCAGTTCGCCGAAGGAGAAATGCACCGGGCGTTCGCGGCGGATAGGCCCGAAGTCGCTGACCATTTTCCCCTTGCCCCAGATCGAGGTTTCGAGGGCGAGCGGGATGATCGGGGCACCAGCGCGTTTCGCCAGTTTGGCGCCGATCGAGTTGAAGTCGGCGGTGTCGAACTTCTCGGCGCGGGTGCTTTGCGGGAAGACGACGATCGACACCCCTTCGTTTAGCAATTTGGGACCGAGATCCATCAGGGTTTTCAGGTCGGTCTTGGGGTCGGTGCGGGTCATCGGAATGCAGCGCATGTTGCGCATCAGGGTGCCGAAGATCGGGGTGTCGAAAAGTTCTTTTTTAACCACGAAAGTCATCTTGCCGCGGCGCTGCATGATGGCGGCGAGAACCAGGGTCTCGACCGAGCTCATATGGTTGCCGATGACGACGGCGCCTTTTTCCTTGGATTTGTCCAGCTGTTCAAGACCTTCGACCTTGACCTTGCCGCCGCATTCTTCGATGGCGAAGAGGATCTGGGCGGCGGAGAGGCGCATGGCGTCATAGGTCATGCCGTAGTGATTACACATGTTCTGGAACCAGCGGGCCGGCTTGAAGACGCGGTAGTAGAAATACAGATTGCCGGGGCGCAGAAGCTTGTCGAGGAAGCTATGCTTGCGCTCGGCGGGCGTTTCGTAAGTGTCACCGGTGCAGAAGTCGGGCATGAACATGGACGAAGTTCCTCAGGTGTAGGTTTGAAGCCGCGCAATATAAGCTCATTTGCCACTTGGCGTAGTGGCGGACGGAGATAAGCTCTGGAGCCCACCACTCAACCCAGGAGATCTCATGCGACTGATCCTTGCCCTCTTCCTCCTTCTCGGATTTTGCGCTTGCCGCAGCGACGCCCCGGCTCCCGGCCGCGTCCAGCACCTGGTCTTCTGCTGGCTCAAGGAGCCCGGCAAGGCCGAAGCCCGGCAGCAACTCATTGACGCCGCCAAGAAACTCAGCGACATCCCCGGTGTCATGTCGATCCGCGCCGGCACCGCCGTCGCCTCCAATCGCCCGGTTGTCGATTCCAGCTTTGACGTCGGCATTGTCATCACCTTCGACTCCGTCGCATCAATGGAAGCCTACCTGGTTCATCCCCGCCATCAGACCGCCGTGAACACCCTGATCAAACCCCTGACTAGCAAGCTGCTGGTTTACGACATCGTCGAATAACTCAACCCTGGCGCCGGCTCTGGATCCAGCGATCGATCATTTGCGGGCATCGGCGGGCCACGGCCTTGGGAAAGAGCCGAGCTAGCCATCTCGGCAGGACGCTGTCACCTGCGGCCCAACGGATGATTTTCTTCGGGTAGAGACGGCGATACGCCGCCAAAATTTCCGGAGAATCCCAAGGCACGTCGTGCAGAAAACCTGCACGATGCGATACGCTTTCCGGCCGATGGGCCAGAGCCTTCGGGAACAAGGCCACTTCAAGCGGTCGATCGACTAATTTCGCTGCTTGAAAATGATCCTGCCCGTCGATCAGATCCTGCACTGCTTGCGCCGTGTCAAGGCCGAAGAGCCAGTCGAGATGAAACAGCGTCACGGTGCGAGGATTGAGCTCGAGCAGATAGGGGATGCCGCTGACCTTGTCGACAATGAAGTCGCAGGAGAAGAAGCCGGTAAGCTGCAGGATGTCGGCAAGCTCCGCGGCGGTCTCATCCATGCCCGGAGACGAAATCGGTTTCACCACCGTGCTGTAGCCGAGAGGGATGCCCTCGAGCCTGCGCATCGAGAAGCTGCTGAGGAGCTTGCCGTCGCGGGCGATGCTGGCGCCCATCGTGATCTCGCCTTCGATCCATTGCTGCAGGATGCAGCCTTCCGGGACCGCGACGATTTCCGGCAAGGCCTGGCGGAACTCCGCCTCGCTGAAGATTTTCTTGACTCCCTGGCCGCCAAAGCTGCCTTCCCGTTTCGCGGCGATGCGCCAATCGCAGTCCTCGGCGAAACGCAGAAGCTCCGCCGGATCGCGGCTGGTGATGGTCCGCGGCAAACGGATTCGCTCCTGCACCACCGGAGCACAGAGAAAACGTCTCTGGCAGCGGGCCTTGAGAGTTTTCAAATCGCCGAAGGTACGCTGCAGCAAGGGACCGTGACGAGCGGCAAAAGCAGCGAATTCCGGACTTGCGCTGGCGGCGGCAAAAGCGTGGATCGTCGCTTCATCCAGGCAGATCAGCAGATCGGGAGCGAAGGACTCGACCGCCGATTCCACCTGGCTGAGAAAGTCCGCCTCGGTCCAATGGATTTTGTCAGCCGCCGGCAAATGATTGACGATCGACTCCGGCTGACAGAGAAAGCTGATCTGAAATCCTGCTTGCGACAAGCGCAAAGGGAGGCGTTCAATGGTGATCCAGCGCGACCTTTCGATGAAGAGGATTTTCCCCTTCATGACTTGCTGCTTTCCTGCCCCAGCTCATAGACCAGAAGTTCGGCGAAAAGTCCCGGGAATTGGCGGGCGAGCAGTGATGAGCCCAAGGGGTGGCAGGCGCCGAGCGGCAAGCTTTCGCGGGTCGCCATTTCGACGAAGTCGCGATGGCTTCCCTGATGGATGTTGGCGCTGGCGTACCAGAGTTCGCCGTCGGACTCGGGACAGCGTCCCGACACGGCGAGGCGCAGGCGGAAGCGCCAATGCCCGAGGTTGAGATTGGAAATCAGGGCGCGGCGGCCGACCCGAAGCATCTCCTTGAGGAGGCGGACGGGACGGTGAATCTGCTGGAAAGTACGCCCGAGGATGACGTAGTCGAAGGACTGCTCGTCGATGTGCGAGAGCCCCTGGTCGAGGTCGAGCATGATGCAGGGGATGCCGCGTTGGAAGCAGCGCATCACCATTTTCTGATCGCGATCGATACCTTGGATGGCGCAACCTTTTTCAGCTCGCAGGCGCTCGAGCAGCGAGCCGTCGCCACAGCCGAGGTCGAGGACGCGGCTGCCGGCAGGAATGATGCGCAGGATCTCGAGCTGGTCGGGATTGAGGTCGCGTCCTTCACCCATGGGTTTTGCTCCCTGAAATATTGCCAAACGAGACGCAACCCCGTTGGGGTAGAAATCCAATGGCATCCTCATACCAGGGTAGGCGATGCGCCAACCCTTCGCTTTGGGATGAAACCCCTTCGGGGTAAAAATGGTTGTTTTGTTTACCCCAAAGGGGTTCAATATCAGAGCGAAGGGTTGGCGTCTCGCCTACCCTGGTTGCGTTTGGCGCTTCGCCTACCCTAGTAACCGGCGCCCCATTGTTCCTACCCCGAAGGGGTTGCGTCAACTCACCCATGGCGGAAACTCCTCTCTTGGTTCGAGAGGAAGCCGCGGACCAGGGAGCCGAGGGTTTCGACCTCGAGGAGGAAGGCGTCGTGACCATAGTCGGACTGGATGTCGCAATGGAAAACTTCGCGTTTCAGACGAAGCAGGGCGGCGACCAATTCTTCCGATTGGGCCGGGGTGAAGAGCCAGTCGCTGGAGAAGGAGATGATGCCGAAGGCGCAACGCGATTTGGCAAGGGCGGCGCTGAGCTCGCCGCCGCCTTCCGAGGCGAGATCGAAATAGTCGGTGGCGCGGGTGATGTAGAGATAGGCGTTGGCATCGTAACGGCCGACAAAACTCAGTCCCTGATGGTTGAGATAGCTCTCCACCTGGTAGTTGAGGTCGAAGCTGTAGTTGACGTCGGACATCTGCTGAAGACGTCGGCCGAATTTCTCGTTCATCGAGGCGTCGGACAGGTAGGTGATGTGGGCCAGCATCCGTGCGACCGCGAGACCGCGTTCGGGAGGAGCTTCTTTGCTGTATTCGCCGCCGAGGAATTTCGGGTCGGACAAGATGGCTTCGCGTCCCACCCAGTCCCAGCCGATGGCTTGCGGCGACAGGCGGGCGGTGGTGGCGATGGGCATACACGAATGGACCCGCTCGGGATGGGCGACGGCCCATTGCAGCGCCTGCATGCCGCCGAGGGAACCGCCGACGACGCTGAGCCATTTCTTCACCCCGAGGAAGTCGGCGAGGCGGACCTGGGCGTTCACCATGTCGGCGACGGTGATCACCGGGAAGCTCATGGCGTATGCCTTGCCGGTGGCGGGATTGATCGAGGCCGGGCCGGTGCTGCCGTAGCAAGAGCCGAGGACGTTGGAGCAGACGATGAAAAAGCGATCGGTGTCAAAGGCCTTGCCGGGGCCGATCATGTCGTCCCACCAGCCCGGCTTCTTGTCGGATTCTTCATATTTGCCGGCGGCGTGGGCCGAGCCGGTGAGGGCGTGGCAGACGAGAATGGCGTTGCTGGCCTCGGGGTTGAGTGTGCCCCAGGTCTCATAGGCGATGCTCACAGGTCCGAGCTTGCGGCCGCAGCGCAGCGGCAGGGCGTCGTCGGAGGTGTGGCCGAAGGTGTAGGTTTGTGCTTTGACTATCATGGTGGCGCCGAATCTAGCACGGTTCCGCATTGCTGAAAATGGCAATGTCACAGAGAACCAGATTGCGAGTGGACACAGCTCAGATCGCTACCAATGGAAGCAAGATGACCGGCTCCTGTTCAATTTCCGACAGGCGCACACGGTGCTGCGCCTTGACTGGGATCAAGAGTAAGCGCCAGAGGACTGGCGCGCTCCTAGGGCAGCGCTTTCGATCAAATTTCCAAGCGTCACCGATTGCCTTAAAGCCAGGCTCCGGCAGATTCTCGGCGTCCCCTCCCCTAACTCAGGAAACGCCATGTCTAGCAGCCCTAGCCTCAGCCGCAACCAGAACCTCGGCCTGATCATCCTCCTTCTGGCCGGAGCCGCTGTCGCCGTCTGGCTGCCGGCACGCGGTGGTATGAGCGGCGTCGATGCCATGATGCTCGGTTTGATCGAGGGATTGACCGAATTCCTGCCGGTGAGTTCGACCGGGCATCTGGTCGCTTATTCGCGCTTGTCCGGCCTTGAGGAAGCGAGCAGCAACTCGCTCAACATCGTCATCCAGGTCGGCGCCATTTTCGCCGTCTTCGTCGTCTGGCGGCAACGCATCGGCTCGGTCCTGAAAGGCGTGAAAGAGGGCGTTCCGGAAGCTCGACGTTATCTCGGCAACCTCATTCTAGCTTTCATGCCCTGCGTCGTCATCGGGCTGCTCTTCAGCAAGAAGATCAAGGAGCATCTCTTCAACCTCAACGGCATCGGCGCTGCCCTGGTCATTGGCGGCATCTTGTTGCTGATCATCGATGTCCGTCGTCGCCAAGGCGGCAAAGAGATCGAGGCCATGCCTTGGCAACACGCTCTGATCATCGGTTGCTGCCAGTGTATCGCCATGTGTCCGGGCACCTCGCGCAGCCTGGTGGTCCTGCTCGCCGCCTTTGCTCTCGGCTACAGCCTCGCCTCGGCGGTGGAATTCTCCTTCATGCTCGGGCTGATCACCCTCAGCGCCGCCTGCGCCAAGGAGATGAAGGAGGCGGGCCTCAGCATCTTCACTCATTACGGCTGGGCCTTGCCGCTCTGCGCCCTGATCATCGCCACCGCCAGCGCCGCCCTCACCGCCGCCTGGCTGCTCGAAGGATTGAAGCGCTACGGCCTGCGCCCCTTCGGTTTCTACCGCCTCGCCCTCGGCGGCTTCCTGCTCTGGACCGCCGCCCATACACCAGACCAGACAACAAAAAGCCCGGCTGTTAAAAATTCTTCTCGATAAATTATCTGCTTCCCCCTTGCTTTTCTCGGCAAATTCCCGCAAGCTAGAAGTAGGGAGATGGCACGCAAAGTGCTGATCCTTTCAGACAGCAACCCGAGGAGAAGCGCGATGGACAATATCTATATCCTGGATACCACGGTCATTCTGCACGAAGCCGCGTCGGTATTCAACTTTCCCGATAGTCTGATCATCATCCCAATCGACGTGATTGAACAGGTCGACCGATTTAAACGCGACATCAACGAACTGGGTAAGAACGCCCGTCAGTTCAACCGCAGCATCGACGCCCTCCGCTCCAAAGGCTCTCTCACCAACGGCATTCCTCTCGACAACGGCGCCCTGGTCCAGATCGTCCTGAAAGAGGCGACTCTGCCGGTCTCCTTGTCCGATTCGACCCTCCGCGCCGACTCCTCCATCCTCGCCTTTGCTCTCAGCCTGCGACAGCAACACCCGGAAAAGCGGGTGACCATCGTGTCGAAAGACTTGAACCTGCGGATCAAGGCCGACGCCCTCGGCCTCCACGCCGAAGGTTATGAAAAAGACCGCTTCGATGAAGCCCTCTCCTACGAAGGCGTCCATAGCCTGCTCGTCAATGAAGCCCAGATCGCCGAATTCCATAAATACGGCACGCTCACCTACGAAGGCAAGGACCACATCCTCCGCTCCAACGAATTCGCCACCCTGCAGTCGGCCTCCGACGGCAAGGTCCTCGGCCTCGCCCGAGTCGCGCCGCACACCCGCAACACCCTCGTGCCGCTGAAATTTGCCAACGAGGAAATGGTCGGCCTGAAGCCGCTCAACATCGAACAGACCTTCGTCATGGAAGCCCTTCTCGACGACTCGATCAAGCTCGTCACCCTGCTCGGCCCCGCCGGTACCGGTAAGACCCTGCTCGCCGTCGCCGCCGGTCTCCGCAAGGTGCTCAAGGACTACCTCTACAACCGCGTTCTGGTCGCCCGCCCGACCATTCCGATGGGCAAAGACATCGGCTACCTGCCGGGCGACATCAAGGAGAAGATGCGTCCCTGGATGCAGCCGATCTTCGACGCCATCGAGCTCATCCAATCGCTCGACCGCCGCAGCCGCCGCCCCACCTTGCCGACCAACCTCCTCGAAATCGACGAGCTGCAAGTCGAGCCCCTCACCTACATCCGCGGCCGCTCCATCCCCGGTCAGTTCCTGATCATCGATGAAGCCCAGAACTTGACCCCCCTCGAGGCCAAGACCATCATCACCCGCGTCGGCCGCAACTCCAAGATCATCCTCACCGGTGACTGCCAACAGATCGACCACCCCTATATGGACGCCTACTCCAACGGCCTCTCCTATGTCTCCGGTCGCTTCCGCGGCCACTCCCTCGCCGCTCACATCCGCCTCAAAAAAGGCGAACGCTCCGAGCTCGCGGAAGCCGCTGTCGACCTGCTCTGAAACGCAGCCTCCGAAATCAGACGCCGCCCGGAAACGGGCGGCGTTTTTTAGCGAGCCATATCACTCGAATCAAGCACCAGCGAACCGCAGAAGACGCAGAAAAACGCAGAAAGAGAGATTAGTAACTCCAGACTTCTTGACCCGCAGCGGGAGATTTTGGGGAAGCCGATGGCACCTGCTCGATGCTCTACCCCAAGGGGGTTGCGGCCTCCAGCCCAGGGTTGGCGCCTCGCCTACCCTGGGGAG
This sequence comes from Lentisphaera araneosa HTCC2155, assembly GCA_945877655.1. Classification (GTDB taxonomy): domain Bacteria; phylum Verrucomicrobiota; class Lentisphaeria; order Lentisphaerales; family Lentisphaeraceae; genus CAMCSH01. The sequence goes on along the minus strand of CAMCSH010000133.1, from coordinate 1,769 downwards.
GAGACGATTTTGATTCCAAACCCCAAGGGGGTTTCGTCTCGTTCCGTGCGGCCAGGGAGCCCAGAGGGCCGAAACCCCCTTGGGGTTTGAGGACACTGGCAAGCCCCCGGGGTAGCTCCTCGTTCCTCGTCGCAACCCCGGGCTGGCAGATGCAACCCCTTCGGGGTAAAACCGAAGGTGCCAGTGGCTTCCCAATTCTGTCGTGCGGCGGGTCAGGAAGTCTGAACTCGAAACAGCACAAGCTTCATGTTTTTGTGCTCTTTGAGGCATTTGTGGCCATCGAGTTCGCTTCGCATCTTCGTCTCTTCGCGTGATACAAGTCGTTTTTTACTTCCTCGCACAAAGCTTCTTGAGACAAAATCCATCCTTGCCAGATTCCCGTCGCGCCGCCTTGCCAGAACCGCGATGAGATCAATAATGGGGCGATTTTCCGCGCAGGCCTCATGCTTCCTGTTCGCCTTTCAACCTTTCAACCTTTCAACCTCTGCTCAAAAATGATCAAGCTTCCGCACAACCAGCTCTCGCCCGAACAAGTCCTCGCCCGTCTCGCCGCCGAGACCGAGCCGCGCACGCCTTTGTCCTGCTACCGCTATTTCCAGGTGACCGATCCCAAGGCCTTCCGCGACCAGCTTTATCTGACGCTGGATCCTCTCGCCGTCTTTGGCCGCATCTATGTCGCCCACGAAGGCATCAACGCGCAATTTTCGGCGCCGCAATCGCGGGTCGAAGAGGTCAAGGAACAACTGCGTTCGCTGCCCGGATTGGCCGGCATCGACGTCAAACCCGGCATCGCTCAGGGTAAGGACGAGGCCTTCATCAAGCTGGTGGTGAAGGTGAAAAAGAGCCTCGTCGCCGATGGTCTCGTCGGCAACGAAGGCGACCCGGTTTTGGCGGCGCCGCATCTCAGCGCCGCCGAGTTCAATGCCGCCCTCGATCTGCCGGAGGTCACGGTCATCGACATGCGCAACGGCTACGAATCGGAAGTCGGCCATTTCGATCGTGCCTGGTGCCCGGAGGTCGAAACCTTCCGCGAACAACTGCCGATGGTGGTCGAAAAGTTGCAGGACAAGAAGGATTCCCCGGTGCTGATGTACTGCACTGGCGGCATCCGTTGCGAAAAGGCCAGCGCTTACCTGCGCCAGCACGGCTTCAGCGATGTCCGGCAATTGGAAGGCGGCATCCTCGGCTACGTTCGCGACATCCGCAACAAGGGCCTGCCCAGCCGTTTCCATGGACGCAACTTCGTCTTCGATGGTCGCCTCGGCGAAAAGGTGACCGACGAAATCCTGGCCCAGTGTTTCATCTGCGGCGCCCCTGCCGACGAGCATCAGAATTGCGCCGACACCGCCTGCCACCGCCTGCACATCCGCTGCCCCGCCTGCGCCGAACGCCTGCAAGACTGCTGCTCCGAGGATTGCCTCGCCGCTAAACAGCTCCCCGAAGATCAGCACCTCGAACGCCGCCGCCGCCTCGCCGCCGAGCGCGAAATCTTCTACCAGCGCAGCAAAAACCGCTGAAGCTAAAAACCGCAGTTGAGGGATGGAACCGGGTTGAAAGGTTGAAAGGTTGAAACGCAAGCACATGAACAACAGGAACAAGAATCAAATCTAACCGCATCAAGACTCGAGAGTCACGAGTTCTCCTCCCTGATCCCTAGCAGCTCCAGCTGGCCGGGAGGCAAAGAAACAGGATCAGGCGGCGGCTTGATCCTGTTTCAATTGCTGCGCCTGGATGATCATCGCGATGAGGAACTCCGAGGGGGACTGACC
>CAMCSH010000132.1 GCA_945877655.1 Lentisphaera araneosa HTCC2155 | reverse complement strand
TCTTCGTCTCCTTCTGCTTCGCACCCCGCCTCGCGGCGACGCACTTGTTTTCGACTACACGGCTGACGGCCAGCCGCGACGAGGACTTGCACCTCGCTGGTGTAGTGTGCGCATGAGCGCACTAGCCGGGGGTTTCAACCCCCGGACAGAATCGAGAGGGAATCGCCGTCGCGAAGCGACAGGATGACGTGATGCAGAAGTCGCCCCCGAACGCATCTGTCACCGCGTCGCTGCCGCGACGCCAAATTCATTGCCAATCGCACCGGGGGTTGAACCCCCCGGCTACACTCATGCCGTCGCTTCGCGACGAACAAACAGATTGGATTTTCACAAATCAAAAAAAAAGCCGCAGCGCAAACTGCGACTTTATACGGCTAAGCTTTACAACTTCAGCTCTCTTCCGCGCCCGGATCTTTGTCGACCATCAGGTAGGTGACTTCGCGGGTGATGGCCTGGTAGAGGTGAACCATCTCGCTGCCCGGCTCTTGGTGCGACCAGGGATTGCCATAAGGAGTCCAACCGTCGTTCAGGCACTCGGTGACCATGGCGTCAAATGACTGACCTTCAACATTGAAAATGACTTTGTATTCTTTCATGCTGGACTCCTGCGGATTGTGCCGGCGCGACGCCCCGGCTTCAACCCCAACTTAACAATCCTTTTCAACTTTGCATCTCCCTCCCTGTCAAGCGCAGAGAATGAAGTCGATCCAGGGGCGGAAGCCGCGCGCCGTCAGGTACGCGACGCTGTCGTCGCGGGCGCCACGATTGCCGACGTAGCCGAGGACCGGGTAGCGGCCGCGGAAGGCCTCGACCTCGTCGCGGGTCAGGACGGGAGCGCCGTCGTAGCTGCGACCGATGGTGCGCGGATTGATGTCGAACCAGGCGCGGATGCTGATGCCGTGTTTCTGCAGGAGGCGGGCGCGGCGACGGGTCTGGACACCGCCGCCCCAGATCATCACTTCGTTTTGCCCGCGGCGCAGCAATTCGCGTGCGAGCCATTCGGCTTTGACGGCGTAGAAGGCCTGGCTGGAGTAGCGTTGATCGCAACGGGTGAGGCGTCCGGGCGGGTCGTTCCAGATCAGCAATTCCTCCGGCACCTTGGCGACCCGGGCGCCGCCGTCGAGGGCGCGCAGCCAGAGTTCGTAATCCTCGGGGAAATCGCCGTGGCGGTAGCTGCCGAACTCGGCGAGGGCCGAGCGTCGCCACATCAGGGTCGGGTTGACCAGCGGCGCTTCGACAAAGCGGTGTTGGGCGATGTCCTCGGCGCTGACCAAGGAGTTGCTCCAGCGGATGTATTCGGCGAATCCGCGGGCGGCTTCTGGATCGCCACCGAATCGGACCAGCGAGCCGCAGAAGTGCAGCGACGGATCGGCCTCTAGGAGTTCGACCTGGCGTTGCAGGCGCAGCGGCAGCGCTTCGTCGTCGGCATCCATACGGGCGACAAATTCGCCTCGGCTGCGGGCGACGCCGCTGGCGTGGGCGGCGCAGACGCCGCGGTTTTCCTGCTCGACCAAGCGGACTCGGCGATCGGCGGCGGCGAGGCTGCGTCCCGCTGCCGCGGACTCTTCATCGGCGCCGTCGTTGACCAGGATCAATTCCAGTTCGTCCCAAGACTGGCCGAGGATGCTTTGCGCCGCCCGCAAGAGGCCGGTCGCACCGGGGCGATAGAAAGGCAGGACAACGGAGACGAGGGGCATGGCTGGGGCTCGTTTGAAAATGGAGAAGAGGGTACTCAGACGCGGTAGAAGACACCTTCCGGGCGGCGCGGGGCGCGTCTGGAGAGGTGGGCCTGGACGGCGCGGAAGAGAGCCTTGGTTTCGGCCATCGTCACTTGATCGCCGAGGTAGAGGCGGAGGAAGCGCCAGCGTTGGCTCAGGCTGAGGTGACGGAGGCCGCGGCGGGCGAGGGAGCTGAGGTCGAGGATGCGGGAGTGTCGCGATGTCAAGCGAGCGATGAGGCCGGAGCGCTGGCGGGGGCAATCCATCCACACCAGCTCGTAGCCTTCGCCGTGGCGGCGGACGAGGAGGTTGCGCCATTTCAGGTCGCAATGGTAGAAATGGGCGGCATGGGCGAGGCGGAGCTGGGCGGCCAGGTGTCGCGATAAATCCAGCACCAGTTTGGCTTGCGCCGCGGCTTCGAGCGGGTCGATTTCCCGCTCGGCGAATTTGGCCAGGTCGGAGATGGCGCCGGCGTCTTCGGTGACGATATAGGCTTCGAGGAGACGGCCGAAGTGGCGGCGTTCGCCGAGGGCGCGGCACGTCAGGGTCGGGATGCCGATCTCCGCCAGGATCTGGTAGCCTTGGCTCTCGATCTGGGCCTTGCCGCGGCGGAGGAAGAAGTCCCAGGGCTCGACGCGCAGCTCGTAGACCTTGGCGAATACGGCGGGGCCGGAATCAGGCTGGAAGCGGGTGACGAGGCCGCCGCTGCTGCGCTCGATCACTTGCCCTTGCAGCGCGTCGCGCCAGTCACTGGCGGCGGCGAGACCGAGGGCAAGCAGCAGCGCCTCATCCGACTCGCCGTGGCAACGGCTGAGGCCGTGCTGGCAGAGAGGGAGGAGGCGCTGCGGGCTTGGCGACATGAGAGATCAGACGCGTTGTTCGCCGTCGGCTTCGAGTTCCTTGGCGGCCTTGAGGTCGTCGCGAGAGGCATTGGGACGGAAGCCCATCGACATGAGCTGCTGCAGAGCCATGAGGAACTGCTGTTCCTCGGAGTCGGCGGCGGAGTGTTCGTCGAGCTGGGTGGAGTGGAGTTTGCGGAGCAGGCGTTCGAGCGACTGGTCTTCGGCGAACATATTTTTCAGGATGTCATCGGCGACGGCGATCTCGAGTTCGTCGAACATCTGGTAGGCCTGCTGTTTGTATTCGACCAGCGGGTCTTTCTGGGCGATGGAGGAGAACTGGACGTTCTGGCGCAGGTGATCCATGCCGCGGAGGTGCTCGATCCACAGCTTGTCGATGGCGGCGAGCATGATGTTGCGTTCATGGCGGCGGAGGAATTCGGCTTCTTCCTCGGACTCCTTCTTGGCGTAGGCGGACTCGATCCGATCGGCGAGCTTGGCGGCGAGCTGGTTGGGGCTGAGGCTGCCGTCGAAGGCGAGGGTGTCGAGATCGAGGTCGAGGGGGAAGGTGGCGGCGAGCCATTTCTCCAGCGGCTTGCGATCGATGGGGCGGAGGTTTTTGCCGTGGTTCTTGGCGGCGGCGCGTTCGCACTTTTCCTCGAGGGTGTTGACGAGGATGTCGAAGAGGCGTTTGCGGGGATTCTGGGCGTGAAGGATGTCGCGGCGGAGCTTGTAGATGATGGTCCGCTGCTTGTTCATCACATCATCATATTCGAGGGTCTTCTTGCGCGAGTAGAAGTTCTGGTTTTCGACCTTCTTCTGGGCGTTCTCGATGGTGTAGGTGAGCATGCCGGATTCGAGCTGTTCGCCTTCTTTCAGGCCCATGCGTTCGAGGACGCCGGCGATGCGGTCCGAACCGAAGAGGCGCATCAGTTTGTCTTCGAGGGAGATGAAGAAGAGCGACGAGCCGGGGTCGCCTTGGCGGGCGCAGCGGCCGCGGAGCTGGCGGTCGATGCGGCGGGAGTCGTGGCGTTCGGCGCCGATGACGTGCAGGCCGCCGAGTTCGGCGACGCCTGCGCCGAGCTTGATGTCGGTGCCGCGTCCGGCCATGTTGGTGGCGATGGTGACGGCGCCGTGCTGGCCGGCGAGCGAAATGATCTCGGCTTCGGCCTGGTGGCGGCGGGCGTTGAGGACCTTGTGGGGGACGCCGGCGCGCTGCAGGTAGGTCGAGATGACTTCCGAGACTTCGACCGTCGGGGTGCCGAGGAGGATGGGGCGGCCGAGGGCGTGGACGGTCTTGACCTCTTCGGTGATGGCGTTGTATTTTTCGCGGTAGGTCTTGAAGATGCGGTCGTTGAGGTCGGTGCGGACGCAGACGCGGTTGGCCGGGATGGCGACGGTTTCGAGCTTGTAGATTTCTTTGAACTCGGCCGCTTCGGTGAGGGCGGTGCCGGTCATGCCGCCGAGCTTGGTGTAGAGGCGGAAATAGTTCTGGATGGTGATGGTGGCGAGGGTCTGGGTCTCGGCTTCGATGCGGACGTTTTCTTTCGCTTCGAGGGCTTGGTGGAGGCCATCGGAGTAGCGGCGTCCGGGCATCTGGCGGCCGGTGTTTTCGTCGACGATGACCACTTTGCCTTCGCCGGAGGAGTAGTCGACGATGTAGGCGATGTCCTTCTCGTACAGGCAGTAGGCCTTGAGGAGCTGGGCGATGGTGTGGATTTCGGAGGTCTTGTTGGCGTATCTCTCCTGGGCGGCGCGGCGGGCGGCGAGGCGGCCGTCCTCATCGAGCGACTTGTCGGCGTCGATGGTCTGGAATTCGACGACGATATCGGGGAGGAGATAGGCGTCCGGATCATCCGGGGCGATGATGGCTCGCCCTTTGTCGGAGAGGTCGGTGTCGTGGTGTTTTTCGTCGATGGCGAAGAACAATTCCTGCTTGGTTTTCTGCAGCAGGCCGCGGTTCGAATCGGAGTAGAAGGTGAGGTCCTGCTTTTCGTATTCGCGGCGGATGGTGGATTCCTCCAGCAGCTTCATCAGGCGCTTGTTTTTGGGCGAACCGAGGCGGACTTTGCAGAGCTCGAAGGTGGCGTCCTTGAAGGCATCGGTGCCGGGCTTTTCGCTGGCCAGGACCTTTTCGGCCTTGTCGAGCATGTCTTCGATCAGTGCGTCCTGTTTGCGGACGAGGCGCTCGATGCCGGGTTTGAGGCGGTCATAATCCTGGCTGGAGGAGGCGACGGCGCCGGAGATGATCAAGGGGGTGCGGGCTTCGTCGATGAGGATCGAGTCGATTTCGTCGACGATGACGAAGTAGTGGTCGCGCTGGACCAGTTCCTCGGGCCGGGTGGCCATGCCTTGGTCGCGGAGGTAGTCGAAGCCGAATTCGGAGTTGGTGCCGTAGGTGATGTCGCAGGTGTATTGGGCCCGGCGTTCATCGGGGTTCTGGCCGTGCTGGGCGCAGCCGACGGTGAGGCCCATCCAGCGGAAGATCAGGCCGATCCATTCCGAGTCGCGGCGGGCGAGGTAGTCGTTGGTGGTGACCAGCTGGCAGTTGCGGCCGGTCATGGCGTTGAGGTAGAGGGGCATGGCGGCGGTGAGGGTCTTGCCTTCACCGGTCTGCATTTCGGCGATGCCGCCGCGGTGGATGACCATGCCGCCGATGAGCTGGACGTCGAAGGGGATCATGTTCCAGGTTTCGATCTTGCCGAGGATGTCGAAGCTCTGGCCACAGAGGCGGCGGCAGCAGTCCTTGACCACGGCGAAGGCTTCCGGCAGCATCGATTCGAGGCTTTCGCCGTTCTTGAAGCGGCCTTGGAATTCCTGGGTCTTGGCGCGCAGCTGCTCATCGCTGAGGCTGCTCAGAGTCGGGTAGATCACATTGATCTTCTCGATCTCGGTGCGCAGTTGCTTGACGCGGCGGTCGTTGGAGGTGCCGAAGATGGACTTGAAAAGGTTGGCGATCATGATCTGTGGGGATTCCGGGGCGGCCGCGGCCGCGTGTTTCAAGGCAAAGGGGCAGGCGAACATGGCCTGCCCCGGGGGGTCTGAGGCGGCAGAGGCCTCAGTTTGTGGCGGGAGCCGGGGCCGGACTTGCGGCGGCCGCATCGGCGGCGGGAGCCGGGGCCGCTTCGGCGGCGGTGCCAGCGTCCTTGCTGCCGTTGGCGCTGTCGATCACGGTTTTGACTTCGTAGCGCTTCTGCAGGGCGCCGAGGCGGTTGGCCAAGGTGAATCGGCTTTGGCCGGCAGGGACTTCGAAAAGAAGCTGAACGGGGGTGTTGGGGGTGTTGGTGTTGGCTGCGGTGATCGCGGCCTTTTCCCAAGCGATCTTGGCGGGGCCGACGTTGTGGACTTCCGTGAGGGTTTTCGAGAAGGGCTTGCCGGAGTGGGAGATGGCGATGGCGCGGACGCCTTCGTTCTGGCCTTCGGGGGTGAGGAGGTAGTCGAGCAGGCTGATCGAGCGGGCGGGGCTGAGTTGGACGCTGAGGACGACGAAGGAATTGCCATCGGCGGGGCTGAGGTCGCTCGGGGTGGCTTCATCGACGTTGGTGCGGGCGGTGCGCTTGAAGGCCTGGACGGTGGCGGGGGTGTCGACCGAGGTGATCTTGCCTTCGCGGAGTTTGATATCGCAATCCGCGGCGGCGAAGCTTTGGCCGGCGAGAAGAAAAGTGGTGACGGCGGCGAGGAATTTCATGGCATGGTTCTCCTAGGTGGATTTTCAGCCCGACAATGTATCCGCAGCTGGCGAGCTGGAAAGGTGGATCGGCTGCAATCGGCGGGGAAAGCCGGGGTCACGCCGGAGCTTGAAAGAAGCCGATGGACCAGGGAATCTCGATCTGTCCGGCGATTTTCATCCGGTCGCCAGCGGCGCAGACGCGGCGCAGCTCGGCGCTTGGCAGACGCGGCGCATCGCGTCGGACGGCGCCGAGGCGGTGCAGATGGCGGACAAAAGCCAGGGTGTCGGGAAATTTCTGAGTCCAGCCGACGGTGCAACAGCGGCTGCCCGGAGGCAGCATCCGCAGGAGCGCCTCGGCCGGCGGGTAGCGCAGGCCGGGGTAGGGCAGGCCGCAAGTCTCGAAGGCGTCGATGAAGGGGGCGAGGCTACCATCGAGGGGCAGGGCAAAGGCCAGGAGGCAGCCGGGAGCGAGCTGCCGTTGCAGGCGGACAAGGGCGCCGGGCAGATCGTCGAACCATTGCAGGGCCATCGACGAGACGATCAGGTCGTAACTGCGTTCGCCGGGCAGCTCGTCGACGCTGCGGAAGAGTTGCGGACTGGCCTCTGGCCGGAGCTGACGGAGGCGGGCTTGGGCGATGGCGAGCATGGCCGGCGAGGCGTCGAGCAGGTCGAACTTGGCGGCAGGAAAACGCCGCAGCAACTGCCCGCAGAGGCCGCCGGTGCCACAACCGACGTCGAGAACAAGCGACGGCGGCGCGACGATTTCAAGCAGCTGGCAAAGGTGTGCGGCGATCTCTTGCTGCAAGCCGGATTCACGGTCGTAATCCGCCGCGGCGGCGTCGAAATTCGCCTCAGGCACGGGCGGGACTCGGGTGGTTTCTCGTCATCGGCGGCGCATCCTCGAATGGTTTAGCCGCCAATCTAATCCGTTTTTGCAATTACAGCCCGAGCCATTGACGGGCTTGGGCTTCCGGCATGCCGCTCTGGATCATGCGCTCAAGAGCTTGGCAGACTTGCGCCTCGGCCTTCAGCTTGTCGGCCTCGGCCTTCAGCTTGTCGGTTTCAGCTTTCTGGCGTGCCTCGGCTTCCGCTTGGAAATGAGCTTCGGCGGCGTGGCGTTTTTCAGCTTCGACCTTGAGCTCGATTTGCAGCGTGGCGGTGGCTTCTTGGATGCCTTTTTGGATGCCTTTTTCGATCCCCTGCTCCAAGTTGAGAATGCTGGCGTAGCGCTTCATTTCCGACTTTTCGTAGTAATCGATTTCGGCCAGAGTCCAGTTGTGCTGGTTGGCGATTTCGAAGGCCTCGCCGATCTCCGGTTCCGACTTCAGCGCCTTGGGCACGGCGTCGAGTTGGGAAGTGTATTTGAGGAAATAGAGCCACTTGTCGACGATGGTCTTCAGCTGCTTCTCGGTCTTGTCGAACTTATCCAGCTCGATGAAGTTGAACTCCAGCTCCTTGATCTCTTGAAGGCGGGTCTTTTCATTGAGGATGAGGTGACGGCTGATCGGCTCGACCCCTTCGAAGATGCTGAAATCCAGAATGCCGAGGAAATACACTGGGTTCAAGGTGTCGTACTTCAGGCTCTTGCCGAGCTGTTGGGTGTAGGCTTTGGCGCTGTAGTAGACGGCGCGTTTGGTGAAGTGGATGTCCCGCTCCACTTGCATCTCGACGATGAACTCACGACCGGATTGATCTTTGGCCTTGACATCGAGGTTGGATTCCTTCAACCCCTTGATCTTGGGGGCCTGATAGGGATTGAGGATGATCAAAGACGCGATGCTGCGCTCGCCGCTGAAGCCGAGGGCAGCGTTGAGGAAGGAGATCAGGATGTGGCTGCGCTCTTGCGAGCCGAAGATCTTCTTGAAGGCGATGTCGGAACGGGGGTCGGCGAAATTCATGCGGAACTCGTTGGGGTTTATCACCACAATCTAGCCGTGAGACGGGGAAGCGGCAAGGGCGCTGGCTCGCAAGCCTCAGGCGCCGGGGAAGTCCTTGCGGTGGCGCTTCACTGCGGCGACGCATTCCTTCAGGAAGAATTCGGCGATGTCGGCAGGCACGGCGCCTTCGCGCCAGCACAGGCTGAGCTCGACCGGGGCGAAGCGTTTGACCACCAGGGCGCGGAGTTTCAAATCTTTCAGCAGGAAGGCGGGGGGATGGGGCATGAAGCCGAGGCCGAGGCCAAGGCGGATGTACTTCAAGGCGGTGGGGATGGAGTTGGTCTCGGCGCCCCAGCGCGGCGCCAGGGTCAATTTGCGCAGCTCGTCGTGAAGCAGGCTCATGCCGCCGCTGTGTTCCTGCAGGGCGACCCAGCGTATGTCTTGCAGGGCGGCCTCGGTCCAGATCGGTTCGCCCTTGGCCACCCAGGGGTGTTCCTGCGGCACGATGACGCACCAGGGCAGGCTCATCAAGGTGGCGTGGCGGAGCCGGCGGTTGCGGGGCGGGGCCTCGATCGAGACGGTGAGATCAAGCTCCTGCGCAATCAGGGCGCGGTGGGGATCGCGGCCCTCGAGATCGGAGACGCTGGGAATCACATCGGGATGGGCTTTCAGCATCGCCTCGAGAATTTCCGGCAGATAATGATCGGCGATGAGGGCGGCGCAGCCGATGCGCAGGCGACGGGTGCCGAGGCCTTGCAGCTCGTCCTCAAGCGTGCTGAGCTTCTCCATGAAGGGCGCAACGGTGGCCAGCAGGGTCCGGCCGGCATCGGTGAGGACAAAGGGACGGCGTTCGAAAAGGGTGACCCCGAGGGCTTTCTCCAGGCTGATCATCTGCTGGCTGATCGCCGGCTGCTGGATCGGGTAAGGGATGACTTTGAGGGACTGGGTGATGCCGCCAGCTTCGGCGACATAGTAGAACAGCTCAAGATGATGGAGATTGATTTTCATGCCGGATCCTGAGGATTATTGACGGACGGCGCCGGTCTCCGCCCGGAGGGCGAGAAGGCAGCCGACGAGGCACCAGGCGGCGGTCTGGACCGCGGCGTAAAGCGCCAGTTCGACGAGATAGCTGGCGGGAATGGGGATGCCGGCGGCAAGCGGATCGGCGAGCCAGAAAGCCTGCCAGTCGGGGATGACGGCGCGCACTGCGGCGCCCCAGACCGGATCGCCGGCGAGATGCAGCAAGCCGCGCTGCGCCAAGCCGAAGAGCAGCAGGGCGGCACAGAAGCCGAGGACCGCGCCGGTGCCCAGGCGGATGGCGGCGGTAGTGGCGGCGGCGCTCATCACCGGAGCGGCGAAAAGCACCGCGACGAGACAACAGGCGAAGCCGCCATGAAGACCGGCGGAGCCTTCCGAGGCCGGCCAGAAATTTGCGGCGATCGCCAGACAGACAAGCAAGACCAGCAGTGCCGACATGGTCGCGGAGCTGAAGCTGGTGCCGCTCGACCAGTTGCGCCACGCACCCCAGGCACAGGCGACGAGGAGGAGGCCCCAATAGGTCCAGTAAAGCCCCCATTCAAGCTCAAATTGATCGGGAGTGGCGCGCAGCACGATGAGGGCGCCGAGGGCGACGATGAGGCTGTGTGAGAGGACGGCAAGGGCAGTTCCCGACATCTTGGCAAGCAGCCAGGAAGCTGGGGAAACCGGTTTCGACAGGACCAGGGCGGCGGTGCCGCTGCGCAGCTCGCGGCCGAGCCCGAGCGAAGCGAGGAGCGCCGCCAGCACCATGCTCGACGTGAGCAGGGTCATCAAGGCGTTGTCGGTGATGATCTTGAATTCTTCACGGAAGACAAAAAGCGCCATCGGCGGCAAGATGCCGACCAGCGTCAAGGCGCATAGGGTGACTAGAAGACAAAGGGGTTCGCGCAGCGACTCCCGCACGGTATTGCGGGTGACCTGGACGAACCCCTGCATGGCGCGTGCCGTAAAGGCTTAGCGGGGAGGCAGGACGGGCTTGGGCTCGGTGACTTCGACGCCGCTGGGAGAAACCGTGCCGCCGCCTTTTTTGTAGAGTTCGATCTCGGTTTTGTATTCTTCGAGAAGGCCGCTGATGCCGAAGAGCTCTTCAGCTTGAGAAGCGACGATCATCCAGTCCCGATTGTCGATGGCGTAAGATTTGATCGCGGGGTTGAGTTTTTCTTTGAAGTATTTCGGGGTGTGGTCGGGGTTGCCAACAAAGACGACCTGCTCGGGGTGGACGAAGTTGATGAAGTTGGAGTATTCCTTGGTCTCGACCTTGAGGACATTGTTGATCGGCTCTTCGCCTTCTTCCACTTCTTCCTGGGCGGGAACGAAGGAGATGGCGCGGGGATTGAGGTGGTCGATGAAGATGATCGGCTGCTTGGTGTGGCGCTGGATCAGCTCGGCGAGCAGACGAGCTTCGACGGTGTTGCCGGTGACGATGACGGTGCTGACGGTCTTTTCGTCATTCTTGAGGGCGGCAGCGGCGGTGCTGGCGGCGAGAACAAAGGCGGCGGCGGCGGCGAGGAAACGACCGGTCATGGGGATTCTCCTGGGTGCGAGTGTTGAAATTCGTGCGCCACTATAGCGGCCTGCGCCGAGCTCTCAAGCCCTGCAGCGCAGCAAATCCGGGGAGATGTGATAACGGAATCTGGAGACTTCAGACGCTGTCTGAAAGTTGGGATTCATCGCCGGTCAACCTAAAAACCGCAGCGACCCAGAACCTTCCACGACCCCTTCAGGGTCAGAAATCATAACTCATTCCAACCCAGGGTGTCGCCGATGCGGCTCAACCCTGGGCTAAAATCTGAAACCCCTTTGGGGTCAAGCTGCAGTTGAGCTCA
>CAMCSH010000131.1 GCA_945877655.1 Lentisphaera araneosa HTCC2155 | reverse complement strand
ACCACAATCGTCAGCTGTCGACGGCAGTCGATTGTGGTCGAAAATACGTTACGAGTCTTCGTCTCGATCCCAACAAGGCCAGACCCATGTCCCCTCGCCTCAAAGTCCTTCTGCTGCTTCTCCTCGCCCCAGGCCTGCCTTTTCGCAGCGAGATCCGCGCTGCCTTGGGCCGTCGCGATGCGCAGCATTGAGAATCTCATCTCTCCGTGCCAGACGCAACAGCAGGCGATGGCCGACTTGATCCTGCCAATTGAAGCTGTTTTGCAGGACTACGACGGCGTTGCGGTGCTTCGCGTCGAGGCCGAGATAGGCGCTGAAACCAGAGACGAATCCGACCTGGTAGCAGAGCCGATCGTCGCCGAATGAATCGACACACCAGGCCCGCGCCATCGCCTCTTGGGGACGAGGGAACTGCACTTGCAGATTGTCGGCGAAAGCGCCGCCGGGAAAATGCTCACGGGCGAAGATCAGCAGGTCGCGAGCGGAAGAATGCAGCGCCGCCGAGCTCTTCATCGCTTCGGGGAAATCCCAAGGAGGCACAGGCTTGCAGCAAGCCATGAACTTGGGTTGGTCGCCGCTGTAGCCTTGCACCGGGTCGCCTGCCACCCGGCCATAGGCACTTGAGGTCAATCCCAGAGGACGGCAGATCTCGTCCGCCAGCAAGGCGTCCAGGGATTTGCCGGAGGATTCCTCGATCACGCGGCCGAGCACCGCGTAGCCGAGGTTCGAGTACACCGGTTCGCTTTTCGCCGGACGGGAGAAATCAGCCAGCCATTTCTCGACGCAGTCCCGATCGAGGGATTGATAGAAGTTTTCGCCATCGACGAGGAAGAGCAGGAAATCGCCGAAGATCCGCAGGTTCCAAGGCTGCCTGGGCATGCCGGAGAGATGGCTGGCCAGCTCGTTGAGGCTGAGCTTGCGGACCTCGTCGTTCCAGGTCGGAGCCGTCACGATCTGGCCGACCTGGGAATCCCAGCGGAAGTCGCCACGCGCCACCGCCCGCTGCAGCAGCGCCGCGGTGAAGCCCTTGCTCAAGGAGCCGACGGGAAACGGCGTGTCAGCATCAATCTTGCGGCCCGTCGCGAGCTCCGCAAAACCATAGGAGAAGAAGCTCATGCGGCCGTTGGCCTCGAGCACCCCGACGATCAGGCCTGGCGTGGTTTCCGGCACCAGGGAAGCAGCCAGTCCATCGACCTCCTGACGCAGATCGCCATGGAGGGCAAAGGCCCGCGCGGCGGCGGCATCAGGGTCGATGTCCAGCCGCGACAGGTGGCCGCAGGAGACCAGGAACGCGACGATTGCGGCGAGGGCAAATCGGTGAAGGAAGTTTTTCATGACCGGAAAGGACCCGCCCTCGCTGAAAAGTCCAATCCAGTCGAGGGAAGAGAAATTCAGGGACCACGGTCCTCTTCGACGGCAAGAATCTCGACGCCTTCAAAGACGCCAAGTGGACCCCAGCGCCACCGACCACGGCATGGTGGTCGTGCTCGACCCCCGCCTCACCGGCTCTTCCTTCGGCAAGATCTTCCTTGACTCGCTGCCGAAGGGCCCGATTGTGAAGGAGTGATTGGTGATTGAGATCCTGATGATTCCGCAAGAGCGTCGAAAAATCTGGCTCTCTCGGCATGTTTGTGGGTAGATAACATGACTGGGGCTGCAAGCATCGCCGCGGTTTGGCTGATTCACTCCGAAGGAGTGGCGGGATTTTAGCCCAGGGTTGAGCCGCATCGGCGACACCCTGGGTCAGCAGTCCAAAGATTCGCGACCCCGAAGGGGTCAAGGAGAACCGCAGGCAGCCCCCGAGTGTAGGCCAAGTTTGCACTAACCTCCCGGATTCGAGCCTTCCTCGACCCCGTTGGGGTCATTTTCATAACGATCTTTTACCCAGGGTGTCGCCGATGCGGCTCAACCCTGGGCTAAAATCTCCGACCCGCTTCGGGGTCGAGCAACTTGTAGCTAAAGATCAATCCACAAAAATCACAGGAGAGCCAAAAATCTTTCAGAATTCTTCTTTTACGATGTTAATCTGCGTCCAAGTCCGGCAACTCAGTCTTGGGACCGCATGGTTCCTGAAACCCAAAAAACCAAGGACTCCCCAGATGCAACTCCTCGCCACCACCCTGATCGCCGCCTTCTGCCATTTCAGCCCCGCTCCGATCTGTGCCGAAATACCCGCCGTCCCGGCCGCGGAAATGCCCGCCAAAGCCAAAGGCGATCTCGGCGTCTGCCCGAAAAGTGGTCATCTGATCGACAATGACGGACGCCATTTCTGCCCGAAATCCGGGGTTGAGCTGGATGCCAAAACCGGCAAGCCGGTCGAGAACGGCAAGATGCTCAGCGTCGACGCCAAAACCGCTCACTTGACCGACGAAGCTGGCAACGAATACTGCCCGAAGACCGGCAAGTGCCTGAAAAAAGCCGCCAAGTAAAATCACCGGCGCTGAGCTCCTACCGGAGCTCAGCGTTTTATCCGAAGCGAAGGAAAGCCGCGTGACTCCACTCAGTCCAGACGCCTTGATGGAACATTCAGATCGACTCTACAGCTGCTTATAGCGGTTTGCGCGATCATCATAGCGCCGAAGATCTGGTACAGGAAACCCTCATCGCTGCTGCCCCCTATATTCTCAGATTGAATGCAGAAATCCCGGCGGACATCCGTCTAGACAAATGTTGAACCAAAACAGGAAGACCCCATGCCTCGTATCCTTGCCCTGATTCTGGCGCTCCTCTGCGCTCTCTGGACGCCCCAGCTCCGCGCCGCAGGTTTCGACGATCTGCTCGAGCCCGCCGCCGATGAGACGCTGCAGTTCAAGCTGACGCCGGAGTTCCTCAGCGCGCCTCAGGGCAGCAAGGTCCGGGTGCTGGTCGAAATCACGCCGCCGAAGGGCTGGTGGTGGTACTGGATCAACTCCGGCTGCATCTCTTTGCCTGCCATGCCGGAATGGAAGGGCGAAGGCGTCAAGATCGGCGGCAATCTCTTCTCGGTGCCGCATTTTCACGCCTACAAGATCGGCAATGAAACCATCCGCTCCTTCAGCTATCCGGTGACTGGCGCCTTCGTTACCGACGCCGAAATCACCGCCGCCTCTGGTAAAGCCGTCCTCAAGCTCAGTGGCCAGTTCCAATTCTGCGATCTCACGGGTTGCAACATGGGCATGCCCAAAGAAAAGACCGAAATCGCCGTCGGTCCGCAGAAGGCCAACCCCGCCTTCGCCGCCGCCCTCGCCAAGTTCAGCTTCCCCAGCTTCGGCAAGATCACCCTGATGGAAAAAGACGGTGTCCACCTCCTCAGCTTCGCTGGTTCCGCCGATCTCAAGGCCGATAAGATCATCCTCGCCGAAGACGTCGCCTCGGTCGAACAGACTGTCCCCGACCTGAAGTGGACTTTCAAAGACGGCCTCTGGTCGACTTCCTTGCCGAAAGAAATCAAGCTCCCCCTCAGCGGCCTCATCCTCACCGGCCACGAAGGCCTGATTCTCGACAAACTCGACCTGCCGAAAGCCGCGGCTGCTCCGAGCAGCGAAAAAAAAAATGACTTAAGCCTTGATTCTGGCGAGAAAGTACCCGCCGCCATCAAGCCAGTCGAAAGCGCGAAGCCTGCAGAGCTCGCGAAAGACTCGGAAGCCAGAGAGGAAAACGGCGCTGATGAAAAGCTCAGTGTTTGGAAAATGCTCGCCTTCCTCTTCCTCGGCGGCGTCATCCTCAACCTGATGCCCTGCGTCTTCCCGGTCCTCTCACTCAAACTCATGAGCCTCGTCAAGCAGTCGCAGCAATCTCGGCAGGAATCCTTGAAACAAGCCCTCGCCTACACCGCTGGGCTGCTCGTGTCGATGTGGGTCTTGGTCGGCATTCTTCTCGCTGTACGCCAAGCGGGCAGTGAAGCCGGTTGGGCTTTCCAAGTCCAGAACCCGTATTTCAGCTGCGCCATGGTTCTCATTCTCTTCATCTTGGCGGTCAACCTCTTCGGCGTCTTCGAGATGGGCAGCTCGCTGACTGGTGTCGGCGGCTCAGTGCAACGTACGGGCCTGTCCGGCTCTTTCTTCTCGGGAGTCCTGGCCACAGTCGTCGCCACTCCTTGCAGCGGTCCTTTCCTTGGCGCTGCTACTTCTCAGATCCTCGATCAGCCGGCTCCGTGGATCTTCCTCGGATTCACCTGTATGGGCTTGGGTTTGGCGCTGCCCTTCATCCTCACCGCCGTGACCCCCGGCTTTGCCAAGATCCTCCCTCGCCCTGGCGCTTGGATGGAACATTTCAAAACGGCCATGGGCTTTGTCATGCTCGCCGCCTGCGTCTTCTTCCTCAAGCCAGTGATCGACATGACCGACATTGGGACCGGCCTGTGGCTCCTCGGAGCCATGATTGCGCTTGGCCTCGCCCTGTGGATCTACGGCACCTGGGGACTGCCTCACCTTGATCCCGGCCCGCGCTGGACCGCCATCACCCTCGCCGCCCTCATCGGCCTCGCTTCGCTCGGCGGCAGTATGAAGCTGGTCAAGGATTCCCGTGACGAAAAGCGCAAGGCTTTCCTCGCCGCTCAGGAAGAGGCCAAAAAGAATGCCGTAGAGACCAATGCTGCTCCTGCTCATGGGCAAGTCTGGGAACCCTACAATCGCGCCAAGATCAAGGCCTACCTCGCCCAAGGCCGCCCCGTCTTTGTCGATTTCACTGCCTCATGGTGTGTCATCTGCCAAGTGAATAAAAAGTCTTCCATGCTGAACGAAGAGGTGCGCGCTGTCGCTTTGAAAAAAGGCGTCGTCTACATGGAAGCCGATGCCACCGACAAGGAATTCATGGATCCGGAAGTCAGTGCCGGCCTGAAGGAATTCAAGCGCAAATCGGTGCCTCTCTACCTCTGGTACGACGGCAAATCGGAATCTCCAATCATCTGGCCACAGACTCTCAGTCCGGGCTTGATGAAGGATGCCTTTAATCAGCTCCCCGACGTGAGGTGACAAAAGCAGCGGTGCCCATGAGGCGCCGCTGCTTTTTGATGCCATGCCGCCAAAGAGCAAGGGCTTTCATCTTCCGATGCAAGCCCTTGAAAATCAGTGGCGGAAGGGGAGGGATTCGAACCCTCGGTAGATTACTCTACGGCTGCTTTCGAAACAGCTGACTTAAACCAACTCGACCACCCTTCCGCGATGGTGGACCGGATAATGCCGTCACTTGGAATGAAGTCAAGCTGTTGGCCCTCGACTTTTTTACACTTTCTTCATTCCCATGTCGCCGCCAGGCGGTATCCTCCTGGACGCAAGGAACCGCTTTCATGAACATCACCATGCTCCAGCACGCATCGTTCGAAGGTCCCGGCCGCATCGCCGCTTGGGCGGACGCGCGTGGCCATCAACTCGAAATCATTCGCCTCGATCGGCAGGAACCCTTGCCTCCGATTGAGCGGATTGAGGCCTTGATCTCACTGGGTGGCCCGATGGGGGTTCACGATCAAGCTCTGCATCCTTGGATCGATGCCGAAGTCAGCCTGCTCCGGCAAGCCCTCAAGCGCCGCCTGCCGATCCTCGGCATCTGCCTGGGCGCCCAGCTTCTTGCGGTCGCCGCCGGTGCCGGAGTCCGCCGCAATCCCGAACGCGAAATCGGCTGCTTCCCGATCCAGTGGACGCCAGAAGCGCAGCGCCATCCTCTCACTTCCTTCCTCCCCGACAGCCTGGAGGTGATCCATTGGCATGGCGACACCTTTGCCCTGCCGCCCGGGGCCCAGCGCCTCGCCCGCAGCGAAGCCTGCCTCAACCAGGCCTTTGTTCTGCATCGAGCCCTCGGCTTGCAATTCCACTTGGAAATGGGCCCCGAAGAAGTCATCGCCGTCGCCGCCGCTTGTCCTTGCGATCTCGCTGCCGGCACCTTTGTGCAAGAGCTGCCGCACATCCTCGCTCAAGAGCGGGTCTTCAGCAGCTGCCGAAGCGCTCTTTTCGATCTGATGGATCTGTGGTCCGGCGGCAAGACGCGCAGGGCCGATTGAGCCCGCGATCGACGAGTGTGAGTGCTCTTCGTTTTGAGCTCAAGTTTGTAGTCCCGGCTTCAGCCGGTGTGTTCTGTTCTTTGTTCCGAGTGCAATTTGAGCTCAACAACCGGCTGAAGCCGGGACTACAAACCATGACTTTATGAGATCCCCCTCACGCGTGCGGATGGGCCTTGGAATAGACTTCTTGCAGGCGTTCGGGGGTGATGTGGGTGTAGATCTGAGTGGTGCTAAGGGAGGCGTGGCCAAGGAGTTCCTGGACGGCGCGGAGATCGGCGCCGGCTTCGAGGAGGTGAGTGGCGAAGGAGTGGCGGAGTTTGTGCGGCGTCAGATCTTGCGGCAGATTGGCGACCAGGAGGTATTTCTTGAAGTTGATTTGCGCGGCCCGCGAAGTCATGCGTTCGCCGCTGGAGCGGCCCCAGAACAGGGCGCCGCTGGTGTTGCCGCGGCATTGCAGCCAGTCGCGCAGGGCGTCGAGGGCGGGGCGGCCGAGATGGCACATGCGTTCTTTGCGGCCTTTACCGCGCACCTTCATCAAAGCGGCGTCGAGATTCAGGTCGTTCAAATCCAGTCCGAGGGCTTCGGCGATCCGCAGGCCGCCGCTATAGATCACCTCAAGCAGCGCCAGGTCGCGACGTGAGGCGAAATCACCTTCGATGCGACGCCCTTCTCCGGCGTCGGCGGTCTGATGGTCCCAATGCTGCCGGGGCGCGGCGAAAAGGCGGGCGATGTCTTCGCGTGCGATGACCTTGGGCAGGCGGCGTTGACGGCGGGCGCCGCGCAGTTGTGCGAAGGGGTTGTCGGCGAGGCGACCTTCGCGGACGAGGAAGTCGCAGAAGGAGCGCAGGGAGGACATGTGGCGGAGAATGCTGGCGGTGGCCATGCCGGCTTTCTGCAGGCCGGCGGCAAAGAGGCGGGCCTTGGTCACGGTCAGGCTCGACCAGGTGATTTCTTGCAGCAGCGGGTCGCGGCGGAAGTGTTCGAGGCAGAAGCGGCGGATGTCGCGGCGATAGGCATCGAGGGTGTGGGACGAGGCCTGGCGCTCGGCTTTCAGGTAGCGGAGAAATCCGGCGAGATCCTGATCCGGACGCGGCGCCTCGGGCTCGCTGGGCGGAGCCTTGGGGCGCAGCGGCGCGGCGGATTTTTTCGCCACAGCTTTGGCCATGTCAGTGGAGAGGTTGAAAGGTTGACGGGTTTAAAGGTGGAGTTGAAGCAGGCACAAGGACGGACAGGCCATAAAAATCCCTAGGGGTTTTCATTCTGTCACCGCAGCTCATGAGTTTGCCTTTCAACCGTTCAACCTTTCAACCCGGTTCAAACCTGCAGGTTGCTCACCTTGTAGGCGGGGAACATCTCTTTCGGCACATAGAGGAGACGCAGACCGACGAAGTCCATCCGCTTGTCGGGAGGGAAGGAGATGACATCGGCCCAGGTGTTGCAGTGGTCGATGCCGGCGCGCCAGGACCCGCCTTTGAGGATGTGGGGTTCACGATCGTCTTCGTAGCTGTCGTTGGTCCATTCCATGACGTTGCCGACCATGCCGACGCAGCCGCTGGGGGAGACGTTGCTTTCGTAATAGTCGACGGCGGCGGTAGAGACCGGGACGAAGGAGCCGTCCTGGAAGTTGGCCATGTCGGTGCTGGGGTCTTGGATGCCCCAGGGATAGGGCAAGCCTTCTTTGCCGCGGGCGGCGGCTTCCCATTCGACGACGAAGGGGAGGTTGTAGTATTCGCCGGTCTTTTTGCGGAGCCAGCGGCAATAATCTTTGGCGTCGTTCCAGCTCAGCATGACCATCGGGCATTCATCGTAAGGGGCGACGGTGTTGACCGCCAGCATTTCCTCGGGAGAGAAGCGGACGCCGGTTTCGAGCAGGTAGTCGAAGAATTGGCGCTTGGTGACCGGGTATTTGGCCAGGGTGAAGGCGGCCGGAACGATATGGCGCTCGGCATCGGCGCCGATGTAGTATTGGCCGATTTCGACGCGGCAGTAGACATTGCCCATGGCATCGAGGATTTCGGTGTTGCCGAGGCGTGGGCGGAAGGCCGAAGGCGCAGGAGCGGGGGCCTCCTCTTCTTCGTACACCGGCGGCGGCAAGGCGGGCTGCACGGCGTTGTCGGTCTCGCCCATCAAGGTCGAGTTCATCGGGTTCAGTCGTTTCGCCTGTTTGACTTCGCCGAAGAGGCCTCCGGCGACGTTTCGGGCAGCGGCGGCGAGAGGACGGCTGGCGGCTTGGATGGTCTTGACCGGCTGGGAGTCGATGATCTGGGCGGCGGGCATGACCGGAACGATGGTGCGGGACAAGGATGGCCTGATTGCATTGGCTTTCTGCGAATCGGAAATCGGCGGGGCTTCGGGGGGAGGAGGAACCGCTTGTTTCATCACCAAGCCGCGGACGGGTTCGGCCGGGGCAGGAGTTTCAGCCGGTGCGGGAATCGCGACAGCTTGACGCATCAGGAGTCCGCGGGCCGGGGGGGCTTCGGGCGGCGGAGTGGCGGGATTTTCCGGGCCGCGCGAGGCGCCGGGCTGCTTCATCAAGAGGCCGCGGGCAGGGGCGGCTTCCGGCGGCGGAGTGGCGGGATTTTCCGGGCCGTGGGAGGCGCCGGGCTGCTTCATCAAGAGGCCGCGAGGAGCTGGCGGATTGACGGTGGCGTCGGCGAAAGATTGCGGCGCCAAGGTGTTGTTCTGCTTGCGAATCAAGAGAGGCCGGGCGCCATCTTCCGATTGGACGCCACCGCGCAGCACCAGATGAGTGCCACGCCCGATCTCCGGCGTCTTACCGACGATTTTCAGTTTTTTGTCATCCGACATCTCAGTTTCCTGCGGCAAGTTTTAATTTGGTATGGAAATCAATCGCATTTTCGCTTTCTAGCAAGGACTCTTTCAGCCCCGGAGTCTTCAGCAGGGAGGCCAAATTGGCGAGGAGGGTGTGATAGTGTTCCTGGCGGTCCATCGGTCCGGCAATGGTGAAAATCAGCTTCACCGGGCGTTCGTCGAGGGCATCCCAGTTAATTCCCTGACGCGCCAAGCCGGCGACGATGAAGAAATCCTGCACCTGTTTGCTGCGGGCATGGGGGAAAGCGACGCCGTCGCCGAGGCCGGTGCTCATCAAAGCTTCCCGCTCGAAAAGCGCTTGGAGAAAAGCTTCCGAATCCGGCAGCAGAGCGACGGCATGGCGGCAGATTTCACGCAACGCCGCGTCGCGCCGCTCTGCTTGAATCAGCAGACAGCGCTCTGAGCTCAGTGCGTCGATCAATTTCATGATATAAATAGAACCCGTGTTATGAAAACCCCTGAGAATACTTGATTCCCAGTCTCTTTACAAGAGCCGGAGAGCTTTGTACACAGTGATTTCGGGCAATTAAAAAGAGCGGGTCGCCCCGCTCCTTTTGGGAAAACCCGGATTCCGCTCAGAGGCCGCCGGTGACTTCCAGGGTGGCGCCGGTGACGTACGAGGCCTCTTTAGAGGCGAGAAAGAGAACGCAAGAAGCGACTTCGGCGACCGTGCCGAAACGCTTCAAGGGCACTTGGTCCTTGTACTTCGCCGCCAGTTCCGCCGGCAGGTCGGCGATCAGCTCGGTGCCGATGAAGCCGGGCGAGACGCCGTTGACAGTGATGTTGCGGCGCGCCACTTCTTTCGACAGCGAGCGGGCCAAGGCGATCTGGCCGGCCTTCGAGGCGGCGTAGTTCGATTGACCTTCGAAGCCGAAGTAGGAGCAAGGCGAGGTGATGTTGACGATGCGGCCGTAGCGGGCGCGGGACATCTTCATCACCGCGAGCTTGCTGAGGTTGAAGGTGCCGGTGAGGTTGACATCGAGGACGCGTTGCCAGTCGCTGACCGGCATGGCGCCGACGATGGAGTCCTTGCGGATGCCGGCGCTGTTGATCAGGACGTCGAGCTTTTCGAAGGGCAATTTGGCGAAGGCGGCTTCGCACTGGGCGAAGTCGGCGACGTCGAAGGCGAGGTGGTGCAGGCGTCCGGCGGCGAGCGCTTCGGGGTGGGCTGCTTGAAGTTCTTCCCAGGCCTTGCCGCCCGAGCTGGAGCTGACGAGAACGCAGGCGCCCTCACGCAGAAAGGCCTCGGCAATGCCGCGGCCGATGCCGCGGGTTCCGCCCGATACCAAGACGTTTTGTCCTTCGAATCTCATGAGAACTCCTTAAAATCACTGGTTTTTGCAAGTCGCAGATACTAGCGCCATCTCCCCGCATCGCCAGCAGTGGCGAGCCGACACCGGAAAATTGATTTGCTATTGGAGAGGCTTCGGCAGTAGAATGGAAGCAAACTTCTGGAGCGTGCTCATGACAGACACTGACCCGATCTACGACAGACGAGAGCGCATCTTTGTCGCCCTCGCGAGTCTCGCTTCCCTTGCGTGCCTGGGACTGAACCTGTCGGCTCATTTCAGCGGCGACAACAGTGGCGACTATCTGAGTGCCGTAACCTTGCCTTTTTTTCTGCCCGTCCTCATTCTGATTCATTTTCCTTTCCAGAAATGGGATCGGCGTTTGGCTTGGCAATTTTCGGCCTATGTCGGCATCATTTTGTTCTTCTGGTTGAGTCCCTTTGACAAGCTATTTCTGGGGCTTTGGTTGATCTTCGGATTTTGGACCGTCATTGTTCATCACCGCTGCCTCAGTTCCCACTTTCTCAAACTGCTCTTCATCTTCTTCACCCTCGGCATCGCCTTTTGTGGCAACTGGTTGCAAGTCGACAATCAGAGATACATCAACTACGCCCGCTGGATCAGCCTCAGCGTGATTCAATTCGGCGATGTCGACGGAGATGGCAAGACCGACCTCATCACCTCAGGCTACAAAGGTATGGTCGGCGGCAATCCGAGATGGTATCGCGGCAATGGCAAGGACTTCGGCGACTGGGATGAAAACACGTGTTTCGCTACTCCGCAAGCCAGCCCCTTGATGCTTGAGTTGAATGGGGATGGACAGATCGACATGATTGATTCGGGATGTTTTTATGAAAACAAAAATGGCGAATACCAAAGCCTTCCTGCACCAAGCAACAAAGACCCGAAAGAAAGCTCATTCTTTGGCCTCGAGAGTCAAGAGTTCTCCCCGTCCAGCACATTGGCTTTGAGAAGCTCCATGTGCA